>CAYSDO010000270.1:0-6389 GCA_964429665.1 uncultured Bifidobacterium sp.
GCGATCGCGCTGTGGCTGGTGCTGGCGTTCTGGATTGCTCTGTTTCTAGCGCTCGCGCACCTCGGATTGGCGCGGTTTGGGATGAAACGCGGCGCGTTGCTCGTGCCATTTCTGTGGACTGGGCTGGAGTATTTTCGCAGTGAACTTTACTACCTGAAATTCTCGTGGCTGAACGTGGGGTTTGCTTTTGCGGAGTGGTCTTTCATTCCGACAGGATTGTTGGGGATGTATGGAATCGGATTTGTATCTATGGCGTTCGTTCTCTTGATTCCTGATGCTAGTCGATATTGTCTGAAAAGATTCACTCTCATCCAGATCGCCATTATCATAATTATCATGGCGTTTTTAGCTGCCTTGCTGATTCCAGCGAATAGCAAGCTCCCGCGAGCGGCTTTTGTCCTCGCGGTGTTCAATTAGAATTTCCAAACGAAAAAGATATTCGGCAGGCGCTCGACAAGGTGCTAACCATGCAGCCAAACATCAGGCTTCGAGGGGTTCGTGCTTCGACCAACCTCGATCTGATTGTGTTGAGCGAATACACCCTCGACGGCGAGCCGACGGAGGATTTGAAGGATTGGTGTCGCAAGAATCAAAAATTCCTCATCGTCGGCGGCAAGGAAGCTTTGTCCGGGACGAACTATTACAATACCGCGTATGTCATCAGCACAAATGGCGAAGTGGTTTTCAAACAGGTCAAGAGCGTTCCGATCCAGTTCTTCAAAGACGGCTTGCCCGCGCCGGAACAAAAAGTGTGGGAATCGCCGTGGGGCAAGATCGGCATCTGCATTTGCTATGACTTGAGCTACACTCGCGTGACCGATGAGCTGGTGCGGCAGGGCGCGCAGATGTTGATCGTTCCAACAATGGACGTGGCCGAATGGGGTCGCCATCAACACGAGTTGCACGCGCGTGTGGCCCCGGTTCGCGCGGCTGAATATGGCATTCCGATTTTCCGTCTGGCCAGCTCGGGTATTTCTCAGGGCGTGAACAAATCCGGAAGGGTTCAGTCAAGCGCGCCGTTTCCAGGCGAGGGCGAGCAGATTGTTTTTGGCGCGGTTTTGCCGAAAGGTGGTGGGGCGTTGCCGCTGGATCGCTACCTCGCGCCGGTGTGCGTAGGCGTGACTGGGCTGTTCATCGCGTGGCTTGCTGTGGAAGCTTTCGTCAAATCGCCCCGGTTTCGTCGCCATTCAGGATGAAGTAAAACTCGCTGCCTCTGCCGGGTTCGCTGCGCACACCGACACGGCCGCCGTGGGCCACGACGATTTCGCGCGCTATGGAAAGGCCGAGACCGACACCGCGTTTTTTCTGCCCGGGTACGCGGAAGAACCTGTCGAAGATCAGTCCTTGGTACTGTTCCGGAATTCCCGCGCCTTCGTCCTTTACGCTGAATTGCACACTTCCATCTGTAAGAGCGGCGGCGTTGATCTGGATTTTTCCACCTGGCGGCGAGTGTTTGACAGCGTTGGATATAAAGTTGTGAAACACGGGGCCGATCTGCTGACGATCCACAAGTACATTTGGCAGCGACGGCTCGATTTCACAGACCAGTTTCAATCCCTGGTCGGTGATGGTGCGCTGCACTTCATCGCGGATGGAGTGGACGAGGTCGGAAGGGCTGACGCTTTCCAATGCGAGCGAGGACGCGCCGGCTTCGAGTCGTGCTATGTCGAGCAATGCGTCGAGCATTTTGAGCAGGCGCTCGGAATCTTTGCGGGCGGTTTCGAGAAGTTCCTCCTGCTTTTTGTTGAGTGATCCCAGGCTTTTTTCGAGAAGGAGATGATGCACCATGCGCACGCTGGTGAGCGGTGTCTTGAGTTCGTGGCTGACGGTATTGACGAGATTGGTCTTGGCGTCGTCGAGCAGCCGGAAACGGGTGACATCGTGTAACACCACGGCCACACCCACGGGTTTTGTGTCTGCTTCGCGGACCATGTGAATGCGTGGCAGGAAGGATTTTTCCTCGCCCTTTACGCGGAACGTCAGGACTTCCTTGAAGCTATCCGGAAGAAAGTCCTTGCTGCTCCGCAAAACCTCGTCGGCGGCGGCGTGCAAGCGTGGTGGGAGTCCGCTGTCCAATCCCAACTGCGCGCCCAATTCCTGGGCTGCGCGATTTTTGAGTTCGATACGCCCCATCCGGTCAATGATGAAGATCGGGTCTGAGAAGGAGGCCAACGCCGCCTCCATTGTGCGGTGCAGCCGGACGATCTGTTCTGTGGTGCCTTCGCGATATAGGTTCAACTGCGCGGCCATGTTGTTGAATGTGGTGGCAAGTTCGCCCAGTTCGTCGCTGGAGAGGACGGGTACGGTGAGGTTCAGTTTGCCCTGTCCGATTTCGCGGGCGGCGTTTGTCAGGGTCTGGATTGGACGCAGGATGGCCTTGCCGAGCTTGTAACTGGCGAAGAAGGAGATGAAAACCGCCACCACAAGTCCGGCGATCATGAAGCTGCTGAGGGAACGGGTGACGTGCTGGATTTGTTTTCCCGTGGTTACAATGTTGTCCTGGTTGGCGATCCGAATCTGTTCAATCAGCGAACTCATCACCGGGGTGCGTGTGACGATTTCGTCGTCGTAAATCTGTCTGCGCTGTCGAGGACCAAAGGAATTCAATATGCCGGAACCGGAGATCCTGAGCTCGGTGAAATTGGTGCCAAGCTGTGTCAACAGTAGCGAGCGATCTGCCATGACCTCGTTGGCCTTGAGGTTACGAAGATTCTCCTCAAAGACGCGAAAATTGGCCTCGAACATCTGGCGCGGAGTGTTGGCGTCACTGTTGATTGCACGTTGGAGGGCGGTGTCCATGCGCGAGAGCGCCAGACCCATGCTTGCTGCGGCAGAGGCGCTGTTGTAATTGTTGGTCACCGTCCGATTGACCTCGCTCGCCAGTCGTGAGAACAGGATGATGGCGTACACGCCAACAGCCACCAGCAGACCCACGAAGGGAATCAGGTTGAGAAAAATGCGGGTGCGTAACATGCGCGGGCGGCGCGGATTACTGGGTCAGTTGGCCATCTTCCTTTTTCGCTCGTAGAGCGTCGCGCGGGAAATCCCCAGCATCTGCGCGGCTTCCTCCATCGTCGTCGTTTGCGCAAGTATGCGTCGGATGTGCTCGTTCTCCACTTGTTCAAGGGTGGTTCGCATGCCCACCTGAGCGCCGTTACTCGCGGAGCTTGTGCCGGGTTGACTTAGCTTGTCAGGCAAATCGGCGGGTTCAATGCGATTGGTGCGGGCAAAAATCACCGCGTGCTCGATCACGTTGCGAAGCTCGCGCAAATTTCCGGGCCAGGCATGGCGTTGTAGTACGGCCTCGGCTTCGGGGGAGATGCCTTCCAATTTTTTTCCGCACTGGGCTGCAAAAAACTTCAGGTATGTTTCCGCCATCCGTTTCAAATCTCGCGGGCGCTCGCGCAACGGCGGAATGTGGATGGGCACGACGTTGAGTCGGTAGAATAAATCCTCGCGGAATTGTTTTTCCTTCACGGCGGTTTCGAGGTTGCGGTTGGTGGCCGCGATGACGCGGACGTTGGCGCGGCGGGTTTTGGATTCTCCGACGCGTTCGTATTCGCGCTCCTGAAGCAACCGGAGCAGCTTGGGCTGGATTTCGAGCGGGAGTTCGCCGATCTCGTCAAGGAACAGCGTGCCGCCGTCCGCCACGGCGACCTTGCCCCAGGAATCGCTGGTCGCACCGGTGTAAGCACCCTTCACGCGACCGAACAATTCACTTTCAAGCAGTTCACCGGAGAGGCTCGGGCAACTGATGGTGACAAAGGCGTTGTCCTTTTGCGCGCTTCTTTCGTGAACGGCGCGGGCCATGACGGACTTGCCCGTGCCGCTTTCGCCTAGCAACAGCACGGAAGCAGGTGTGGAGGCGACGGTGAAGGCAAGATGGAACGCACGCTCCATTGACGGCTCGACCGTTTCGTGATCAGCGGGCGGGGCGATGGATGAAAGGCGGGATTCAAGATTGGCGACCTTACCTTCTAGCTGCCGGGTTTTGCCGACCTTGCGGAGTATTTGGCGGATTTGCTCTGGAGTGAAGGGCTTGGGCAGGTAATCCGTCGCGCCCGCCTTCATGGCCTCCACGGCGCTCTCGATCGAGGCGAACGCGGTGAAGACGACGATGTCCATGTGGACGTTACCGCGCAGGAGATCGGGCAGGAGTTCTATGCCGTTTTCGTTGTCGAGTTTCACGTCGAGGAACGCGATTTCGAACTGCGCTTTGTCGAGTTCTTTCAACGCCGACGCGCCGTTTCCGACTCCGGTGACTTCATGTCCCAAGCCTTCCAGTAACACCGTCAGAGTACGGCGGATGCTTTCCTCGTCATCAATGATCAATACACGCATGGTTTTTCCGACTTCACCAGCACATTCCGAGTCTAGCTGGCGCTGCGGTAATTGCGAGCATGTTTGCGACCAACATGGAATTGCGGGCAAGATTTTCCGAATCTGAACCTTTCGTCTCGCTCTTGTTGTCATTCGCACCCTCGACTTGGCAGGCGGTTTTGAAGACGAGGACGTAAAGAACAACGAGGAAGATTTATTTCCACCTGTTCGACACAGTTGGCCAATGCAAAGGCGGTGACCGGAAACCGGTCGTTGCTCGTCCGGAAACTTCACGACATTTGAAATGGTTGGCGTGTGATCAATCAAAAAAACTCGTCGTTCGGAGTCTGACTTTTCCAAGGCGTTGATTTGCACGCGTCGAAAATCAACCGGGCTGAACCCCCTGCAAACTATTCGCAACTGGCACCGGCGTTGCTAAAGCGCACTTGTGCGAGCCGGAGTGCGTTCCATGTAGGATGCGCTTTAGAACCTGTAGTGAGTTTTTCATGATGTATTTTGTTTTGCGGCGGGCTTGGTTGTTTCGGGCGTTGTTTGTGGTGCTGTATTTTCTCTTGATCTCAGTGGATGCGGCACCGTTGCGGGCCTGTCCGGTGACATTGAAATGGGATGCGAGTACCGATCCGAACGTGGCAGGTTACGCAATTTATTACGGCCCTGCGAATGAGCCGGCCACAAACCGGATGGATACCGGGCGGACGCAGCAGGCCACGTTCATGAACCTTCAGGCGGGCGTGAGTTATGAGTTTTATGCCGTGTCCTACGGGGCGACCGGCGCGGAGAGCATGCCCTCAAATGCGCTTCGATACAGTCCGCCGGCGTTGTCGCGTGTTCAATTGACGAAGGAGTCGAACAAATGGCGGGTCGCGCTCAAGGCTGCGCCAGGCACGGTGTGTCGTGTGGAGTATGCGGATGCTCCTTCGGGGGCGACGTGGCGAATGTTGACAAACGTAACGGCCAGCGTGCTGGGCGATGTGGTGGCCTTGGATTTGATGATAAACAACGCGGCAGCGCGGTATTATCGTGCAGCACTTGCGAGCGCGGCTCCGGTAACAACAGGTTTGCAACTCGCAAAACAATCGAACGGCACAATGCGAATCGGTTTGAGCGGGTCACCGGAAACAACGTGGCGTGTCCAGCGTGCTTCTACCCCGACGGCGACCCAGTGGACGACGATGGGCAGTGTGACGAACAACGCGGTGGGCGAGGCGGCGTTCACAGATACAACGGCGGCCCAGGCCACCATTCGATTTTATCGTGCAGTGTCGCCGTGAGACGAGTTTTTGGATTTGCAAATTAGAGGTGGGGAAACGGGGAACGGTGAAGAGGCTGGCCTGTGGCCAGCCTCTTTTTCATGATGCTGACAACATTTCTGCCTGTCACTAAACGCTCATCTCTGCCATTTTGAAAAGTCGGCGCTGGCAAGGGCGCAAAGGATGGCGGTTCATTTTAGGGGTTGGGCACCAATCAAGCGTCCTCGTGGTTGCGGAAGAATTGATGCATCGCGTGCTTCCGTCCGGTTTCGATTGAGTCCACGAGACGGTTTCGTTCGCGACTGGACATGGCGGCGAACGAGCGAGCAAGCGCGGCGTTCCGTTCGATGAGTTCGATTTGAGGCATCCCTACGCTCGCGAGACTCACAGGCAAGGACAAGGCGTAGGCGAGAAGCTTTTCAGGAGCGGCGGCTCCGACGAGTTGCTCCTGACCGAACACTTTCATGGCGATCACACCCATGCGTTTGCGGACGGCCACCGGGAGCGCGAGTCTTTCAAAACAGGCGGGGCCGGCAGGTGCAATCTTCATTCCGTCAGTCATGCTGGTGAGTCCGGCGTTGAGCGCCATCTGAGTGCAATCGAAGTCATGTCGCTCAAGGGCCGTTTGCAAAGCCACGGGATCAGCATGACAGGTGATGCCGATGGCGCGCGTGATTTTCTGATCGCGTGCCTCGTAGATTGCCTCCAACACCCCGCCGCGCGCTTCAATGGCTTCGAGGTCTTTCAGATTTTTCAGCGCGTGGATGTGCATGACATCGAGGTGGTCTGTGCGCAGGC
>CAYSDO010000271.1:0-6360 GCA_964429665.1 uncultured Bifidobacterium sp.
GAAATACACTTTCAAGGGGGCGGTCAGTCTCATTCAATGCGATTTTCGGAGTCAGATGGAAGCCTCTGAAGCGCAAACCAACCGCAGGAAATGGAAGCGGCCTGGCAGCAGGATGCAGGACAAGCGTTGAGCGCCATCGTCGGAATCTGTTGTTGCGCGGAACCTGTATTTCTGACAGTAGTATGTGCGCCGGAATTGGTGGATGGGGTCGTAGCTCAGTTGGTAGAGCGTCTCGTTCGCAATGAGAAGGTCGCAGGTTCGAATCCTGTCGGCTCCACCAGCCTTGCTCGCTGCTGCGCTCCGAGCTTCGGTTCGGCAAGTCAGCAAGGTGTGCGCTATGCAGTTCCTCACCCGATGAACCCCAAATCAATCTGGAAACAAATCGCACTACTCGGAGTGGTTGTGATTGTCGGTTACTTTGTCGTGTTCAATTGGGTCGAACGGCGACGATTTGTCAAAGGCCCGTGGCGGCTGACTTTCTCGCAGACGAACAGTTCGCCGATGCTGTTCATCAATCAAACCACGCTTGGAATTTCAAATGTAACACTCGTGTTCGGCGGAGTTGTGGTGACAACGAATACGAGCGAGACGGTGGCATTTGGTCAGGGTCGCGCCGTTCCTTTTGATCTGCCATTCGGGAAGTGCATCTTTCTTGATCCGCTGTTCCTGCCTGGTACTGCGGCTTGCGAGATGTTCGGACACCAAATCCAGGTAATGCCGCGCGTGCTGACGATTGACGGTGTTGAACGTTCTTGGAGCTCTGGCGAGACGATTTTGTTGAACAACAAACCGGTTTCCCAGATTCAGCGGTAAGTCAACATTTGTTTGCAGCGCTGCTCGAAATCTCGAAATCCGCAAGGTCCTTTCGCCACGAAGCGTGGACGGTTGCGAGCGTTTTATTGGCAACGAAGACGGTGAGTTGCCATCGATTTTGCAGCGGCCTTAGTTCAGTGCCGGCAACATTGCGTCGTGGGGAAAACTTCTGCTTGCCCAAGTGTTTTTAGTGTGTTGCAGTTCAATCCATGCGCGAACCGAGTTTTGGGAAGGAAAATCTGGGAGCCGTCATAGGAGCCGTGCTTGGATCCTTCGGCGGCTTGATGGGGGTGGCGATTCCGTATGCCATCATGACGCGCAATGTGACCGATCTCTCTGCGGCTCGCACCTTTGGCATCCTCGGTTTTTTTGTTGGAACACCTGTCGGCTGGTTTGCAGGCGGCTACATTGCGGACTGGCTCGGGAGAAAGCTGCCGACGCGGGAAGCAGGCGTGCTGGGCGGCATACTGGGTGGATTGTTACCCGCGCTGGGATTTGCGCTGGTAGGTTTCTTGATGTCGCGGCACTGAGTGAAACATTTTGGAATTATGAAGATACTGATTCCGATTCTTGTCGTGATGTTTGTCGGGGTGATCTTGTTGAATCTTCGCAATCGTCGTGGCGGTGGCGGACATGTGCATGATGAGAATTGCCGCCACGATCATGATGACCGCGATGATCATAAAGGTGACGGTTGCTGCGGCGGGCATCATTAAGAAACAGGTCAGCGCAATTCTGCCGCCAACTCTTCGCCTAGCTTCGCGGCTTCTTTGACATGGCGCTTCCCTTCAGTGCGTTTGACTGGGCCGTCCTTGAAAGAAACAGCGCGCATGCTGATCTTGTCGCCATTAATCTCGGCGTAGGCCGCAACAGGGCTTTGGCAGCCGCCACCCATCCCTCGAAGAAATGCCCTTTCAGCAGTCACGGCTTGGAACGTGTTGAAGTGATTCAGTTGTTCGCAAATCTTCGCGATATGCTCGTCGTTGGCGCGAATCTCGATGCCGATTGCGCCCTGGCCGACACACGGAAGCATCGTTTCAATGTCAATGACCGTGGCGAGAAGTCCAGCTGGAACGGCATCGCCAGTCAGCCTGCCGTCGGATGTGATGGTGAATTTGAGTCGTGAGATTCCGGCGAGCGCAAGGACTGTGGCGTCAAGTTCGCCGCGTTCGGCGACCTTGGTCATGCGCGTGGCGACGTTGCCGCGTATCTCGACGATGTTCAAATCGGGCCGGGCAAGGCGCAATTGTGCTGCGCGCCGGGTGCTGCTGGTGGCAATGGTTGCGCCCACGGGGAAATCCGTCAGCCTGGTGTGTGACTGGAATCCGCGGAGTCCACTCCGGCCCGCCGCCCGAAAAATCAAGACATCGCGCACATCAGCGCGCTTGGGTGTAGCGACCAGCATCAATCCCTCCGGCAGTTCCGTGGGCAAATCCTTCAAACTGTGAACTGCGAGATCGGCCTGACCTTTGAGGAGAGCGACTTCAAGCTCCTTGGTGAACAATCCTTTTGGCAGACTCGGATCTGTTTTGGACATGGATGCGGTCTGCAATTTGTCGCCTGTGGTTTTGATGATCTTGTAGTCGAATCTTAGTGCCGGAAAGGCTTTGCGGCATAATTCAAGAATCAAGTGAGTCTGCGTGAGGGCGAGCGCACTCCCTCGGGTGGCGATGGTGATGGGGCGGTTCGTCGGATTGTTCATAAGCCAAAGGACTCTTTTCGCTCCATGACGCGACATGCAGCCGTGGACACGCTCTGCTGGATCACCGACCGCGCTTTCTCCTTGATGATTGCCTCGCATTTCGAGATCTCGTCTTTGCGTTGATCAAGGTAGTCGTTCGCGATGGCCTGCAGATCGTCCACGTTGTAGAGATAGACGTTGTCAAGATGGTTCACCTCAGGGTCAATGTCTCGCGGCACCGCAATGTCAATGAGCAGCAGCGGACGATTGCGACGTTGTTTCATGAGCGGTTCAAGTCGCGCTCGATCCAAAATGTGGTGTTGTGCAGCGGTGCTGCTGATGGCGATGTCTATTTTTTCGAACTCCTGCGACCAATCTTCGAATTTGACGGCGCGTCCACCGAGATCTTTCGCCAATGCTTCTGCGCGATCAACCGAGCGGTTTGCGACTACGATGCCTTTTGCCCCACGCGAGAGAAGTGCGCGGGCGGTTTTCTCGCTCGTATCGCCGGCTCCGATGACCATGACTTCGTGGCTTTCGAGCGAGCTGAAGATTTTCTGGGCGAGTTCCACTGCCACAGATGCGACGGAGATGCTGCCTCGCTGGATGTTGGTTTCAGTGCGGATCTGCTTGGCGACATTGAATGCGCGCTGAAAGGCTTTGTTCAGCCGTGCGCCGGTATATCCACTTTGCAACGCGAGATCGTAGGCTTTTTTGAGCTGGCCCAAAATTTCTGTCTCGCCCAACACCATCGAGTCGAGGCCGCATGCCACCTTGAACAGATGATGAACGCTGTGAGGTTCGTGCAGGGAGTAAAGTTCCTGTCCTTCGGGTTCGGGTTGGGCATGAATGCGGGCAAAAAACTGTTTTAATTCGCGCATTGCTTGCACCGGGTCGTTTGAAGTGGCGATGTAGAGTTCGACGCGATTACAGGTGGAAAGGATGACAGCTTCAGTTGCCAGTCCATTGCTGCGGATTTTGTGGAGCGCCTCTGGAATCTTGGTTTCGACGAACGCAAATCGTTCCCGCAATTCGACGGGGGATGTGCGGTGGCTGAGTCCTACGACTACGATGCTCATGGTTGGTGCAAAGTTGAAAGTAGGTTCGTACCCCAGAACGTGAGCACGAGGAACACGAAGATGCCGATCAGACCAATTGCAAACCTTCGCCCGGTGAATATGGCCCGCATGCGTCCGAACAGCAGTCCTCCGTAAAACACCCACAGAAACGCCGACCAAAGCACTTTGGTGTCTTTCCAATAGGCGACGCCATCTTTGCGTGGCAGGTGACCGCCTGCAGCCAGGCCGATGGTCAACAGCACAAAGCCTACAAGTGCAAGGCGCGAGGCGACCTTGTCCAGCCGTTCAATGGAAGGCAACAGCGAGAGCATTGCGCGAAGTTTGTCGAATTTGAGATTGTGTTGTTGCATCAGGAACAAAGCTGCTGCTGCCGCACACAAGCTGAACGCTCCGTACGCCAGCATGATGGTTGCGGCGTGAAGGCTCTGCAGACCACCAGAAAAAACAGGTTTATCACCGTGCGGCGGGTCGAGCGAAGGCATCAAAGAAAACACGCCCACTACAAAGAGCACAGGAGACGCGAAAGCGCCGATGAATCGGAGTCGCGGCATCAAGCCAATGATGAGATACGTCAACGTGGTCGCCCAGGTGAAGAACATCATCGCTTCGAAGAGATTGTTGACAGGGCAGCGGTTGAGTGAGAAACCGCGTTGGAAGAGTGCGGTGGTGTGCAGGGCGAAAGCGCCGAGGAGCATCAAGTAATTGATGCGATCATCCCGGCGGAATCCCTTCCGCCAGAGAAACACCGAATGAATCATGCTCACGCCATAAAGAACGACGGCGAGCAGGAAGAGATGTCGGTCGGATCCGTTGCCTGTGAACCAGTCCACGCAGGGAGGTTAAACGTGTCGGGCAGGGGAGCAAGAGACAAGTGTGGTGTCCTGCAAGAGAAACCGTGTCCTGGTGGAGAGACTAGGCTTGCGCGGTCAGGGCCGGCTTTCTATTGTCGGCGCATGAAACAGAAATTTCTTTGGTTGATGATTTTTTCACTTGCGGTTGCACCGGTTCTGCGTGCGCAGGATGCGGCACTGGAGGAACGCCTCGGCAAAATGAGCGGCTACATCGAGGGTTTGCAGGAGGAAAATTCGAGCCTGAAAAAACAGATTGCCAGCATGAATCGTGAGATTCAGACGTTGCGTGAACAGGCAAGTCAGCCCAACACCAGTTACGCCACACACGACGACATGAAGCGGTTTGAGGAGAAGTTGCGGGAGATTGACAAGAAACGGATCGAAGACAATGAACGCATCGCGAAGCAGATTGAGAATCTGGCCAGGACTCTCAGCAAGAGTTCCAGCGTTCGTCCCCCAAAAAACACGCCAGCCCCAAATGACAATCCCCAAAACAACGGCGGCAGCAACACCGGTTCAGGAAAGGGCTATAATCACGAGGTGGCACAGGGAGACACGCTTTCTACGATCGCGCAGGCGTACAGCAAAACCTCAGGAACAAAAATCACAGTGGATCAGATTTTGAAGGCAAATCCGAATCTCTTGCCGGAAAAACTCAAGGTCGGGCAGAAGGTTTTTATCCCGAAGCCCGAGTAATTTCTGGCGCAAACTCAGCGGCTCAAAAGCGCGAGGATCACAATGCCCAGTGCGATCCGATACCACCCGAAGGTCACGAAGGTGTGGGTTTGCAAAAACCGCATCAGCCACTTCACCACCATGAATGCTGTAACTGCGGCGACCACTGTTCCCAGAAGGACGTGAGACCACGGTTCGTGAGGCGTATGACCTTTCAGGGCGTCCAACGTTTCCTTGGCGCCCGCTGCCAGCAGCGTCGGGATGCCAAGAAGGAAGGAGAATTCCGTCGCAGAACTCCGGCTCAGGCCCAGAATGAGCGCGATCAGAATAGTTGTGCCAGATCGCGAGGAGCCAGGAAAGGCCACCGCCACAAGCTGTGCGAGTCCGACAGCGATGGCGACCATCCAGGAAACGCTTTCAGCAACCTTCCGTCCGCGCAGTATCAATTCCACCAGCACAAAGAGGACCCCGCCAATCAACGTTGCCCAGGCAACGGGAGAAACATCTTTCGGGAGTTTCAATCCCGCTTTTTTCATCAAGAGACCGCCGACGGCCGTTAGTGCGAAGGCGACGGCCAGCTTCGCCAGATAATCCCGGTTTACGGGTTGTTGCCATCCCAGCAGAAGTGATTTGGCGCGTTCGGCAAAAACTGCGAGAACTGCCACGACGGCGCCGATTTGGATCACCACATTGAACAACTCGCTCCGTTCTCCAAGCCAGTGTTCTGCGAGCAACAGGTGGCCGGTAGATGAAACGGGTAGGAACTCGGTGATTCCTTCGATCAATCCAAGTACGATGGCGGCAATCCAGTCAGGCACGAGCGTAGAAACGAAAATCAACGGGACTTGGCAAGCGACAAATAGAAGGGCGCGTAAGTTTCCTTCCGCGCCCGTACGATAAATTGTTTAGAATTAATTGAGAGGCTACAAACCGAGTTTTCCGAGGGCGGCGGATAAGCCCAGCCCCTTTGTAGGCTCAACGGTTGTCTGTTTCACCTTGAGCTGGCCGAGGATTGAGTGCCAGCCGATGTATATCTTGTGCCACTGATTTTCCAGTCCACGCAACGCACCTTCGCTCATTTCACTAAGGTAACGGAGCGATGGCGAGTTCCCGATGAGGGCATGAATTTCGTCCTTGGTTGGCGAGGAAACTTCCATCCCGGCGAGGATAACCTCAAGTTCCTGAACGAGCACGCTCTTGATTTCAAGGAAGTGGGTTTCATCATCGTTTCCGAACTTGCGCGCTCGGGCGAGATTGATGA
>CAYSDO010000272.1:0-6355 GCA_964429665.1 uncultured Bifidobacterium sp.
AGGGGCGAGAAACTCCGCGTGGACAGCCAACACCTTTTGCGCGGTGGCCTTCACGACGACCCGCTGTCTGTCGTCAATCACACGTCGATTCCTAAAATGAGGGCAGGAACATCAATGTCGGCAGGCCCGCGCTGCTGCAAGTCCAGCGTTCAGCAGCACGCCCGCAAAACATCTCTTTTCACCTCACCGGTCACAGTGTGAACTTTGATGAGCGGCATGACGTGAGGCTGAGGAAACCCGCGCGCGGGGTCAACGCGATACTGTCACCGTTTCACCTTCGACTCAAAACGTCAGCACGCGCTCGACTTCGTTCTTGCTGCCGATGATCAGCGGGGTGCGCTGGTGCATGGCGGTGGGTTGCTTGTCGAGGATGCGTTGCTCGCCATCGCTCCCCATGCCGCCTGCCTGCTCGGCCACAAACGCCAGCGGGTTGGCTTCGTAAAGCAGGCGCAGTTTGCCCTCGGGCGCTTTGGGGGTGCCCGGATACAGAAACACGCCGCCGCGGATCAACGTCCGATGGAAATCCGCCACGAGCGATCCGATGTAGCGCGAACTGAATCCGCCGTCCTCCTTCGCCCACTTGAGATAACGCCGGATGCCGTTCGGGAAATTCTTCTCGTAAGCCTCGTTGCAACTGTAGGTGTTGCCGGTTTCGGGCATCTTCACGTTTTCCTCCGCAAGGAGATACGCGCCGATGGACGGATCGAGCGTGAACATGTGAACACCCGCGCCCGCAGTATAGGCGAGCACGGTGCTGCTGCCGTAAATCACGTAACCCGCCGCCACCTGTTTGCAGCCGGGTTGAAGTATCTGCGACTTCACGTCGTTGCCTGTGACGGCGGGATCGCGGTGCAGGATGGAAAAAATCGTACCGATGGAAACGTTCGCATTGATGTTGCTCGAACCATCAAGCGGATCGAACAGCACGATGTATTTGCCGGACTCGGCCTCCTGAATGACATGCGGCTCCTCGTCCTCTTCGGAAACCAGGATGCCGATGTTCTTTCGATAACCGAGACAGCGGCGCAATGTGTCGTTTGCGAACTCATCGAGCTTTTGCACAACTTCGCCCTGCACGTTGACGCGCCCGGCTTCGCCGATGATTTCCATCAACCCGGCGCGTTGGACGTAGGACGCGATGATTTTCGTGGCGAGCGTGATGCCGGACATGAGCCAACTGAACTCGGGCGTGGCGTGTGGGTTGTGACCGTTGAGATCGAGCATGTGCCGCTCAACCGTGGTGATGCGTGGCGCGATGGTGGTCATCGTGCCGATTCAAGCAGGCAATGTGCCTCCCTTCGTCCTCTTCGTCGTTCTCGTTCTCGTCCTCGGTTTTGGAATAAAAGTCAGCAGATAATTCGAGGAAGAAGACGACGGCGAGAACGAGGAGGATGGAAGCCTGTTCAGATTCTAGGCAAACATTCCAGACTGCGGGCGATCCTCACCCCGGTCTTCGAGTTGCCAACCACGCGCTGATGCGTCCCCAGATCAGGCCGATGATTAATCCTACCAGATGCGCCGTGTTCGCCACGTTGCCCATCCAACCCGTATAACAAAGCACCAGCCACACGATCATATAAACCCAGCTTTGATGATCCAGGCCAACTCCCGAGGCGCGATCATGTCTTCCGCGCATCCAGACGAAGCCTGCGAGTCCATAAATGACACCCGACATCCCGCCGATGTAGCCCAATCCGAAAAACAATCCCACGATGTACTGGCCGAGAATTGGAAGTACGCCTGTTACGAATACAAGCGCTGCAAGCGTGGGCTTGCCCAGCCGTGCTTCGATCATGCAGCCAAGCTGATAAAGCCACATCAGATTGAAGATCAAATGCAGCGGGCCGAAATGCAGGAACATCGGCGTGATCAACCGCCACCATTCACCGGCGCAAACCTCCGGGAGAAAACTTCTGTCGTGGTTTGCGGGGTCGGCGATGACGAATTTTGCGACCCACTCCCTGTTTTCACCGAGCCGGGAATACGCCGCAACAATCAGGCATCCGATGATCAGCGCATACGTCAGCGCCCCGACGCCGTAGCCGCCGAACTTGGGAAACACACTTTGCCGCGAGCGGAGGCGCTGACGATATTTCGCCATGTCCTCGGCTTCGGCTGCGCGAACTTTCGCCGCCTGCGAATCAGCGTCACGAAACTCCGCCGCTTCCGGACTCGCCTGAAACTTTTCCAATCGCATTTTCGCGTCAGCCACCTGTTCCTCGTCCTTGATCCAGATGGCCCATGCGCCGCCATCCTCCTCGATCTCGTTGCGAATCTGATTTGCGACGAGGTAATCTGCGAACGATTGCGCCTGCTTTGCGTCTTTGATGTGGCCGATCTGTCTCATGATTTTGTGGCGCGGGAAAATCTTCTGCTCTTACCAGGTTTTGAATAACTCGTGCGGCTTGTGGTTCCCGGCGACGCCAAATCCGCTCCGCCCATCGTTCGTTTCAATTCGTTGACCTGGTCGCGCAACAAAGCGGCTTTCTCGAACTCCAGGTTGTTCGCCGCTTCGAGCATTTCCTCTTCGAGTTCGCGGATGGTTTCTGTCACGTCAAAGTTGCCGCCCGCATCGCGCAGGATTGACACCGCTTTGCTGTCGGACTGATGTGCGTTGGTTGAGAGGCTTTCCTCCACAGCGCGACTTACACTGCGCGGCGTGATGTTATGTTCCGTGTTGTAGGCGATCTGGCGTTTGCGACGATACTCGGTGACAGCGAGAAACTTCTTGATGCTGTCCGTCATTACGTCGGCGTAAAGAATCACTTCGCCGTTGAGATGGCGCGCGGCGCGACCGGCGGTCTGAATCAAACTTGTTTCGCTGCGCAGAAAACCCTCCTTGTCGGCATCAAGAATCGCCACGAGCGAAACCTCGGGCAAATCCAGACCTTCGCGAAGCAGGTTGATTCCGACGAGTACATCAAACTCGCCCTTGCGCAGTGCGCGTAAAATCTCCACGCGTTCAATCGCGTCAATCTCGCTGTGCAGGTAGCGCACGTTCACGCCAATGTCTCGCAGGTAATCGGTCAGTTCCTCCGCCGTGCGCTTGGTTAGCGTGGTAACGAGAATTCGCTCCTTCAAATCAGTGCGCTTGCGAACCTCCTCGATGAGGTCATCAATCTGCCCTTTGAGTGGTTTGATCGTGACTCTCGGATCAATGAGTCCGGTCGGACGCACTACGAGTTCGGCGACGCCGGGCAGCGATCCGATCCGTTGTGACGTGTGCGTGTAACCCGCCGGATCGATCGCAGCCGCACCCGCAGCAGCCCGCGCCCAGCCAAGTTCACGCGGAGCAGGGGTGGCGCTGACGTAAATCGTCTGCGTCTGGATCGCCTGAAACTCCAGAAAGTTTAACGGGCGATTGTCCAGCGCACTCGGCAGACGGAAGCCATGCTCCACCAAAACCGTTTTGCGCGAGCGGTCACCCTCGGACATGCCGCCGATCTGCGAAACGCTCACGTGCGATTCGTCCAGCACGAGCAGGAAGTCGTTCGGAAAAAAATCAATTACTGTTGCAGGCCGCGAGCCGGGCGGGCGATTGGCGATGTGACGGGAATAGTTCTCAATCCCTGAGCAGAAGCCCATCTCCTCCATCATTTCCAGATCATATTCAGTGCGCATCTTGATGCGCTGCGCTTCGAGCAATTTGCCCTGCTTTTCAAACTCGAGGATGCGCTCCCGCAACTCCTCGCGAATCGCCAGAGCTGCACGCTTCATCTTCTCATTCGTGGTGATGAACTGCTTGGCCGGGAAGATCATCGTGTTCGCCAGTGTTTCCACCTTCCTGCCGGTGAGTGGTTCAAAGCGTGTGATGCGCTCGATTTCATCACCAAAAAATTCCGCTCGCAGCGCATCCTCGCGGCCTGCCGGGCAAAGTTCAATCGTATCGCCGCGCACACGAAACTGGCCGCGCTCGAACGTGATGTCGTTGCGCGTGTATTGAAGGTCCACAAGCCTTGAAAGGAATTGCTCGCGCGAGATGGATTGCCCCACGTGAACTGCAATGACCATTGCCTCGTAATCTTCCTTGCTGCCGGTGCCGTAGATGCACGACACGCTCGCGACGACGATGACGTCGCGTCGCGCGAACAGTGAACTCATCGTGGAGAGCCGCAGCCGTTCGATCTCGGCGTTCACGCTGGAATCCTTTTCGATGAACGTATCGGTGCGCGGGATGTAGGCCTCGGGCTGGTAATAATCGTAATAGCTGACGAAGTATTCGACGGCATTGCGCGGAAAAAAGCTTTTGAACTCGGCGTAAAGCTGTGCCGCCAGCGTCTTGTTGTGGGAGATGACCAGCGTGGGCTTGTTGACGTTCTTGATGACGTTGGCAATCGTGAACGTCTTCCCTGAACCCGTGACGCCGAGCAGCACCTGGTGTTTTGCGCCAGCCAATACGCCCTCCGTCAGCTTCGCAATCGCCTGCGGCTGATCCCCGGCAGGTTCGTAATCGGACACGAGTTCAAACATTGCCGGGCGAACGTACGGACGGCAAAGAATAGTGTCAACGGAAGCCTGTAGCTAAAGTCTGTGCAAAAGCCAATTATTCTCAACGCTTGATTCACCGGCTGAACGGTGGAAGCCTTGTTGCATGAATTCCCGGAAGCGTGATTCCAACGCGGTAAAAGTCCTTCACTCGCTCGCGGCAGCAGTGATGCTGACTTCGATGCCGATCGGCACGCTCGCCAACAATCCGCCCGCTGCTCCGACGATTACGGAGCCAAGTCAGGACGGCAAGATTCTTGATCCGGCGGATGTCCACATGGAGACGGGCGCATTTTCCGACCCTGATCCTGGAGACACCCACGTCTGCACCGATTGGGAAATATGGACGGTTTCTCCAACGCAACGGGTCTGGGTCACGTCTTGCATCGGTGGCATCGAAAAGCTGCACACGCACCTCGGTGACGGTGTTTTTGAGAATTCCCACGCCGGTCGCGCTGAACTTTTCCACGATACAGATTATTTGCTGCGCATCCGTCACCGTGACAGCAGCGGCGACCTGCTGACCGAGTGGGGGGCTTGGGCGGCGCGAACATTCCGCACTGCCTCGCCAACGCCTCCTCCGCCTGGTGCGAACGGTTGGATCGTCAAGCAGCCGGGTTACAAGGTCGAGATGGTCGCCACGAACTTTCAGTTGCCAGTCAACATCGCGTTCGTGCCGAATCCCACCTTTCATCCGGATGATCCGTTCTTCTATGTGACCGAGCTTTATGGCGCGATCAAAGTCGTCACGCATGACGGCACGGTATTGGATTATGCAACCAACCTTCTGAACTTCAATCCGACCGGTGCGTTTCCTGGTTCGGGCGAGCAGGGCCTCAGCGGAATTGTCGTTGATCCCGCCACGGGCGATTTGTTCGTGGGCTTCCTTTACGAGGACACCAATTCAGCGGCGAATCCCAAGCCGCATTTCCCGAAGGTCGTCCGGTTCCACAGCAACGATGGCGGTCTGACTGCGGCAACGCAGACAACAATCCTCGACATGTTCGGCGAAACGCAGGGGCAATCGCATCAAATCTCGAACTTCTCCTTTGGACCGGACGGGAAGCTCTACGTCCACATGGGCGATGGCTTCGACACGAGCACCGGGCAGAATCTCAATTCGTACCGTGGAAAGATCCTCCGGCTGAACCTCGACGGCTCTCCTGACACCAGCAATCCGTTCTACAACGCTGCCAACGGCATCACGGCCACGGATTATGTGTTTGCCTACGGCTTGCGCAATCCATTCGGTGGGGCGTGGCGCGCAGCGGATGGGTTTCATTACGAGGTCGAGAACGGTCCGAGTGTTGACCGGTTCGCAAAAATCATCGCCGCGCGCAACTACCTCTACGACGGCAGCGACAACAGCATGACCAATTATGCGATCTATAATTGGTCGCCCGCCACCGGACCGGTTAACCTTGCGTTCATCCAGCCGGAAACTTTCGGCGGCAGTGGTTTTCCGAGCAACAAAATGGGCCACGCATTCGTCAGCGAGTCCGGTTCGACGTACGCGACCGGAACCTCCACCCGTGGCAAACGCATCACCGAGTTCGTGCTTGATGCGAACGGAAACCGGATTGGCGGGCCGACGAACCTTATCGAATACAGCGGGACCGGCAAGGCCACGGTGGTTGCATTGGCGGTCGGGCCGGACGGATTGTACTTCAGTGATTTTTACAAGGACCAGAACTACAGCTCGCCGATTGATCGCGGCGCGAACATTCTTCGCGTGCGCTACGTCGGACTGCCGGCGCCGGGGAACGGGGACGGCTTGAAGGGTGCGTATTACGACAACATGGATTTCACTGGCCCGCTTCTCGTTCGTACCAATGCCACGGTGGATTTCAACTGGGCTGCTGGCTCGCCC
>CAYSDO010000273.1:0-6345 GCA_964429665.1 uncultured Bifidobacterium sp.
CATCCGGAGCGCCTCGCGGAACGACACACAGAACACCACGCCATTTTCGCTGCGTTCGCAAAAGCGTGCGCTAATCACAGCCGCAGAAAATAAATTATGAAGGGTAAAGTTCTACTGGTTGACGATGAGTTCTCCATTCGCGACGTGCTGCGCGAAATCCTCGAACGGGATTACGCCGTGACCGAGGCCGAAAGCGGCGCGGCGCTCCAAAAGGCGCTCAACGATCCCCAGCCTGACGTCGTCATACTCGATTTGAAACTCCGGGACGCCAACGGCCTCGAACTCATCCCGATCATCAAGAAGCGATGGCCCGATACCGAGGTCATCATGCTCACCGGCCAGGGCAGCATGGCCACCGCAGTGGAGGCCGGCAAACTCGGCGCGTTCAATTTCATCCCCAAACCCTTCGAGACCGAGAAACTGCTGGCCGACGTCAAATGCGCGTTCGACCGCAAGCAACAGAACGAGGAAAACACCGCACTCCGCCGCGCGCTCGAAACGATGAGCGGCAACACCTCGCCCGTGTTCCGCAGCCGCGAAATGCAGGAAGTCGTGCGCACCATCGAACGCATCGCGCCCAGCGATGTAACCGTTCTCATCACCGGCGAGAGCGGCACCGGCAAGGAGGTCATCGCCGATCTCACCCACATCATGAGCGCCCGCAGCAAGGCCAAGATCATCAAGATCAATTGCGCCGCCCTGCCCCGCGAACTCATCGAAAGTGAACTCTTTGGCTCCGTCAAAGGCGCCTACACCGGCGCGCACAGCGACCGCGAAGGTCTCTTTCGCCAGGCCGAAGGCGGCACACTGTTCCTGGATGAAATCTCTGAAATGCCGATTGATACCCAGAGCAAACTGCTCCGCGTGTTGCAGGATCAGAAAGTTCGTCCCGTAGGCGGTAAGACCGATTACCAGACCAACTGCCGCCTCGTAGCCGCCACAAACCGCCTTCCAGAAGACGCAATCAAGGACGGCAAACTCCGCGAAGACCTTTACTACCGTATCAGCGCCATTTCCGTGAACCTGCCAGCGTTGCGCGATCGCCGTGACGACATCATGCCGCTGGCCAACGCATTCCTGAAACGCTTTGCCGGCCAGGCCAACCGCCCCATCCGCGGCTTCACCCCCACAGCAGTCGAGCGCCTCTCCAACTTTGAATGGCCCGGCAACGTCCGCCAGTTGCAAAATGAAATCCAACGCGCCGTCCTTTTGAGCGAAGGCGACATGGTGGACGCCAGCGATCTTTCCATCACCCGCGCCAGGCCGGACAACGTTGAGTCCCAGGACACGAACTTCACGCTCCTTGAAGGCGTGGAACGCAACGCCATCATCCAGATGCTCAAGGAAACCAACGGCAACAAACTCGAAGCCGCCAAACGCCTCGGCATCGGTCGCCAGACCCTCTACAACAAGATCAAGGCCTACGGTATCGAAGTGTAATCTCTTCGGCTCGCAGTCCGCGACGTACGGAGATGGCAGCAGGCGATGAGCGACAAGTCGCTCTTGGAATTCCTTCGTGACTTCGCGTATTTGTTGGTTAACCCGCCTTCAAGCGTCCAGCGGATGGGAGAGGGGCTGGGGATGAGGGCGCAGTTGAAGTGTCAATTTCTTCCATTGAACCTTCAGAAACCGCACCACCCACTGCCAGTAGGAATCCTCCGTGCGCTGCGAGAGATACTTGAACCGCGCCACCTCATTAAACTGATCCTTCAGTCTTGCGTTCGCGTTCGGCACGAACTTACCCAACCCCCACTCGCAAGAACTTTCACGTCCGGTAACTGCGGCGATTTCTAAATCAATCGTCATGGGCAAAATGCTGTTAAGCCTTGTTGAAACAGATGGGAGCCTCAAATACAACCTTGATATGCAAACAACTATAGAGCGCAACTTGTTCTATAATGACTGTTGGCGGCTATGAGCGCCGACGCAAAATCCGGTGCCGATTTTCTTGCTCCGTGGGTCGAGCCGGACTGGGATAGCAGCTTGATAGCTCGATGCAGAGAGGCACGGAACAGACCACTCCAAGATTTGTCGAGGCTGGAGTCGGCCACGCTGCTAGGGCAGAAATTTGCGGTTGAACACGTCCTGCCAGTTGCACGCAAGAAGCTGCAAGAGCCCGACGATGACACAAAGTTTTTTGACGGACAACTCGCCGAGATAGTTGAGAATGCAAGCAGAACTGCCTCCATGCGCTGCAGCGCCGGCCCACCCAGCCCGATCAATGGCGACACACCCAGCAGAAGCGACTCAAAGCCGGCCCGGTTGCCAAGGTGATGGCATCCCTGTTTGAACATCTGGAAGCCGAAGGAACGCCTGAAGAAGAATCTCCAGTACGCAATGCTCATCGCTATCTGAGCAATCGTCTGGACTGCCGGACTATCCACTGGCACTGGCGCTGGGCCTGCCGATTGGTTCGGGCCTGATCGAAAGCGGTCACCGCCATGTGCTCCAGGCCCGACTCAAAATGGCCGGCGCAGCCTGGCTGCCAGACCACGCTGACCAGATGGCTCACCTGCGCGTCCTGCGCGCCAACAACCATTGGCTCTCACTCCGGAATCAGCCTCACCCGCCTTTAACCGCACCCCTTTGGAAGTCCGTGACGAATTGAACATTGCGCTGTCGGATTGGTCTGCATATAAGTCACTCGTTCACTCGACGGACAACAAGGTCATGATCACGGGGAAAAATTTATCGCGGTCGCGAAACATCCGGAGACAATGCACCCGGCTGCTGCTCGCGGGATTTCTTGGGTTGAATCTTTCACTCTCACCGGCCTTTGCCGCGCTCCAGTTCGACGTCTTTCTTGGCTATGACGGAGCCGTGCGCGAGGCAAGCTGGTTTCCGGTCGTTTGCGAAATCAAGAATGACGGCCCGCCGTTCGTGGGCGTGGTCGAGGTGTCACCGGGCGATTTCGGCAAAGGCCAGACGATGCAGATGGCCGTGGAACTTCCAACCGGCACGCTTAAACGCATCGTCATCCCGGCATTTGCCAGTGGTCGTTACCAATCGCTCTGGAATGTCCGTCTGTTGAACGAGCGCGGCAAGGTGATGGATGAAAAGCCGGCAGAGCGACCGCGTCGTCAGGTGGGCTGGGAAATCCCCATGATCGGTTCGCTCTCACGAACAGCCAGCGGTGCGCCGACGCTTCGCCCCATCAAGCGCGACCAAGCCGACGCGCAACCTGTCGCCGCGCGTTTTCAGACCAGCATCTTCCCCGACAATCCGCTCGTGCTCGAAGGTCTCGATGCAATCTATCTCAGTTCGGAAGTTGCCACTCAACTGCGGTCCACACAGGTGCAGGCGCTGTTGTCCTGGATGAATGCGGGCGGTCACCTCATTGTAGCCGTTGAGCAAATCTCGGATGTCACTGCGTCGCCCTGGCTGAAAGGTGTGCTTCCTTGCGAACCGAAGGAACTCCGTGTGCTGCCAAGTCACCCGGAAATTCAAGAATGGTTGCGCAGCGGCGGCTGGGGCACAAATTCATTTTCAAAAAACAGGAACAAGAACATCCCGAACGTCTCCCAACCCGCCGATCATCCTGATCAGCCATTTGCAGATCTGCCTCACGATCCGGCATTCGAGATAGCGGAACTACCCGTCCTGACCAGCACCCAGCGCGACGGACACGTGGTGCTGAGTTCCGGCGAAACACCCCTCATCGTCACCGCCAATCGCGGGTTGGGCAGAGCCACAGCGATGATGTTCAGCCCCGAACGCGAGCCGCTCAAGGCATGGAAGAATCTGCCAACCTTCTGGTCAAAAGTGGCCGAAGTGCCCGGTGCGTTTTATGTGTCGTCCGACATCAACAATGGTTACGGCCAGAGCGCGGATGGGATTTTTGGCGCGATGATTGACAGCCGCCAGGTTCACAAGCTCCCGATCACCTGGCTGCTGCTGATGCTGCTCGTTTACCTCCTTGTCATCGGCCCGCTGGATCGCTGGTGGCTCAACAAGATCAACAGGCCCATGCTCACGTGGATCACCTTCCCCTGCTACGTCGTTTTCTTCTCGCTGCTGATTTATTTCCTCGGCTACAAGCTGCGCTCGGGCGAGAGTGAATACAACGAATTGCACGTGGTGGACGTGTTGAGAAACGGCGATCATGTTGAAATGCGCGGCCACACCTACGCCTCGCTTTACTCGCCAGCAAATCAAAGATTCCCACTCGAAAGCAAAAATAAGTATGCCTCGTTGCGTGGAGAGTTTCTCGGCAGTGGCGGCGGTCATGGCGCTGATCGTACCGATGTCATGCTCAATGGCGACAACTTCAAGGCGGAAGTGTTCGTGCCGGTATGGACGAGCCAGCTTTACGTCAGCGACTGGTGGAACAGCGCGCCTCCACCATTGGACGTACAAGTCAAACCCCAGGCGGATGGCTGGCAGGTGATCGTACAAAACAAAACAGACCGGGCCATCAAACTCGCGCAAATCGCCATCCAACCGATGATCTATCGGCTCGGCGAAATCCCCGCCGGCCAGTCGAAGACATTCACGGTGACAGCGAACGATGGCACTGATATCCGCACCTTCGTTCAACAGCACGCGCCAACTTTTTTCACAGCAGTGCAGCAACGTCAGTATGCCTTTGGCAAAAGTCAGGGCGGTCAGATCAACGACCTGACCAACGCAACCATGGCGGCCTCGTTCATCCAGCAATCTGGCAATCAGGATTACAACAGTTTCGTCGTTCCAGCCGGACTCGACCTCACACGCTCTGTCGAACACGGCAACGCCGTATTGCTCGCGTGGACGGAGGATTTCTCACCCGTGAAAGGAATGAACCAGTTCACCCCGAAACGCGGATTCAAACACACGCTTTGGCGCGTCCCTGTTCCGGTCAATCCACTCTGAAACACTAAGCATATGCCTGAGAACATTCCACCGATGCCAGCGGTACAAACGTTGGGTCTGACCCGCACCTACGGCGCAATGGTAGCGTTATCCGGGCTCGATCTGACGATCAATCAAGGCGACCTGTTCGGATTCATCGGCTCGAATGGCGCGGGCAAAACCACCACGCTTCGCATCCTCGCCACATTTCTCGCTCCCACAGCCGGAACCGCCCGGGTGCTCGGCCATGATGTCGTGAAAGATGCCGACGCCGTGCGCCACGTCATCGGTTACATGCCTGACTTTTTCGGTGTTTACAAGGACATGGAAGTGACCGAATACCTCGACTTCTTCGGCGCGTGCTATCGCATTCCCTCAACCCAGCGTGAAAAAACGGTGAACGACGTGCTCGAACTCGTTGGCCTGAGCGAGAAGAAAGGTTCCCTCATCGGCGCATTGAGCCGAGGTATGCAACAGCGTCTTGGCCTCGCGCGTGTGTTGATTCACGATCCCAAACTGCTCTTGCTTGATGAACCAGCCAGCGGCCTTGATCCGCGCGCTCGCATCGAGATGATGGAAATTCTCCGGGAGCTTCAACGCATGGGAAAAACCATCATCATCAGTTCCCACATCCTCACGGAACTCGAAACCATCTGCAATCGCGTCTGCATCATCGAACGTGGCAAACTGATTTACTCAGGCCCCGTGCAGGGCGTTCGCGATCAGATGTCACAGGGCCGGATCATCTTCGTCCGCGTCTCCAGCGATCAAGCCCAAGCCGTCACGCTGCTCAAGACACGACCGGAGATTGCCGAAGTCACCACGCTTGACGGCATCATCAAAATCACCCTCGCCAGTCAGGACGCCGACCACAGCATCGTGGCAGACACTCTCGTGCGCGGTGGCGCCAAACTGACGGAGCTGCGCGAGGAGGAACTCGGATTGGAAGAAGTCTTCATGCGTGTGACGCGCGGCGACACGCAGTAAGTGGAGGTCGCCGAGCGGAGACCGAACTGTGAACGTCCTGCCCGTCATCAGCCGCGAACTCCGGGCACAGGCACGGCAGCCGATGACTCACGCCTTGAGATTGCTCGCCGTGGGCGGGCTGCTGTTCGGCGGTTCGTGGTTCGTGGCAAACAATGCGCTGGCTCTCAACCTGAATCAAAATGTCGGTCGCGAACTGTTTCAATTCCTCCATCTGGCGCTTTTCGTCTCCATCTGCCTGATCGTTCCGTTCAGCGCGGCAGATTGCATCAGCATTGAGCGACGCGAAGGCACTCTCGGCCTCCTGTTCCTCACACCGTTGCGTGCGCGAGACATTGTGATAGCGAAAGCATTCGCGCATGGTTTTCGCACAATGGGTCTGCTCATCGCGGTTGTGCCCGTGTTCGCGGTATCCTTCCTGCTGGGCGGTGTGAGCTGGCAACAAGTGGTCGTGTCTTTGCTCGTCAATTTCAGCGTGGTCTGCATCACACTTGGAGCGACGATGATTGCATCAGCATCGAACAAGCAATG
>CAYSDO010000274.1:0-6335 GCA_964429665.1 uncultured Bifidobacterium sp.
AGTCGAGTTGCAGCACGGCGGATTGGTGGGCGAACGCGCCGAGGAGCGTTACGGCCAGACGTTGCCGGGATGCACGGCAGATTTCTTCAAGGATGTGTTCACGCGTGGTGGTGCGGTTCTCTGCGGTCCGGGCGGCGGGCGTTTTGTTTATGATCTGCGCCACCAGTTTGATTTGTTCTGCAAGTTCGCCCCGGTGCGTCCGTGTGCCGAGCTGGCTTCGGTCTCAAGGGCCGTCGCCGAAAACCCCTCGCACGTGGACATGCTTTTCGTGCGCGACAATTCGGGCGGAGTGTATCAGGGCCAATGGCTCACGCGTGACACTCCGGATGGTGCCATTGCTGAACATTCATTCCACTACAGCGAAACACAGGTGCGGCGTCTGGCCGCAGTTGCCGTCCGCGCCTCGGCAAGTCGTCGTGGAAGAATGCACGTCATCATCAAGGACGCAGGTGTGCCGACGATCAGCGAGTTGTGGCGCGATGTTGCAGGCGCTGAAGCCCGCAGGCTCGGCGTTGAGGCGAAGTTCATGAACGTTGATCTCGCCGCTTACGAGGTGATCCGCAATCCGTCGCAGTTTGATGTCGTGCTCACGCCGAATCTGTTCGGAGACATTCTCGTGGACATCACAGGCATCCTGGTCGGTTCGCGCGGTGCGACGTTTTCTGGAAATTACGATGCCAACGGCAACGGTGTTTATCAAACCAACCACGGTTGTGCACATGATCTCGCCGGGACAGACGTGGCAAATCCGGCGGGGCAGATTCTTTCGCTGGCCATGCTGTTACGCGAAAGTTTCGGACTTGATGAAGCGGCGGCGTTGATTGAAAACGCGCTTGCCTCGGCGTGGCGACAGGGCTGGCGCACGGTGGATGTTGCCGAACCGGGCTGCAAGGTTGTTGGCACGAAGGCGATGGCCGGGCATGTGTGTGAACAGGTGGCGGAACTTGCAGCCAGGCCGCACCGAGCATGAAGGCCGCGCTGCTCCTCGTTGATTTGCAACGGGACTTTCTTGCCACACCCGATCTGCAACCGGACGCAAACACGCTCGTCGCCCGCACGCTAGAGCTTCTCCAATTGTGCCGGCAACGTGGCATTCCTGTAATTCACGTCTGGACGACCGTTGACAAAGACAACGACCGCCGCCTGCCTCATTGGCGCGCGGCAGACCGCTGGATGTGCGTCACGGGAACTCCCGGCCACGCTTCCCCGGAATCGCTTCATCCACTCGAAGCCGAAACGATCATTCACAAGACCGGCTTCAACGCGTTCGCAAATTCCGGATTGGAAAAACACCTTCGCGCACTGGGTTGCGACACTGTCATCCTCGCCGGTCTGCATTTGCACGCGTGTGTTCGCACTGCTGCTGTTGAATCCCTGGAGTGCAACTTTCGCGTTTTTGTCGCTGAAGAAGCGGTGGCGAGCAACGATCCGGTTCATGCCGCCGCCACGCGCCGGTGGCTTGGCGCGCGTTGCGTGACGTTTGCTTCAGGCAAATCAGTGTTGGCTCAACTTGATGGAATAGCGGCAGAGGCTTTGGTACACCGCTCTCCACGCCGTACCGAGGAAGTATTGTTTGAAGTGCCCGTTGCTTCGGCGGGTGATGTTGCCGCTGCCACGGTTGCGGCACAACATGCCTGGACGAGATGGCTTCGCACGACGGTTTCTTCGCGCCAACAAATCCTTGGTGTGATTGCCGCACGGCTCGAAGCGAGCGCGGAAGACTTAGCGAGGCAAATGGCGGAGGAGATTGGAAAGCCCGTCCGGCATGGCGTCGAGGAAGTTCGCAGGGCCGCTGCGAACGTTCGCGATGTGGCGCGTCGGGTGGCTGATAATCTCCTGCCGAAGCGTGAGGCTGCTGGGCTGGTGCGTCATCAACCACTCGGAGTCGTCGGCATCATTTCGGCATGGAATAATCCCGTGGCGATTCCCATTGGCAAGATTGCTCCCGCGCTCGCGTATGGAAACACCGTCGTCTGGAAGCCTGCGCCCGCTGCAACAAATATCGCCCGCAAGCTTCTTGCTCTGATTCACGATTCGGGGGTGTCAAACGATGCCGTCCAACTTCTGACTGGCGATCACTCAACAGCGCAGCATATCGCAGCAGATGTGAATGTAAGCGCAGTCACGCTGACCGGTTCGCTTGCTGCGGGGCATGCCATTCAAGAAATCTGCGCGCGTCGCATACTTCCGTTGCAGGCTGAACTCAGCGGCAACAACGCGGCCATTGTTTGGGAGGATGCGGATTTCAAATTCGCGGCGGAACAGGCCGCGTGGGGTGCGTTTGCATTTGCCGGTCAGCGATGCACGGCCAATCGTCGGGTGATCGTACCCGCCCGATGCTTCGATCTTTTCCTTCGTGAGTTGCAGATGGCGGCTGAACGACTTCCGTGGGGCGAGCCGATGGAAAGCTCGACGGAAATCGGACCGGTGATCAGCGCGAGCAAACGGGATGACCAATTGAGGCTCGTTGCAGAAGCTGAATCAAGCGGCGCGCTACATCGCATTGTTCGTGTGCATGAATCCATCGCGAATGAGAAATGGACGCTGGTTGGTGCGTATTCCCAGCCAATCATCGTTTGCTGCGACGAACCAGACCATCTGATCGTGCAGGCGGAAACAATGTCGCCACTGCTTGTGGTGCAGCGTGCGGATGATTTTGATCATGCCCTGGCGCTGAACAACGGAGTCCGCCACGGTTTGATCGCATCGTTGTTCAGCAACAACGAGGACTTGCGGCGAATGTTTGCCGAGGAGGCACAGGCCGGCAATCTCAAGTTCAACAGTCCGACTGCGGGCGTGGATGTGACTTTGCCGTTTGGCGGATGGAAAGCGTCCAGCCTCGGCCCGCCTGAGCACGGTGAAGGAGACGCACAATTTTACACCCGGGCGCAGGCTGTCTATGGTCTGGGGAATGGATGAAGTGTCATGGATTGGAGCGATTGGTATAAACATTACGACGAGCTTCCGAGCCTTCAGGTGCGGTTGAGGATCGTACGTGAATTGATTGCTGCCACGCTTGACGAATGTCCTGCCGGGCCGATCCGTATTGTCAGCCTTTGCGCGGGGGATGGGCGTGATGTGGTGGGCGCTCTCGCGAATCATCACCGCCGCAGAGACGTCAAGGCCACACTGATTGACAATCATTCGGAATCCATTCAACGCGGTCGGGCGGCAGCGAAGCAGGCTGGGTTGGAGGGACAAATTCGTTTTGTGGAAGCTGACGCGACGCTTGCGGCGAATTATGCCGGAGCTGTGCCTGCTGATCTTGTTTTGCTCTCGGGATTTCTTGGTCACCTGCGTCACGAAGACGTGGCCAGGCTGATTTCGAGTCTTCCGATGTTCTGCAAGACGAACGGTTGTGCGATTTGGAACCGGCATCTGGTGTTGAACAAGGGGCGCGATCAGGTTGCTGTAATCCGCGAATTATTTCGAAGCAACAAATTCGAGGAGCTTGCATTTCAAACTCCCGATCCGGATGGCTTTGCCGTGGCCCGGGTGCGTTTCACCGGACGGACAGAGTCGTTGGATGTCGCACGGGTTCTGTTCGAGTTTGTGGGAATTGACCGGTTGATGGCGACAACACTCCCAAGTCCGATCAAGACGGATGAGGCGTCAATGTTGCCGGTAATCGCGAACGGACTTGAAGCCGGGGATTCACTTCCGAACGCGAGTCTCAATGATGTGGAGCAATCCATTCCGTCACGACTTGCGCAGATGGTGAATCTTCATTCGTCGAAGACGGCGATTGGCTCAGGTGTGTGGCAGCCGAGTTACGCGGAACTGAATGTTGCAGCCAACCGGTTTGCCCATGTGCTCCTATCGCGAAGCGGGGCGACGGGTGATCGAATAGTGTTGCTGATGCGTCACGATACGTCCTTGATTGTCTCCGTAATTGGCGTGCTCAAGGCGGGAAGAGTTGTCGTGGTGCTGAATTCCACTGATCCGGTAGCGCGATTGGAGGAGACCTTGAAGGATGCGGACGCCCGGTTCATTGTCACAGATCCGATGAATCATGAACTGGCGGTCCAGATTTCGCGGCAGGCGGAGAGTGTGATTGTTTATGAGAAGCACGGCAACGGGCCGGTGCATGATCCCGAAATCAAGATTGCTCCCGACGATCTCGCATTTCTCATCTACACGTCCGGCTCGACGGGGCAACCCAAGGGAGTGATGCAGTCACATCGCAACATCCTCCACAACGTGCGCCGACACACGCAGGGGCTGGGGCTGCGAGCGGAGGATAGGATCGTGTTGCTGGCATCGTTGAGCGGAGGGCAGGGCCTGGGCACGACCTGGTGCGCATTGTTGAACGGCGCGGCACTATGTCCATTTCCTGCTGCGGAACGTGGGGTCGTTGGCCTTTCTTCATGGTTGCCGGAGAACAAAGTCACGGTGTTTGTTTCGTCGGTTTCGGTTTTCCGCCGATTCATGAAGTCGCTTGATGAACAGGAGCAGATTTCGAGCGTTCGCATCGTTCGCTTCGCATCCGAGTCAGCCAACTCAAACGATTTTGCATCCTACAAGAGGCACTTTGCCGATGATTGCCTGTTGTTCACGACGTTTTCATCATCCGAAACCGGCAGCCTGACACACCAGCGTTTCACCAAGGCTGATATCGTCGGCGCTGGATGTTTGCCTGTGGGGAAACCCAAGAAAGGCATCGAGATTCTGCTTTGGGATGAGCGTGGTCGAGAGGTGCGCGATGGAGAGGCGGGTGAGATCATTGTGCGCAGTCGCTACATCTCTTCCGGTTACTGGCGGAATGACGCGTTGACGGCTGCGCGGTTTTCAACAAGTCCGGACGGGACTTGCCTGTATCGAACCGGTGATCTGGGGTTTCGAAAGTCTGATGGTTCGCTGATGATCATGGGGCGGCGGGACAACCAGGTCAAAGTCAACGGATACCGTGTCGAATTATCGGAGATCGAGGACGCGATCACCCGGCAAAGCGAGGTCGAGTCTGCGATTGTGGTTGCACGAACTCTGCCTGATAACAACATTCAACTTTCCGCTTACGTGATATTGGAAACCGGAAAGTCGTGTGACGCGGATTTGTTACGGCGCAGACTGCGTGGCTTGATTCCCGGTTACATGGTGCCTGCGCACTTCATCTTTCTCGACAGGTTCCCGCTCACACCGCATGGCAAGATTGACCGCCAGGCGCTGTCGTTGCCCGTCGAAACAAATGGTACGACCCGCCATGTGCTCAAACCGCGCGACGTTGTTGAGCGTAATGTGGCGAAGATATTCGAATCCGTCTTGGGCATCCCACCGGTTGGTCGGGAGGATGATTTCTTTGATCTGGGTGGAACATCGCTTCAATCCGTGGAAGTGCTGGCAGCCATCGAGGAAGTGTTTGATGTCGCCTTGCCGCCGTCGGCACTGATTGAGAACTGCACTGTGGAAAAACTTGCGCGGCTGTTGTCTGATCGTGCGGTGATTCCTTCCTCCCGTCCGTTGGTCGAACTCCGGGCCAGCAATCGGGGTCGCCCGCTTTTTCTGGTCCATAGCGGGCAAGGTGACGTGGTGACCTACGGATTGCTGATTCGCAAACTGAGCGAGCGCCCGGTGTTCGGGCTGCAAGCGGTGGGCGTTCAAGGGGAAAGCTGGCCTCTGATGAGTGTTCCAGCGATGGCAGAAAGATACCTGCCTGAAATTCTGGCCAAAGATCCAACCGGCCCGTACTTGCTTGCAGGCACCTGCATGGGCGGCATTGTTGCGTTCGAGCTTGCGCGAAGACTTTCAGCAATGGGTCGAGCGGTGAGTTTGCTGGCGCTGATGGACTCGCCGACACCACCGTATAGCGGGAGACGTTCACGGTGGCATGAAGCAGGGATTGATCCCATGCGGGATGTCTTTCGGATTTTGCGGTGGGGTGTTTCGCGATTGATTGGATCGAAGATCAGCGTCCGTCAGTTGCCGTCGTACCGGCGCTTTGTTGCTGGCATGACGGGCGTGGCGAACCGCCGTTATCGTCCAGGATTCTATGATGGAACCGTCACTCTGCTACTCACAGCTGATACGGAATTTCCAGCGGGCGACAGCCGATCCTTGATTGGTCGTTTTGCCCGCGAGACACGCAGCATCACCCTGCCTGGCCAACGCAGTGGACTTTTCGTGCGGCCTGCAGTGGATGAACTGGCGAAGCAACTTCAACGATGTCTTGATCAAGCCGACCCTTCCTCACAGGCCATTCCGCAGAACAACTGCGTTACTAGCGAAACAGCCACAACAACAGCGTCAGCAATGCGATGATTAAGTGGTTGCGCCGAGTTTTTCAAAACTTTCCTCGATGGTGGCGGTGTTCTGAATGCGCGCGAGCTTCGCATAGAGTC
>CAYSDO010000275.1:0-6316 GCA_964429665.1 uncultured Bifidobacterium sp.
CTTCTGCCTTGCCGAGCGTGATTTTCACGCCGCGTGTACCGGGTTCGATAATGTAACTGGACGCCGCCCCGATAATGACGAGCACAAACACAACAACCGCGACGGCGATCACTTTGAGCAGATAGGGCGGCATTTGCAGATTGACGTTTTGGCCGCCCCAGTTGGGTGGACGAGATGAGGGATTTGGCATGGGATATCTTTATTTATGGCGCTTTTCGAGTTCGGGCAAGGTCATCAGGATGTTGCCGCCACTTCCTACAACGAGCGGCGCAATTCCGTCCCAGCGATCCACGATCTGGAGTTCCACGAACGCGGGGTTTGCCTTGAGCGCCTCGCCGCGAATGACAATGGATTTGGCTTCGCCCGCAGCCTTGATAAATGCGGTGTCCGCCTCAATTTGCGCGCGTTGCTGGGTGAACTTGGCTTTTGCGGCATCCTGTTCCTGAACCATCTTCTGTTCGATGGCCTGCTTGAGTTCCTTGGTAAGAGCAATATCCTGGACGACGATGTCCTCTACGATCAGCACTTCACCAATTTTTGCACGGGCGAGTTCGAGCGCGCGGGACTTGATGAGTTCGCGGTTCTTGACGATTTGTTCCGCACTCTGCTGCGCAGCCGCTTCCTTGAGTCCCTCCTGGACACGGGGCGCAATTAGGGATTCAAAAGGTTCGCCGCGATAGCCCTGAAACAATTTGACGACCGAAGATTCCGGAATCCGATAGAGCACGCGGAGGACGACTTCCACCTGCTGCAAATCCGCAGAGTAGCACTCGGCTTTCTCCTCAGCCGTCTGCTGGCGGATGGAGACGGGGTAAATCTTGGTGATGAACGGTGCCTTGAACCCGAAACCTTCGGGTTTGAAGGCCGGAGACACCTTGCCAAGCGTCACCTCCACACCCCGAAAGCCGGGTTGGATGACATACGTACCGGACGACGCCATGATGATCGCGACGAAAATCAAAATCGCGACCCCGATCAATCTTGCTGTGTTTTGTGGACTCATAATGCTTTAGGCCGTTTTCACTCTAACCACGATGACCAAGGTGGCAATACAAAACGGCGACCCGTTGCCGGATCGCCGTTCTTGAATTCTGTTTGCTGGCTTAGATGCCCTTCTTGAGCATCAGCTTGATGAGGTCGCCCACGCGGCAGCTATAACCCCATTCGTTGTCGTACCAACTCACGAGCTTGAAGAAGTTCTTGTTCAGCTCGATGCCCGAGCCGGCGTCATAGATGGAGGACAGTTCGCAGTGGATGAAATCCGAACTGACGACTTCGTCGCTCGTGTAGCCGAGGATGCCCTTCATGTAGGTCTCGCTCGCCTTCTTCATCGCGGCACTGATCTCGGCGTAGCTGGTTTCCTTCACGGTCTTCACCGTGAGGTCAACGACAGAAACGGTCGGCGTCGGCACGCGGAACGCCATGCCGGTGAGCTTGCCTTTGACTTCCGGCAACACCAGACCGACCGCTTTGGCCGCGCCGGTGCTGGACGGAATCAGGTTCTGCGCCGCTGTGCGGCCACCTTTCCAGTCCTTCTTGCTCGGCCCGTCCACGGTTTTCTGCGTGGCGGTGTAGCTGTGGACGGTGGTCATCAGACCTTCGGCAATGCCGAAACCTTCCTTGAGCAACACGTGGCAGATCGGGGCCAGGCAGTTCGTGGTGCAGGAGGCGTTGGAAACGATGTGATGCTTGGCTGCGTCGTATTTGTCGTCGTTCACGCCCATGACGACCGTGAGGCAATCGCCCTTGGCCGGAGCGGAAATGATAACCTTCTTCGCGCCCGCCGTGATGTGGCCCTGCGCCTTTTCCACATCGGTGAACAGACCGGTGGATTCGATGACGAGGTCCACGCCGAGCGCTTTCCACGGCAATTCGGCCGGGGACTTGGCGCTGACGACTTTGATTTCCTTGCCGTTGACGATGAGCACATCGTCTTCGGCTCTATCGGCAGTGGATTTCTTGGAGCTGACTTCGCCTTTGAAGCGACCCTGGATGGAGTCGTATTTGACGAGGTACGCGAGGTTGTCGGCGGGGACAATATCTCCGACCGCGACGACTTCGATGTCTTTGCCCACGAGACCTTGTTCGACCAACGCCCGGAAGACCAGGCGGCCAATGCGGCCGAACCCGTTGATTGCTACTTTTACTGCCATAATTTCAGTTTCGATTTCAGTTCAGGTTAAAGCTGGTTGAAAACCAGCGTGTGCATGGTAACGATGTGCGCATGAGGGTCAACGCGGAATCTTTGGACTGAAGCCGTCAAAATCCTTCGGCTTGCCGTTCATCCATCGTGCGTGGAACATGCCGAGACCCGCCGCCAACGGATTTTCCGCGAGGCGAACGGTCGTCCATGCGATTGTTAACCGTAGCCGAACGTGAACTGCGCACCGCCGCCCGGAACAAGGTGACGCATCGGGCGCGTTGGATCACCAGCGCAATGTTTCTCGGCTATCTCATCTGGCTTTTCTGGATTCACAATGGTTTCAGCAACAGCCGTGTCACGCCGGATGTCTTCAACACCTTCGCCGTCACCATCTTTTTCTTCTGCCTGTTCGTGGGCGCGACGCGCACAGCGGATTGCATCAGCTCGGAACGGCGCGAGGGAACACTAGGTCTTCTTTTCCTAACCAACTTGAACAGCGCAGAAATCGTCCTCGGAAAATTTTGTTCCACTGCCCTGGCTTCAATCTACAACCTGCTCGCCGTCTTTCCCATGCTCGCCCTGCCCCTCCTGATGGGCGGCATCACGCTGGAACATTTCTGGCGGACGGTGCTCGCGCTCATCGTCTCAATTTTCTTTTCGCTCGCGTGCGGTTTCGTGGCCTCTGTTGTGAGCATGCGGCAATTTTCCTCCATCGCACTTGCCCTCGCACTGTCATTGCTCGCCGGTGCTGGATTGCTGGCCGCAGCGGCGATTGTGGATGACTACAAGGGCCCGAAGGTCTGGGTTCAAACCCTGGCAACATGCTGTCCGCTCTATTCTCTCGTCACTGCGGATGGTTCGCGCACGCTCAGCCAGAACAACTATTGGGTGTCACTCGCAGCCGTGGCCACCATATCACTTGGCGCGTTGGGGTTTGTGACTCTCCGCCTTTCGCAGACTTGGCGGGACCGGCCTCAAAAAAGTCGCTCGCAAAAACGCTTTTCAATTCCCGAAGGCTGGCGGCAACGCGCGAATGCCGGAAGCCTTGCCATGCGCCGCCGCATGCTTGATATCAATCCGTTCTACTGGCTTGACGGAAGGCGGCGGGTGAGTTCGCCGGTCTTCATGTTGATCACCATCATGCTGGTGGCAACCGCGGTTCATGTATTGGCTCCGGCCTTCTCAAAAGGTTTCAGCTCCACACCTCCAAAATCGCAGTTGACGTTGGAGGGTTACATCTTTGCCTGGATGTTTCTCGGCCTGACGCTTCACGCGCTCACGTTGTATTACGCGGCGATGATTTCCTCGCAGCGGCTTGCCGAGGACAAGCAGACAGGCGCGCTGGAACTCGTTCTTTGCACGCAGACCACGGAGCGGGCGATCTCGCGCGGATTGTGGCAGGCGTTTTCGCGCCGGATGTTGTTTCCAGCGGTCGCCTGCATTCTCGCGCACCTGTTTTTCATCTGGATGGGCGCGACGTTTCTGATAATGGAGGAACACAAACTGAGGCGGTTTACGCCGGGCGAATTGCTGTGGCGTGCCTTCTTCGGCTTGCGAATCTCAGGCGGAAACGACGACTGGTCGTTCTCAATGGTGCTGCGCATTTTTCTTCTCATCCTCGTGCTGTTCGTCCTGCTGTGGATCACATTGGGCTGGTTGGGACGCTGGCTCGGACTGCGGATGAAACACCCGGGCTTTGCGCCACTCGTCGCACTCTCACTGACCATCGTGCCGCCGGTGCTGCTGTTCACGCTGGCCTGTTTCCTCTTTGACAAGGTCCATATTTATCGGGCGGGACCAAAATTGTTCGTGCCAATGCTGGTGTGGACTGCATTTGGCCTGGGCGCACTCAACTGCCTCGTGCTCTCGCTCTGGGCAGCGCGCCGGTTGAGAAATGATTTCCGCACCACGGTCACGAGCCGGTTTCAACCGCCTCCCGCAAAAGGCGCATGGCTGCCAGGCCGGCGCACGGTGATCCGCTTCGCGCTTGGGACTGCGGCAGTGGTGCTCGCGGGAGTGCTGGCAGTTCTTGGCTTCTATGCCTACCAAAACTCCCGGAGTCGTCGCGAGTGGACGGCGTTCCAGGCGCGGTTGAAAAAACAAAACGAACCGATCAGTCTCGCGGTGTTGCTGGCCGGGCCGGTTCCTGACGGCGAGAATTTTGCAAGATCTCAAACCTTTCAGGACTTGCTGAGTCGGAAAAGTCCGCCGCTGGCAAAGCTGATTGACTCTGGACAGTCCACGGGGCCGAACAACCCATCAGCAATGACTACATGGTTGCTTCCGATTCCTGCATTTTCGCCGCTGACCCAGCAGTCAGCTGCCGGTTCTAGGCCCGGCACAATACTGTCACGCACCAACCGCGCGGCGGCTGCGGTGATGGTCCTGCAAGCCATGCAACCGCACGATGCAACATTGCGCACATTGTCCTCCAACGCAGCGCGACTCTCTCGCTTCCAGTCTTCGACCAATCGAGACGCGTGTTCGTTCTTCAAACAGGATTCTTCAAGTCGAATGCTTGACCGGCTGCAGGTTCTATTTCAAATCCGCGCGTGTGCATTGCTCGCGACAAATCGTGTTGCCGAGGCTGGTGAGGATTTGATGACCTGCTTCCGTCTTGCGAGTCTTGCGGGACAATCGTCCCACGCCCTGTCTTCGCAACGTCAGCAGACGATGATCATGGATTCGCTCCAACCGTTGTGGGAGGGGCTTTGCGCACAACAGTGGAACGGCGTGCAGCTCGCGGAGATTCAGGCTGAACTTGCCGGGTTCAATCTGCTTGCCGCGCACACCAACGCCATCCACCGCCTCGTCGCCGCGCACATTGAAATCTGGAGCGCGCTACCGGATTCCGGGAAAAAGGGCCTTTCCGTTCCAATTGTCGGTGGCAGTTTCACCCGTGAGGATGAATGGGACTATCTACCTCGTGCCTGGTGGTTTGATCGCTGTATTCAAATTCACAAGGCCGGCGAAAAAGCCATCGGCAAAATTGACGTTGAGGGCGGGCGTGTGACGACGGACTACGAATGGATCGACCTGCAAGACCTGCCCATTGGCGGTGATGCGCAGCAATTGCTTCAACAGTATCCGTGGTCCGGGCCAGGGCCGGGGCTGGTTGCATTCATGCAGAACGCCGTCAACCAAGCCATCATCGCGTGTGCGCTGGAGCGGCATTACATCGTCAACGGAGAATACCCCGACTCGCTGGACGCGCTCGTGCCGGAACTTCTTCCGCACATCCCAAACGACATCGTGCGCGGTCGCCCGATGCTATACCAGCACACGGATGACGGACGTTACATCCTGCGCAGCGTCGGTCCGGACGGAAACGATGATCGGAAAAAGAAATCGTCGGACGACTGGCTTTGGTGGTACGGCACGAACGCGCCGCCGATGAAGTCAAAATGAAACGGGAAGCTGTTTGAGCAACAATGTAAAATGATGCGAAGCAGAGGCGCACCAACCATTGCAGGCTCTGATTTGCAAGAAGCATCCAGAGCCCGTTCAGCAAACACATTTTGAGTGGTTCAAGTATTTCGTGGTTCAACTCGTCTTCCGTTTCAGGTTTCATTGTAGTGTTGTTTAGTTGCGAATGAATTATTCCCAAGCCATTGAGTTTCTCCAAAGCCTGAACTGGTTCGGCGCGAACCTTGGCCTCGATAACACTCGCAAACTCGCCGCGCACGCCAACAATCCGCACGAACGGCTTCACTTCATCCACGTGGCGGGCACCAATGGTAAAGGCTCTACTTGTGCCATGCTGGAAAGCATCTATCGCGAGGCGGGTCTGCGCGTGGGGCTCTACACTTCGCCCCATCTCGTTTCCTTCCGCGAACGGCTTCAGGTCAACCGCCAGCTTGTCAGCGAGGCAAATGTTGTTCGGCTGGTGGAGGAGTTTCAGCCGTGGGTGAGGCAGGTCGAGCGCGAACAGCAGCCAACATTCTTTGAAGTCGTTACAGTGATGGCGTTGTGTTATTTCGCGGAACAGAAATGCGATCTCGTGATCTGGGAAACTGGCTTGGGAGGCCGCCTTGACGCCACCAACATCGTTACGCCGCTCGCCAGCGTCATCACCAACATCGGCCTTGATCACCAGCACTGGCTCGGTGACACGCTGGAGAAAATTGCCGCAGAAAAGGCGGGCATCATCAAGCCCGGCATTCCCGTGCTCAC
>CAYSDO010000276.1:0-6299 GCA_964429665.1 uncultured Bifidobacterium sp.
CTTTGGCCGCAAACAGCCGTACCCTCTCATCCCATGAATCATCCCAAATTCGTTCGCGCCGTGTTCCGTACTCTGGCGGTGGCCACGCTGCTTGTTCTGAACCATGTGCCGGTCATCAATGCGCAGAGCTATGTCAACTTCGAGGGCAAGCAAACCCGGCCTATCTGCCTGTCCCCTGATGGCACGCGGCTCTTTGCTGTGAACACGCCTGACGCAAGACTCTCCGTGTTTGACGTGACGCATCCGCTCAGTCCATTCCTTATTGCGGAGATTCCTGTGGGTGTCGAACCCGTGTCGGTCAACGCCCGCGATAACGACGAGGTCTGGGTGGTGAACGAGGTCTCCGACAGTGTGAGCATCGTCTCCGTATCAAACCGTATCGTCGTTGACACGCTGTATGTAAAAGACGAGCCGGCAGATGTTGTGTTCGCGGGCGGGAAGGCGTTCGTGTCTGCGTCGCGCAACAACCAGATCGCCGTATTCGATCTCGCAACTCGGTCGCTGATTACGAACATCGCTGTGTTTGGAGAAAACCCTCGTTCCCTTGCCGTGAATACCAACGGCACGAAGGTTTATGCAGCGTTCGCGCTCTCGGGCAATCACACCACACTGATCCCAGAAGAGGACATTCCGGGAGTGCCGGTCGCGCCACCGCAAATCACCAATGGCAACCCGCCGATGAATCCGTCGTTGCCGCCGCCACCCAGAGCCGGACTCATCGTGGACGCCACCAACTCTGCTTGGTATCCCAGCTATATTAAATACACGATGCCTGACAATGATGTGGTGGAAATTGATGTGCCGACGATGACTATCAGCCGGTATTTCTCACGCGTTGGCACCGTGAATTTCGCTCTAGCCGTGCAGCCTGGCAGCGGAGATATTTTTGTCGCCAATACGGACGCCCGCAACCTGACGCATTTCGAGCCGGGAGTGCGTGGCTTCTTTGTCACCAATCGCATCAGTCGCGTGAACATCACGAGTGGAGTGGTTTCACACAACGATTTGAACGCGGGCTATCACCCAACGAATTTCACGCTGCTCGACAAAACCAATGCGCTCGCACAACCCACCGCAATCGCGTTTGGACCAAGCGGGGCGAGCTACTATCTCGCCGCTTTCGGTAGCGATCGCATCGCAAGGGTGGATGTCGCCAGCGGGAACGTCACACTGCGAATTGAGCTATGCCCAACGGCAGTTTGTTCTGTTGCCGACCCACGCAATAAACGCGGCCCTCGCGGTTTGGCGCTCAAACCCGGTGCGGCACTCTACGTTTTGAACCGTCTCGCCAACACGATTTCGGTGATTGAACTCCCGGGCAACACCGTGGCGAAAGAGATTCCCATCGGCAGTTACGATCCGACCACGACGACGATTCGTCAGGGCAGGGGATTTCTTTACGACGCGAAACTTTCCGGCAATGGCACGGTGTCGTGTGCGTCATGTCACATTGATTCGGAGATGGATTTGCTGGCCTGGGATTTGGGCGACCCCACTGGACAAATGGTGACCAATGCGGCGGTCTTTCAACTGTCCCCCGGAGGGTTCCCTTTCTTTCAGACAAACGCGCTCGAGACATTTCATCCGATGAAAGGGCCGTTGACGACACAGACGTTGCGCGGCTTGAATGGAATGGACCCGTTGCATTGGCGTGGTGACAGGACAAATTTTACCCACTTCAACGGAGCGTTCAGCAGCCTGCTTGGTGGTTCGACTCTGTCGGCTGCCGACATGAATGCCTATCGCGATTTCATCAACACGATCATCTTTGAGCCGAATCCGAATCAAAACATGGACCGCAGCTTTCCAACAAATTTCGCCGGAGCGAACGCAGCACTTGGCCGCAGCTTGTACATCACGAATCTTTACCAACCATCTCAGGGGCTAGCTTGTAACACGTGCCATTCTTTGCCTACTGGCTCCGACCGCTTGATTGATCCCGATCAGGTGCTCCCAGGTTCGCAGGGTTTCAAGGTGCCGCATTTGCGGGCCATCTATCAGAAGACCGGCCTTAATCGGACGAAAGGCTCGCCTGCCAGCGGTACCAACAGTATCGGGGGATTTGGCTTTCAGCATGACGGAAAGTTTGAGGACCTCTTTGCATTTCTCGGACAGTCAGTTTTCGGCACGTTTGCGACCGACAGCGTGAAAAAATCCAACGTCCAGGCGTTCGTGCTTTGTTTTGACACCGGTACCGCGCCAGCGGTTGGCTATTCGCGGACGGTGCGGACGGCGAACGTCAACGCTGCGGGCGTTACCAACGACTGGTCGTTGCTCGAAGCACAGGCCGCTGTGCTGACCAACATCAATCTTGTCGTGAAAGGCACCATTGACGGGGTCCGTCATGGACTGATTTATCAACCCGGTGCAAACAATTACAAACTGGATACCACCAATGCATCGCCGTTCACGCGCGCTCAACTTGTCGCCAAAATCCAGACTGGCGACACACTCACGGTGATGGGTGTGCCGCCAGGTGCTGGACAACGAATGGGTATTGATCGTGATCTAAACGGGGTGCTCGATGCTGATGAGCCGTTGCCAAAACTACAAATCGCAATGACAGGTACGAGCGCGGTGTTGAACTGGCCGTTGAGCGCTGCGGGCTTCAATCTGGAAGAAACGGCAGGCATTGCACTGGGCACATGGAATTCCACTACCAATGTCATAGAGGTCATCGGCATCCAGAATTTCACGACGAATACTCCCGGACACGGGGTTAAGTTCTTCCGCCTGCATCAGCCGTGACCAATCCTGCTTGGCTTGCAAACATAATATGTTACAAAACGCTTAACCTGCAGTTCTTTCATCTTGACACTATCAACGTGGACGGTATTATGTCGTCAAATCCTCGCATTGATGGAGAACCAGTGCGAAGGAGAATGAATCCAGAAGTAGTAAAAACCATCAGTAACAACTAACAATATGCGTAAAATCCAATCCTCATACAAATTGATCGCAGGCGCTCTAGCTCTTGCTGCTGCTGTGGCTGTGCCCACAGCTGCGCACGCAGTCGCTGTGACACTCAACGTAAACTCAGCTCTAAGCAGTTTGACACTTTCAGGAAATGCGTTTGGTTTGAGTTATGCACAACAGTCCGCTGGCTCTTTGTCAGCTTCTTGGGGTGGTACCATCTCGGGTGACCTTACTGGCGGAATTTTCACGTTCTCAGGTGGCAGTGCCATTACAGCTATCGTGAATCCGGCAGGTCCGTTTTCATATTTTCCAACTCCTACCAATAATTTTACCGAGCCAGGTAACTATGGCGTCAAAGCGCAAGGCGTTGTGCCTGGTTTTGGTGCCGTGCTGATTAACGGTGTTTACAAAAACTTGGTGTTGGACATCACCACGGGAACAGCACAAAACGGACTGGCCCCTGCAGGTCAGACGTTAAATTTTACCGCTGGGGCATTGGACTACACTGCCGTATCTCTTCCAACTTATGCAGGGCTCACTGCTGGTAGTTCTGCACTTCTTGGCGTAAACGGCCCGGATACTTCTGCTTCGCTTGTTTCATGGGACGGAACGACGCTATCGCTCCCGGTTACTTTGCACACAACAGGCTCAAATCGTTTTGAAGATTGGAATGGAACGATCGTGGCCACTCTGACACAAGTTCCTGAACCGTCATCGTTCGTCTTGCTCGGTATTGGCTTGATAGGTTTTGTGTGTGCCCGATCCAAACGTTCACAGCAGAATGTCTGAGCCCTTAGGGAGAAGGCTTTATAGAACCGAATTACTAAATCCACGAAGAGGCCGATTCAAGCGAGTCGGCTTCTTTTTATTACTTATTTTATACGTCTCTTGTATTTGACATTCTACTACAAAGGTGTGACGATTTAACGCCAAACAATTCGCTAACGACAATTATGAAATCAAACTCAATAGATTCTTACGCTCCTCGATTTTCTGGCTTCTCTGGTTCTGTGTGGAGTGCCATGCTGATCGGTTTGCTGGCTTTGGTCTTAAACCTTAAAGCTCAAAATTACTATGACTTTGACAACAGCACAGATGCTGGCTGGACAAAGTCCACGGTACACCCGTCTGCTATTACGTACCCGTCCGACGCTCTCGGAGGTCACGCTTATAGATTGCAGGGAACTCCGCTAACATCGGGCACGGATCCAACCTCTCGCGTGTTTAGTTATATCACAAACAGGGTATACACGAACTTCTATGCTGCCGTGGATGTTGTCGCATGGAACACTAATCAAGACAGCGACATGGTTGTAGGTCTTGTGGCTCGCGTCAACGGAAACGACGCGCTTCCGCCCGCCAGCTTTCTTTTTTCATCTGATCCGTTCAATCCTGACCAGCCGAATGGAATCACTTTTAATGTTCGCTTGCACAATCAAAGATCTTACACAGGTCCAAATAACACTGGTCCGTTGGGTTCTGCCGATCAGATGAGCATCTGGTCCATTGCCAATGATATCTACAGCGGGAGAGTCAGTTTGGGCAATCCGGTGGCTGTAACCCAATCTCGCTTCCGCTGGGTAGCAGGTCATGCTTATCGACTTGTGTTGAGTTGCACCAATAACTACGCCGCATCACCAACGTACTTTACGTGCAGCATCTACGACGTGAATGACCTGACCAAGCCCTTGTTAAGCATGGGGGGGGATGATACCTACAATCAAAATTATCTCTACATTCCTTTCTACGGCTATGTGGGCGTGTTTGCCTACAAACTTAACAACACTGACTTTGATCCCAATGTAGATGCCACGTTTGATAACTTCTACCTTGGAGAAACTGCACCTGTGACCGCAGTTGTTGCCCCAGCAATACCCCATGGTAAGCCCGGTGCTCCTCAGGTGATAAATCGCGTTCCAGTGTCGTTTAAGAATTTCCATCCTGCGGCAAGTGGAATCACATTTAACGCAACAACCCTTACTACGACCAATAACATCAATACGAGCGCAACGAAATTGTTCCTCAACGGCGTAGATGTGTCTGCTGGATTGGTAATATCTGGCCCGGCTACAAACGCCAGTGTTTCCTACTTTGGCTTGACAACAAACGTCATTTACAACGCACGCATCGAGTTGTCGGACATCTTGGGGCGTCACACCACGAACGAATGGACGTTTGATACGTTTAGCGATGCGTATCTGGCTTCATCCTCAGTGAAAGTGATCGAGGCGGAGGACTATGACTTTGGTGGTGGAGGGTTCATCAACGATCCACCCGCTTCGGGTTTCGCCAGCTACGATGCGATCAATGACACCGGCACGATAATCAATTCTGGCAGTGGCTACGTTGATCAAACTGGTACTGCTGGGGGCGTGGACTTCTTTGACCGCGACAATAGTTCTCACTCCTTGGAAAACCAGTACCGACATGCTGATGCTGTGGGAACTCAGCAGGGAAACTGTGTAACTTATGCTTTCGGTGATGTCACCCAAACAGTTTTACCGTACGGCATTTCTCAGAGTTACGACAACCAGCGAAGCAAGTATTCCAGTTTGAGCCCGACCCTTCAGGAATACATCGTCGAGCGAACCGAGGGTGGCGAGTGGATGAATTACACGCGCATCTTTGATGGCAGCAAAACTTACAATGTGTTCCTCAGGGCTGCAGGGAGTTTGGCGCAACCGATAAGGCTCGATCAGATCGGCGCTACCACCAATACTTTGGGTAGCTTCAATGTTCCGAGCACATTCTTTGTTGATAATTATCGCTACACGCCTCTCGTTAGTACTAATGGTGATTTGGCGCTGGTCAAATTGAATGGACAATCTACCGTTAGGCTAACGATGGACAGTCTTCAAAACAATGGCTCCAGAGGGGGACTTTCTTTGAACTACGTGGCACTTGTACCGGCTGTTCCACAACTCTATTCCTCCGCCACGGTAGACGGAACTTTTACTCCTGAGTTAAATCTGCTGGTGGACACTGGTAACAAAACAATTACCGTGCCTCGGAACGGTGCCACACGGCACTATCGCATTGGTTGGAGCAGCCAGCTTACCATCAGTGGCTTGAGTTTCTCAGGTCCGAATGTGGTTCTAACTTATCAATAATAGTTAGAAACTGCCGTGCTTTTGCGGAGATTCCAGGGAACGGCTGATCGCCAGGTGCGATCGGCCGTTTTCCTTTCAAAGGTACAACCACAATTCCTCCAGGCAAGGCCAGTTGCTCTTTCAAGAAGGTCTTCCACGTGACGCGCCTTGCCCGCTAGTGCTTCAATCTTCAGCTCTACTATTGAAAAATGGTGTCACATCTGAAACCATACGTCGTCGGGCCTGTAGCTCAATGGTTAGAGCAGAGCACTCATAATGCTTTGGTTCTCGGTT
>CAYSDO010000277.1:0-6289 GCA_964429665.1 uncultured Bifidobacterium sp.
TAATTGCCCGCGTCCGTGCCGCTGATGCTGATACCGGAGACGCTGACGGGTTTGGCAGTGCCAATGTCCTTCGTATCGAAATCAGCCGCTGTCGCGCTGGCGTTAAGGATGTCGCCGACGATGCGGTTGTCTGAGAGCGAAACTGTCGCCGTTGTGTTACCGTTGTATTGCTTGTTCTGGGCCGTTGCGGAAACGGTGAGCGAGCGGGCTGAGATGTCCGCCGTGCCGAGAGCAATGGCGGGAGCGGAATAATTTCCAGCATCCGCGCCGCTGAGTGACAGGCCCGTGGCTGTAACAGTTTTTCCGTTGCCGATATTCTTCGTGTCGAACGTTGCCGTACCGCCGGTAAGTGAAACGTCGTCGCCAGAGATCGCTCCGGGGAGTGAACGGGTGGCGATGGTCGCGCTGTTGTTGCCGTCGTAAATCTTGTTGTCCACCGTAATGCTCGGCGTGAGCGCGAGTTCGGTGATGTTCGCCGTGAGACTCGGAGCGGTGAGCGAATAGTTGCCTGCGTTCGCGCCGTTCAGCGAGAGGCCGCTTACGGAAACGGGTTTCGCATTCGCTACATTCTTGTCGGCAAACGAGCCGCTGGCTGTGCCGCTGACCGAAACTGTATCAAGCGAATAAGGCTTCCCGTCGGCGGTCGAACCTGTGCCAGCCGTTTCCAAGGCGAGCAACGCAGCACTGCCGCTCAACGTGGCGGAAATGTTGCCGTCATAGATCTTGTTGTTCGCTGAGAGACCAGTGGTGGTCAAGGCCTTCGCCGTGATCGTGGCCGGGCCGGTCATGTTGACGAGAGTGTAATTAGTCGCAGCCGAGCCCGTGAGAGCAAGGGCCGAACCGGAGGCGAGTTCGGAGCGGAACGTGGCCATCGCGCCGGACCAGAGTGACGCGGTGCTGATTGTGCCGCCGGACGAAGCTGTGCCAGTCGCGCTGACAATTCGTTCAAGTGCATAAAGGTTGATGTTGTTGGCTGCCGTACCGCTGCCAGACGCGATGTTTGCAACACTGGTGAACGAGTTCTGAATGCTACCGAGGGTAAAGCCGCTGTTTGTGAAAGCGATACCGCCGATCCAAAGTTCATTGGCCTGCGAAGTTGTCGGCGTTGTGCCGGTAGTGGCCGCAGTGCTGGCCGTGCCGTTGGCGAAATTGCTGTTCGTAGCGTCAACGGACGAAACTGTGAGCAAACCGTCGTATTCCATGACGACCGCTGCCGCGCGGAGGCTGGTGGCGAGATTGATGGTGATGGCTGTGCCCGCGTTGGTGACGTTCGGAGCATACCAGATTTCCGTGGTGGAGGTGTTGGCCGTGCTCGCGCCGGATTGAACCACGCGAGACCAGGTCGCGCCGGTTTGGGTGATGCCAGAAACCTGGTTTTGAGCCGTACCACGAGTGGAGATGACGGCGATGAGAGTGTTGCCATTCACAGGAGCCGATCCCAAAGCAGTCATCGAAATGGAATTTGCGTTGTTCGCGCTGCCAGTTGTGGACTGGACGCGCGAGGCGATGCCGCCGCCGGACACGGTCTGCGAACCGGCGTTGCGTGCGGCCAAAATGCCCGTGCCAGTAAGGGCGACGTTTGCACCGTCAACGCTGTTGGCGACCGCGAGAGCCGAACCAGCGATGTTTGTCGTGCCGTCGTAGATGCGTCCGCCGGAAATCACGACCGGCCGGACGCTGATGTTAGCAGTGGTGGTTTCGGTGGAGTTTGAAAGGGAGTAATTGGCCGAATCCGTGCCGCCGGTGATGCTGATTCCACTCACGCTGACAGTCTTGTTTGTGCCAATGTTCTTGTCGGCAAAGTTCGCAGTCGTGTATGTCTGGTTGACCACATCACCGGAAAGGGCGTCGTTCGTCAGAGTGACCGTTGCTGTCGTCGTGCCGTCGTAAAGTTTGTTCACGCCAGTGGCAGTGACAACCAGCAAACGGTTCGTGATATTGGCAGTGAGATTCGTCGGCTGTGTCAGGGAGTAGTTGTTCGAGGAAACGCCACCCAATCCCAGACCGTTGATCGTAATGGGTTTTGCGTTCGCTACGGTTTTATCAGCGAATGAGGCGGTGTAGCCGTTTGTGCGGGCTGTGACCGAGTCGCCAGAAATCACGCCGGTCAAAACTACGTTGTTCGATGAAATCGTCGCGGTCGTCGTGCCGTTGTAGGCGCGGCTGACGCCGGCGAGGCCGGAGCTGATCGAGATAGATTTGGCTGTGATGTTCGCCGTGTCAGTCGGCGCGGTGAGGGAATAATTTCCCGAGTCAGTGCCGCCGATCGAAAGGCCGGAAATGTTGACAATGATATTGTTTGCGACGTTTGAGCTTGCGAACGTGCCAATGGCATTGCCGGAAAGAGTCACAACTTCTGGTGAAACGACACCCACGAGCGTGATGGCGTTTGTGTCGAGTGTGGCGGTGAACGTGCGGTCGTAAACCTTGTCTGCCGCAGTGATGCCGGTAACGGTGAGTGGCTTGGTAGAAATCGTTCCCGTGGTGAAGTTGGCGAGCGTGACGTTGTAGTTCGCGCCGCTGTTGCCGTCGTTCACATTGCCGGATGGAATCAAAGTCTTGTTGCCCGAGCCGATTGACGCCGTGCTGTAAGCCTCGATGAAATTCAACGTGTCACCGGTCTGCAAATTGCCTGCGGTGACGTTCGGTGTGTTCGTGGCCGTGGTGTTGCCGTCGTAAACTTTCGTGTTGGTGCGCGCGGTCACGGTGATATTGGTCTGCGAGATGTTCGCGCTGAGAGTCGGCTGAGTGAGCAAGTAATTGCCCGATCCCGTGCCGTTAAGATTTAGGTTGGCCACATTGACGGTCTTACCTGTTCCGACGTGTTTGTCGGCGAACGAGGCGGAATAGCTATTCGTGCGGGCCGTAACGGAGGAATCACCAGCAACCAGTCCCGCGAGGGTGACATTGTTCGAAGAGATGGTGGCGGTGGTTGTGCCGTTGTAGAGGCGGTTCACGGCGGCGATGCCGGACGCGATGGTCACCGGCTTCTGCGTGATGTTCGCGGTCGTGGTCGGTTGGGTCAGCGAGTATTTGCCAGCGTCAGCGCCGCCAAGCGTGAGGCCGCTGATGGTGACTGTGATGTTGTTGGCAACATTTGAACTGGCAAAAGTTCCCGCCGCGGTCCCGCCGAGCGTCACGTCGTCAGGAACGATCACGCCCACAAGTGAAGCCAGACTCGAATCCACAGTTGCAACAAAAGTGCGGTCATAAACTTTGCTCGCCGCCGTGACACCAGTGACCGTGAGGGCTTTGGCGTTGACGGTCACGTTGACGTTGTTCGTGACGCTGGTGTTGTAAGCAGTCGTGTCGGTAGGCGAGTAAACGACTTCAGCCCCAAACGCGCCGGTCGTGGCCGGGATGGTCGTGGGCGAAGTGAACGCAAATGTTCCCGCCGGGGCAGAACCGCCGGAAAGCGTCGAACTCGAAAGCGCCTGGCCATAAGTGATGGCGCTGGCGGTAGGCCAGGTCGTCACAACTGGAGCGATGCGTGTGTCGGTGGCGACATTCAGTTTGCCAGTGGTGGCGGCGAAGTAAGTGGTGTTGGTGAAGTTTCCGCCGGAGGTATTGCCGCCCCAGAATCCCGCCGCGCGACCGAGTCCGCCGAGCGTGAGGCTGTTCACGCTGTTGGTGACGCCTGCGGTGATGTTCGCCGTGGCCGAGCCGGTGGGAGCGATGCTGAGATTGCCGGAAACGGACATGGTGGCATTCGTGATGGATTTCGCGCCGCTGCCGGAGAAGATCAGGTTGCCGTAGCTGCGAGGACTGACGGTTTGATTACCGTTGTTGTCATAATTCACCGTGCTGGTCGCGCCGAGGGAAATCGTTGTGTAGTTCAACGGGAAGTTCGCAGTGCCACCCACCAGCATTGCCGCGCCATCTGCGATGGTGAGCGTGCCGCCAGCAGCGGAGCGGTTCGCAGTGAACGTGGACAGATCGAGCGTGCCGCCATTGACGGTGATATTTCCCAGGATGGAAAGATTCACGCCAAGCGTTGTTGTGCCGCCGTTAATCGTGAGATTGTTGAACTGAGTGAACGTCGCGTTCGGCAACGTATTGTTGGCAGTGAGAATCACCGTTCCTGCGCCGGGCGTGAATGTCGCGCCGGTGCTGGAAACAGTAATCGCGCCGTTGACCTGAAGCGTGCCGCCCGAGGTCATGTTGATGCTGCTCGCCTGCGCGCCGGTTGTGCCGTGCGTGAGGCTGCCGCAAATGAGCGTCGAGCCGCTGGTGAAAGTGATCACGCCGACGCGGTTGGCGTTGCCGTTGTTACCGACGGTGACAGAACCGGACACGGTGAGCTGCGGGCTGCCGCTGGCGGCAAATGTCAGGGTGGCCGTGCCGTTTGCCGTGCCCATCGCAACACTTGTGCAGGCGGCGTTGTTGGTGTCCACAGTCACAGTGATGCCAGTGTTGATCGTCACGGTGTCACCTGCGACGGGCACGGACTGCCCACCCCAAGTCGCGGTGGAACTCCAGTTGCCAGTAACCGACGCTGTCCGCGCGGCTGCAACTGCGTTGTTCCCACTCATCAAAGTCGCGATCGCTGCGATCGTCGAGCAGATGGTCGTGAGGATGTTTTGATTGCGTGACTTCATCTTCATGTTTTTTGTCCTGCTGTGATTTGAGACGTTTCCACAGTCAGCGCCGGCCGATTGGCGCTTATCAGACAGGCGGCAGGACTGCGGCGGTGGCTGCTGGAATTCATCTCCATGTTTCTTCTGGCTGTGGCTTTCACAGCGCCGCAAATCTTACGATGGCGGGAGAAGGCCGCCAGCAGCGGCAGTACTGGTAAACTTACCGGGGAGTTCCCGGTCAGCGTCGGGAATTGGTGGGACGAGGCCTGTTTTCTAAGGATGCCTCAACTGACGAAGCCGCGCTCGACGAATGTGCGGATCAGGTTCAATTCTGCTTCGCCAGCGATGGTGTGTGCCTTGGCGAATTCCTGCCATTCGATCTGGAGTCCTGCGGATTTCAGGCGCTGTATTTGGGACTTTGTCCGGGCGAAGGCTACGATGGGATCCATTGTGCCATGAGTAACAAGAAATCGTTGCTGCCTGGCGATGGGGGAAAGTTCTATCAAAGTTCTTTCGGTTTCAAACACGTAGCCGCTGATGCCAACGATCCCCGCGAGTTTGTGCGGATAACGCATCGCGACATCAAGTGACATCAAACAGCCTTGCGAGAATCCTCCCAACGTCGTCTGTTCCGTCGGGAAGCCGCGCTGACGCAAATCCTCGAGAAGATCGAAGATCAACTTGCGGCTGCGGGTCACACCCGGCGTATGGTCGCCAGCGATGTTGTACCACGAGAAGCCGCCGTAGTATTCGTCGGGCGCGTTGACGAGCGCATAGTTCAACCAAGGCAGATTCATCGCCTCTGGAAACCAGCGGTAGCCTTCGATACTGTCGCCCAGCCCATGCAACATGACCATGAGAGCACGGGAATTCTTGTCGGCTGCAGGGATGAGTTCGTGGTTTAGCATGGGAGGCAGATGTCAGGAGCAGAGGATGCGGCGCGTAGTGCGTGTTGCGTCAAAGCGGTCGGCTGATTTGGACGAAACAAGGAACACACGATACTAAAAGACACATCAAGGTTTAAGCAATCGGAGGATTGTTTCCGGCGCCTTTAGTTCAGCAGCTGTTTTGTCCGTGGCTGCGCCCGCGTCAATCCACCAACTGAGCAACTCGACTTCTTCCTTAGTTGGTTGCGGCTTGGCCTCGGGTGGCATGTGCTCGTCAGTGTCCACCGGCAGCAGGAGTCGCTTGATGAGCAGGCTCTTTTCGGAATCGCCTCGCACGACGACTTCTCCGGAATCTCCCCCCCTGGAGAGATTCTCAAACGTATCGAGTTGAAGTTTGCCTTTCGATTTTTTCGGGCCGTGGCATTGAACGCAATACTTGTCCATGATGGGTTGAACTACTGCGGAATACACGGGTTGGGTTGTGCGATCAGCCTGTCCGTTTTCCTGTACGGAAGTTTTCTGTTTGGGCCAGGAAAGGAAGCTTTCTCCGTGAGTAAGTGAACCGCCGAAGTGGCTGGCGATCGCGAGCAGTAAAACCGTGGCCCAGACCCCGCGACGATAGCCACTTTGCCAGCCCCGCTGGCGCAGAATCCACAAAATCAAACAAGCAACTGCAACACCCGTCCCCAGCCAACGATGCCAGAACAACGCGCCCGATTCGTAACTGCCATCAAGCGCCAGCAGCCAGCCACACACCACGCTGGCAATGGAGGTCGGGATATTGAGCGCGAGAATGACACGTGTGGCGACATGGAGTTCCTTCCA
>CAYSDO010000278.1:0-6256 GCA_964429665.1 uncultured Bifidobacterium sp.
CAATGTTTCGGATTCGCACCTCAACCTTTGCTGCGCGATCCCGAGACATGCGCACAACGGAAGGCAGTGTCGCCTCCACTCCTGCCAGCGAACGAAAAGCCAGAAACGCATCCACCACCGCCGCCACGAACAAACAGCCCATGATGGCCAACGCAACCAACGCCGCAGTCGTCTCCACCGCCAGCAGGACTGCAAACGGCAGCACGATGAGCGCGACCCAGACCAACAATCTGTTGCGAGGGACGATCATCTTGGCACCGCGATCTGTTCGAGAATTTGTTGAATCACCTCCGCCACGCTGAGTCCTTCAATCTCAAACTCAGGTCGGAGGATGATTCGATGTTCCAGCACCGGTACGGCCATTGACTTGATGTCGTCTGGCGTGACGAAATCACGACCGGACATCGCGGCGTAGGCACGCGATGCCATCATCAGCGATTGCGTCGCGCGCGGGCCTGCGCCCACCAGTATGCTTTCGTGTTGTCGCGTTGCGCGGACAATGTCCACCAGATACGCGACAAGTTCCTCGCGCATCACCACGGCGCTAATCTGCTCGCGTAACGCCACCAGATCGTCAGCTTTGATGACAGCCTGTACCGCACCGGACGCGAGCATGGCTTCGGGCGATTCCTTCGTCATCGTGCGCGTCGCGAGAGTCAGTTCTTCGTCGCGACCCGGCGCGCGCATGGTGATCTTGAGCATGAAGCGATCTTTCTGCGCCTCGGGCAATGGATACGTGCCTTCGTATTCGATCGGGTTCTGTGTGGCGAACACCGTGAAGTTCGGCGACAGCGTGTGTGTCTCGCGGTCAATTGTCACCAACCGCTCCTGCATGGCCTGCAACAATGCCGACTGGGTCTTGGCGGGCGCGCGGTTGATTTCATCGGCGAGGAGAAACGATGTGAACACTGGTCCCTTTACGACGGAGAATTCATTCCGTTGCAGGTTGAAGACACTAGTGCCAGTGATGTCCGCCGGCATGAGATCTGGCGTGAATTGAATTCGCGCAAAGTCGCACCCCAGCACATGCGCAAGCGTGCGGACGAGAAGCGTCTTGGCAACGCCGGGCACACCCTCGATGAGCGCGTGGTTTCCGGTGAAGATGCAGATGAGCGCCTTTTCGATCACGTCGTGCTGGCCGATGATGACCTTTGCGGTTTCGTGCCGGGCGGCGGCGAGAACTTCTTTGAGTCGTTCGTTGTTCATGATTTTGGTGTCGGATGCGGGGTGTCAGGTGTCAGGTTTGCTGAGGGAGCGCGACGCGCTTTCAGGGCACGAGCGATGTTTTGATAAGCGAGAATTGGATTTCGTCGGTGAGGTGTCTTGTCGAGTTCGGTTTGCATTGCAGCCTGGGCTTGTTCAACACCGGTGATTGTATAGTCCGTTCGCCTCCGCAACGACTTCGTCCATTCATCAAAGCAAGTCTGGAGAATATCCTTCGCTGGAATGTTGCGGCGAAGCAGGTTCACAAAGCCGACGGCAGAATCCTTTCCTGCCACGAAGTCATCTCGCGCCGCAGTCGCAGGCATCGGCACGAAGCTCATCGAGTTCTTCCAGATGAACAGCCCGGCCAACAGGATGAATCCGAACATCACGCCATGCAGGCGATACTTTCGCATCAACGCCGTCACGCCCGAGGATTCGACGATGCCGAAATGCGATTCATCAAACACCACTGTCTGACCCGCACCAATCAACCAAACGAGCAGATCGGCGTGACGATCGCGTTGCATCGCTTCGTTGCTGACAAAAAACGAATCGCCAGCGAGAACGATCGTCCCATTGCCATATTGTTTTTCGGCGAACACCGCATTTGTGCCACGGGCGTAAATCGTCGTCCAGGTCTGATCGAGGTTCTTCAGGATTGTGCCGCTATGCCATTCCAACGTCTCGGGCAAAGGCAGCTTCGCGCGGCGTTTTACGAGCACGGGCTTTGGAACGCGATTATCATCGAGCACAAGCGCGTCGTAGCCCATGCCGAATCCCCAGCGGTCGCGAACGTCCACAAGGTTCTCCTGATCGCCCTTGAGAATCCGTCTCGGTGGCGACGCTTTCGCAGTCGGCAGGTTTGTCTTTGAACCCGTCGTGCTGTTCGTCCCGGTCACCGGCGTTGGAATTGGCGTCACAGTTGTGTTCCAAACATTCCATGTGCTGTTCACCGGTTCGAGTGTGACCACCAATCTGCCACCGCGCACGGCAAACGCTTCGATCTCCTTCACCAGTTCAAGCGGCATCCACTCCCAATCGCGGACGTTTCCGGCCAGATGCAAATACGTCGTTCGCGGTGATTCAGGCAGCTTGTTCTCTCCGGAAAAATCCCGGCGCACGGTCAGACTCGGCGCGCGCCCAAGACTCTCGTAAAGCGCCATCGTCCCAAGCGGATCAGCCCGCAGCGACGAGTAGGCCGGGTAAACATCACCTTCCTCGAATCGTAGCTGGAACAGGCGCACCAGCCCGAAGCAAAATGCGAACAGGCAAAATGCCCCAAACAAAACTGGAACGATTCGTTTCATGCGTCGGCCTTGATCCTATCCACGTTGGCAGCAAATTCCCCGACTGTTTCGCGGTTGACCTCGTGCCTCCCATACCAGATGCGATCAAACACCGACACGTTTGAGCCGAACACAGAAAGCAGTTCACGCAACGCATGACCGCGCCGGGACAACTCGCGCTCGTAATCACGGTTTGATTTGAACTTGGCCAGCGTGACGAGTTCACGCGAGGCAAGATGCGCCAGGCTTGCGAGGTAATACGCCCGGAGCGCGAGCCGGTATTCGCCGCGCTCAAGAAGTTCGCGCGCAAGCCGCGACCAACCGTCCTCGGGCAATTGATCCGCGCCCACGCTTTCATCAGCAATGTCCACCGGGGCGACCATGGGCGCAGCGGCAACGACCGACAGTGCGCGATTGCGATTGCGCCATGTGCGAAAGAGAAAGACTACAAGCAAGGCGACCATCATCGCGATCAGCACATAAAGAATCGCGTAAAGGGTCATCTTCCAATCAATGCCCGGCTCGTCAGAACCCGACATGCGCCTCATGCCGCCGAACAACCGGTCCAGAATTCTGCCGATCCATTCCAGCGAAGATCTGATGACCTTCTTCAGCATCTCAAAGATTCCCTCGATGAACTTCGACAATTTCCCCTGCTCTGCCAGTTTCTCTTCGGCGACGGTTTCACGCGGCATCCGCCAGATGTATTTTCTCTGACCGATGACATCGCTGATGGCGCGATCCAGTTCACCAGGGGGAATGGTCCGGGCTTCAACTTTCGGTGTCATTTCAGACGGACCAGTGGCGGGTTCTGCCGCTTGAGCCGAGCATAGGCCGACGCACAGCAGCAGCACCGCTGCCCGCGAAAGAATCTCCCTCGACGTCAAAGCGTATTGCTTCAGCTCCGCCTTCAAATCGTTTCCGGTTGCGAGCGACTCGCCATAAAAACAGCGCAGCACGTAAATCACTTTCAAAATCGGATCCACGCTCAGGTAGGTCAGGCAAAACACCGCCGCAATGAACGTCGTGTTCAACATCGCCATCGGACTTTGGGCAAACACCGAGTCCACACCGAACAGAATGTGGATCAGTTTCGGGAGCATCATCAGCACGATGACCCAGTTGAACAGGACGAAGAACGTGAAGATGAACATGATCGCCTTGAGCGCGTGGTTCACCGCAGCCCACAATGCCGCCTGACGCACTGCCCGGCGGAACAATTCGCCGAGATTCAGGTGCGCGTCGTTCGTCATTACATTTGCGCTTTGAAAAAACGCATACACCCACGCGAACGGTATGGTGATGACGGCGGACACTGGCAGAAGGATGAGGCCCGGAGGTTGAAATGCGAGTTGCGTTGCAAGAATCCGGAGACACGCGCGAGCGGTCAACGGCGGAGGTGTTTCACCCGAAACCACGCCGCGCATCCGCCGGGCGAACAAAGCCTGCCAGAATTTCATCCAGAGAAACAACGCCGCCATGCCGAGCGATGCCTCGACGACGTGTTGTTTGGCGAACGGATTGCGGCTCATATCCGCCCAGAAAAAGAGCAGGCCGAGCACAAACGGCAGCGCGCCGATGAAGTAGAGAGCGGTCACGCCCAACGGCGCAGTGCGCAGACGATGCGTGGCTTCCTCGATCCACTCGACCGCGCCCATGTCGTGCTGCTTGCGGCGGTTTCGTTTCATCGGTCAAACGGAAGGGAGTTGAACAACAAAGGAACGAAGAAACAAAGACATGCAATCTGAGTTGAAGTCCGTGGGGAAAACGCAAGGGCGCAGAGAATCGCAGCGCTGCGGAGCCGCAACCAAAGGAGCGCGACCGGCTCCTCGGTCGCAGCGCGTGAACGGCAAGGGAAGCATTGGAATACTCTGAGTTCTTTCGGCGTGCCTGAGTGCTGCGGGCGAGGTACCGCCCGCGCTCCGGAATCCTCGCGGCCCGCGAGGATTCTGACATATTGCAGTGCAGAGGTGTGCAAAGTGGACTGGCTTGCGGACAATGCTCTGTCAAAGGATTGAATCGGATATACAAATCCCCTGTGGATCACCGCGTTCTCAGCGTCTCGGCGTTTATCAGGTTGCCGCGCTCCTGCATGGTTTCGGCCTGGCCTTCGTTGCTTTGTTCCTTTGTTGTTCATCTGGATCAGCGCTCCAGCCAGTTGACCTTCCACAGCGAGCCTTCGTGGAACTTGCTCGGCATGGAAGCGAGAGTTTCACCGATGAAGTAGAAGAAGAACCACAGCAACACACCGCAGGCTAGACATTGCGCGAGTTGAAGCAAACGCGCCACGACTGGACGTTGGAGCAGCGGTGCGCGGGCCAGTTTCTTGAGACACGCGGCGCACATCACGCGGTCGTCGTGTTCCGTCACACACTCACGACAGTAAAACCGGGAGCAACCCGGACATCGCGCCACAGCCTCACGTGTGGCGTGATTGAAACAGGTTTGATTCAGCAAGCGCGTCATGAGAAATCAGGTTGAACAGTGGAAGCAGCAGGGGGATTTGAAACCGTCGCGGGATTTGGTGACGGTGCTTCGCTGGCGGAGGCTTGTAATGATTGAACCAACGGTGTTAGTGTTTCGATGAGGAATTCCGCGCGTCGCCATCTGTTAATGTTGGCAAGTTTCTGTGTCTGGACCGCAGTGCGCAGGTGAACCGAGCACATCGGACCGCGAAGCGTGTTGACAAGCATGAAGACCCCAAACAAAGCCAAAATCCCTCCAACAAGCGCTGCTCCTGCATATTCACCATCACTCAGCAGCGCCAGCGTACCCAGTGCGGGGACAATTGCCATCACTCCCGCCACGATGTTTCCCCACATGCGATTTCGATTCCGCTGCACGATCACCGCCTGGAGATCGCGAAGATAAAACCGCCGGTAACGCTCGTTGTAATTTGTGACCTCGACCACCAGCAGATGATCCACGCCCAGCCAGTAGCTTACTCTGCCGAGATAACCGCGTCCGCCAAGTTTTTTCAGCCGCGTAAAATTGGGATCCCTTTTCAGCATCATCGTGTGCTCCTAAAATCTCCCTGGTCTGGCGATCATTAACCACCAGAAAGCCGAACCCGCCACGAGCTCAATAAACGCGAGCACCGCACAGACGATCAGCAACGCACGCGTGTTGCTGACGAGGCTTGGCGGCGATTTCCATTTCCAAACTACCAACACCAACGCAGCCAATGAGGTCAGCGGCAACAGGAAGCCGCAACTGATCAGAGGCAGCACAAGCAGCGTGGAGATGACCTGATCCCATCTGAAACGTCCACGCTCGAGCGATTGAACTTTGCCTTTCTTCGCGCCAGTCTCCAGGCATTGAGGGCAAAGATGACGACCGTTCACTTCCAGGTCGCACACGGCACAGAGGAAACGCCCACATTCATCGCACGGAACCTGCGCGCGCTTCTTGGCGTGATAAAAACACGTTGCCTCGCCCTCCATCATTACTGCCTCCGCAGTAGCTCCCTTTGCCGCAGGACGAGTGAACGCAGGAAAAACCGCCACGCGCGTCTGTCGTTCGCACGCGGGACATCGCTCCACGGCCGGAAGCAAGTCCGTCAACTCTGACAGCGACCTGCCACAGTTCGGACAATTCAAAACATTGTTTGACGCCGTGGACATCGCACACGCTCAAGCCGCCGATTGCATGTCGCCAAAAAGTTTCTCGTAGGCATAGGCAAGGATACCGACGCACACCGGCCCGGCAACGATCAATCCCACGCCACACGCCAGCAGTCCCAACAGGCTTATCAACCCCGTTAC
>CAYSDO010000279.1:0-2060 GCA_964429665.1 uncultured Bifidobacterium sp.
GAAGTCATACCATTTGTCCTCGACGGACTGCGGTTCGTAGGCTTTGGGAATTTCGAACATAGTAAAAAATTTAAATTAACTGATGACTTCAAACTCACCAAACTGACGAAAATGATCGTCAAACGCGGCCACGCGTTTCACTTGGAATCGCGCCATGATGACAAACGAAACAGCATCACAGAATGGGTAGCTTTTGTCTTCGTGTTGGCGCAACAGCTCAATCGCGGCCCGATGATCGTGGTGCGAGACTTCCGCCATGTGTACCAGAGGGTTTTCCCAGAAGTCTGCAATGATCTGGTCGCGCACATTCCGCGAGCGGCTGAAGGTGGCGTGAACCTCGGCGAAAACAAACGGCGTGCTAATGAATTGCGCCCGCTGCTGAAACAACTGGGTCACAATTTCGCGCGAGCGACCATGGTGCGACTGGCGTTCGTTGCGGAAAGCAATCCAAAAGGACGAATCCAGAAAGACACGATGGTGATGCATCAAGACTTGTCTCCCGCTGGCCCGGCCAACATCCACTTGCCCTTCGCTTTGATATATTTTTTGGCCGTACCGTAAAGGTAATGGTCGTGATTGATGGCGGCGTCTTCCGGCAAATCCAGCCGGGCGTCACGCGGCGTGGGCTTCAACATGGGATTCTCCGCCCAGGCCGCCTCGGGTAACTGCATCTTTTCGTCAATGTAAGAACGGATCACCGCCGCCATCGGCTCCCGCCGATGCGCCGCCTCGGCTTGAACAAAGTCATACTCGGAGCGGTTGAGGTAAATCTGAGTCCGAATCATCGCCGCCGATTCGGCTGGCACTGTCACCGCCGGACCGTCTTTGAGTTCACTCGCCCCGCCGGGAGCTGATGGATATTTGCCACCGCGTTTCATACGCCGAATATACAGCACGCCGTATAGCCGTCCATTACTTCTTCAGTAACGCGTATTCCAGCGAGTCCACCAGCGCTTGCAGGCTGGCCTCGATGATGTTCTCGCTCACACCAACCGTACCCCACTCGCGTTTGCCATCGCTGGACGTGATGAGCACGCGCGTTTTGGCAGCAGTGCCGGTCGTACCGTTGATGATGCGAACCTTGTAGTCGGTCAGCTCAATGCTCTTCAGCTTCGGAAAGAACTTCACGAGCGCCCGGCGGAGCGCAGCATCAAGTGCATTCACCGGGCCGTCACCTTCCGCGACCGTGTGGGCGACTTCCTTGCCGACACGGACACGCACAGTGGCTTCGCAGATAGATTCGACCTTATCGCGCCGCATAGAAACGTGATAGGTCTCCATGTCGAACTGCTTGATGGATTTCTTCTCCATCGCCGCGCGGATGAGCAACGCCAGCGAGGCTTCCGCCGCTTCATACTCGAAGCCTTGCGATTCCAACTCTTTGACTTTGGAAGTGATCTCGCGCGTCTCAGGCGCATCAGGCGACAGCTTGAAACCCAGCTCCTTCGCCTTCATCAAAATGTTCGTGCGCCCCGACATGTCGCTCACGAGCACGCGACGGAAATTGCCCACCGCCTCAGGATTGATGTGTTCGTAGCTGCGCGCCACGCGTTCGATAGCGTGGACGTGCATGCCACCCTTGTGCGCGAAAGCGGTCTGCCCGACCCACGGCGCGCGGACATCGTGACGGATGTTCGCCACTTCATTCACGAACTCGGAAAGTTCCTTCAGCTTCGGCATGGATTTCGTCGGCACGCAGCGGAGACCCATCTTCAACTGTAGCGCCGGTATCACGCTGATGAGATTGCAGTTGCCCGTGCGCTCACCAAAACCGTTGATCGTCCCCTGCACCTGCATCGCGCCGGCCTCGACCGCCGCAATGGCATTCGCCACGCCGAAACCGCAGTCGTTGTGCGTATGGATGCCGATGGGGCAATTCAACTTGGCCTTGGCGAACGCGACCGTCTTCGCGATCTCGCTCGGCAACCGCCCGCCGTTCGTTTCGCAAAGCACGATGCAATCCGCGCCCGCCTTTTCCGCCGCCTGCCAAGTGGCGAGAGCGTACTCGGGTTCGTCCGCAAAACCGTCGAAGCTATGCTCGGCGTCGTAGATGACCTTTT
>CAYSDO010000279.1:2070-6194 GCA_964429665.1 uncultured Bifidobacterium sp.
ATCGTGTCGCCGATCATGGCGAGATTTTCATCCGGCTTGGCGCGTAAGACTTCCGTGACGTGCAGCAACCACGTCTTGCCCACGATGGTCACGACCGGCGTCTTCGCTTCGAGGATCAGGCGCATGAGCTCGTCCTGCTCCACGGCCACGCCTTTGCGCCGCGTCATGCTGAACGCCGCGATCTGCGCGTTCTTCCACTTGCGCTTGGCAGCCTGCTTGAAGAACTCCATGTCCTTCGGATTGCTACCCGGCCAGCCGCCTTCAATATATTGAACCCCGAAAGAATCGAGCTTCTCGGCAATGCGAAGCTTGTCCACGGCCGAGAAATTGATGCCTTCGCCCTGCGCGCCATCGCGCAGAGTCGTATCGTAGATTTCGACTTGAGGTTTCATCAAATCCGCAAAAAGCGGTGCATCTTGGTACGCGAAACCGTAGCAGAAGCAAAGCTCAAACCAGCCAACGCGCGTCAATGGAAGGACGCCTGCCTCAATGGGTTTGCAGACTGCAGCAGGCACACGTAAGAGATTTTCCAAGTTGGCTGTCCAAGATTGGACAGTGATTATCGATTCGGTTGGTTCAGGTGCTTGTGCAAAAACTCGAACGTACCGACGCCGTTGATTGTGTGCGGGCCGTTGAAGACTTCGACACTTGTCCGGTCGCCGATGCCGAGTCGATCATACACGCGGCGCACCTTGGCGTATTCGTAAGCGACCCATTCGTCTGGTGCCACACCATCCTGGTGGCCGCGTTCCACCATGAAGGGACGTGGTGCAATCAACGCCGCCATTTCACCGTAATTGAAGGTGTGGCCCAGGTTGAACTCAGGCATTTCGTACTCGCCAGTGAACAAGTAGCTGTAATTTGAATCCACTGTAACGTTCTTCCTGATCCATTCATTGAAATCAGCCGAGCATATCGACAAGGCATATCGATCCACAATCGCCGGTACGCGCATGGCGGTCTTGCCCCCATAAGACAGTCCGTAGAAGCCTATGCGCTTCGCATCAACGAAAGGAATTTCGGAAAGCCAGTTCAGAATCTGGTTGTGCTGGGCAATGATGATTGAAAAGAGGGATCTCTTCAAAGGGTTGGCCTTTCGTTGCAACACCCGGAAATGGTCTTCACCGCGATAGGGATTGTGCGGCGCGAACGTAACGAACCCGCGCTCGGCCAGGCGAATGGCAAACGCCTTATAGTAATTGTAATCCTGACTCTGCGGGTCTTCGTTCACCACCGATGCGGGCATGCCTTCCAATCCATGCTGACAAACGACCACGGGCCGGCGCTCGCCTGGCTTGAGGCCTTTCGGGACGGTCAAATACCCCCATGCAAAAACGTCAGGGAAAACATCAAGCACGATTTCGTGCATGGTCCATTCCGGCGTTTCGCGGATTTTTCGGCTGCGTGGATTGGAGGTGAACAGGGGATTTGAAAATCGTCCGATGACTTCTTCGTGGAAATACCTTTTGCGATCCTCAACAGCCACCGTCCAATCTTGCGGCGAATTGGCTTTTACCGTGTTCCAGAAGAAAGAGCCCCGCACGTCCTCTGACTCACGCAACAGTCGCTGGGTGTGATCCTCCAACTGTTTGACCTGGCGTCGCTGGCGCGCTGCGGCGTCAATCTGTAGTCGCAAGTTGGTTGGAATTGGTCCGGATGCTCTGATCTGTTCAACTGGCAAACCCAGTTGTTTGAGGAAGGCGATGAGCGCCCGGTCTGAACCTGGACAAGCGGGCGTGCCCCCCGTGCCAGAGATCAATTCGATCTGCGCGAAGTCCTTGCCACTCGATTGGAGCAACGCCTCGGCTCGTTTGAATTCTGCTTTGACTGCCACGTAATCCGGGGTGCTGAGTTTGCCCGGTGCCGCGCCGCGTCTTCCATCACGGGAAGGCGGTGGCCCGAGGATGTTTGGCGACGGGCTGTGCTCGACAACCAAGCCTCGCGGCGTAATGAGCGTGGCAATTTCCGCATCGCCAAATTCATGCAGCAATCCAAAGACATTTCTATAGATCGGCTCTTCCCAGACATGTTGCCGGGAATCGAAGTAACCGCTGACAAGTGACGCCGAGATGCGAGAGTCCAACGCCGCGCTGTAAAAGGCGATCAACCCGCCTTCTGCATAACCCACCACGCCGATCTTGGGACTCGACACATTATTGGACTCCGGTCCCTGTGACCGTTTTTGATCGAACCAATCCACTGCAGCCAGAACCTTCTGCACTTCATAGCCGATGACATGTCGGCCCATTTCGTATGCCTGACGATAAATCCATTCACGATGCGGCTGGTTTGTGAAACGGTTCAGTCTGCGATTGCCGGACCATGTGTCCTCTCGATCGAGCAACACCGGCACGATTACTTCGCAATCGTTCTCAGCCAGCCGTCGCGCGGATTGCAATTCAGGCGTAATTCCTGGTGTGAGGCCCACGAGCATCTCCGGAGTTTGGTCGGCGTCCGGTATCACGATGATGCGTCCGGCGACTTTGCCTTTGGGTTGGAGCAGCAATCCTTCACCGAACACTCCTTCGAACACCGGCCAGCGCACGGCGAAAACGGTGTAGGCGTCCGTCTCCGCAATTTTCGCGGTGGCTTCTGTGTCACTCAGGTATTCAAGTGCAGTGAACGGCAGCCGCGGATCGCTCGCGCCGATGATTTTGCGGAAGCGCTCACGATTTGGCTGCACCGACTTTTCATAAGCGTCGCGTGACGAAAAATTGCGTTGCCAAAATGTTTGCCGCTCGGCGACCGAGTGTTCGGTTTCTCGGGCAAGAAACCTGTCAATGCCCGCAACCATTTGCGCCGAAAGATCGCCTTGCAGGGTCAGCGGAATGTTCTCCCCTGGAAAGGCGGGCACCTGCCCCACGGTGTTGACAACCAGCCTACTGACGAGAAACAAACTTGATAGAATCGTGAGCCTCATTTGATGGATGAAAAGTTCAATTCGAGCTCATCACGTGCAACAGCGAACTTCGGATCGTAAGCGCGAGCAGATCGTTGATGACGTCGAGCACGATAAACTTCCGCACTTGTCCCCAGATTTCGGTCTCATGCGCCGTGCCGACGTGCAACAGCAGCGAATCCAACATCTCGCGGGAATCGGCACGCGCGAGGATTCGTTCAAAGCCACGTTGAATGGCTGGAAACGATACGTGTGCAATGTTCGTATGCTCCAGAGTTGCCTCAAGCGAGAGCCGGAGCAACGCGCGCATCTCCTCGGATGAAAGTCCGCTTTCGCCCGTCGTCGTACGATTTGTCGCGCGCTTGGAGAGGAGCAGGTGAAGGGCGCGATAGCGGACTCGCTGCGGCGGAGATTCGAGCCACGGTTCAGGACGCAACTGATCCAGCACCAAGCGGGCGGGGTCGGTGGTATCGTTGACCCGATCAAGGAGCGGTGTCCCCATGATACGCTCGTCTTCCCACCAACCGGGAATCTCTTCCAGCTTGCGACGCGCCTCGCGCGCCATGCGCAGATCAAAGTCGCGGACCAACCGAACCTCCTTGTGCAGATAGCCGTAAGTGAGCGGCGCCAGCACGGCCTTGCGCAGACGCAATGGCAGCGGCACCAGGTCCGGAAGTGCCAGTCGCACCTCCAATTCGCCTCCGTGTCGTTCCAACGCGGCGCGCATGCACACGTCCCAACATCCTTCGATCCGCGGCAGGTTCGCATGAACATTCATGCCCGCCAGCAGGGAGATGGCGGCAGTGTGTGTGATCTCGCGGCTCAACAATGGTGTCAAACCGTGGCGGCTGGCCATCCCGTACAAAAAGTCATACGCCGTGATTTCTTTTTCGACCTTGAGCGCAGACCATCTGGAGAATTGTTTCAGGGTACAGTGCCAGACCACCTGTTCATCCTGGGTTTTGATCGTGCCGAGACCTGTTTCAAAAAGTGCGAACGCATACGCACTACGCAACAGCGCGCGACCGCGCGGTCCCTTCCATTTGCCGTGCTCCTGCTCGAGCTCCCACGGTTTCAGATGCGAGCGACCCCAGCCAAAACATTCCGGAGCGACGCGATGCAGCGCGGTGAAGGCCGAGACTCCAAAGCGCGACAGAATGTTCGGGGAAACTTCATCAAACAAACGCGCCCATCGCCGAAAGGTGCGGGCCGTTTCATGATTCAT
>CAYSDO010000280.1:0-6145 GCA_964429665.1 uncultured Bifidobacterium sp.
TTTAATCGCACCCGATTGATTGCGCTTTTGAAAATTATTCTGTTTGCTTGCCCAACATCATAAAAGCCGGAAGGATCAAAATCAACTCGGTGATCCATCTTCGCAACTCGCTTTCATCCACTATAGTTGCGAAATCATCCAATCTTGGCGACCGCCAGCCATATTGGCCGGCCACGCTACGAGCGATTTATTGATGATCTATTTCCGAGGTGATTTGGCAGCTACGAAGGCGTAACGAGCGTGAGTGAGACCATTGACCGCCTCGTTAAACAGGTATTTCAAACCGTTCGAGAGATTGACCCGCTTGGCTTCCAATTTCAAACCAGCCTGTTCAAAAAACTCCTTGTACTCCGTGAGCGTGTAAAAATGTTCGTTGACGCCTGCCTCAATCAGCGAGGCCTGAGTCCGTGAGCGGGATTTCAACTTCACGAGCGGCCACACCGGTTCGCGGATGGCGACGACCTTCCCACCCGGCTTCACCACGCGCCGCGCTTCACGCAACACCTCCACCATGTTGACCGCGTGATGCAACACGGCAGAACAGACGACAAAATCAAAATGGTTGTCGGCAAAGTCCAGCTTGTGAAAATCCGCCGGCATCCGGGTTATCTTCGATTCGCGTGCCTGAAGCAGCTTGAACACGCGAGGAGCCTGCTCCTTAAGCAGTTTTGGAGAGAAATCTGTGGCAATGACCTCGACCACGCCCGGCAGTTTGGAGAGTTCCGCGCTGAACCAGGCAGCGCCCGCGCCGATTTCGAGGATGCGCCCGCGAAAATCCAACCCACATTTCTTCGTGAGGAACGGGATGAACTTGGGATAATCCTCGCGCAGGCAGCGCAACCATTCAGCTTCGCTGCCAAACTCGGTTTCAAGATGCCCGTCGGCTTCACGGAAGGCCAGTTCTTCCTTGTGGGCCAGCCGCGAGAGATAGGATTTCTTCTCGATGTATTTGGATTCAGTTAGGCTCAACGGACCATCAGACTAGAAGCCAATCACGTGCGAGGCAACGGAGTTTTTTTGGGCGCGCGGGCGGTCCCTCGCCCGCAGCGCGTTGTCAGACGAAGAAGAATTACGGACATTTTCAACGTTCTAGCGCTGCGACCGGGGACCTGCCGCGCTCCGTTGCGGTAATTCACACATTTGGCGGACGTTCTCCCGGCTTGTCCCAGATGACATCATACCTCGGCCCGCGTGAGTGCAGCGCCTGAACGCGCACCATGATTTCGCGAATCAAACTTTTGTCGGAGGGTGCAAGCCGTTTCACACCAAAGCAGACTTTGTAGAAACTCAACAAATCGGCGTGTGTGGCGTGCGCCAATTGAGCCGTGTAACCCAGCGAAGCCATGTCCTTAACCAACCAACGTCTGCGAAAACATCGGGGCTGGAACACACGTTGCAGATCAATCAGGAATAATTCCCGCTGACCTGTTCCCGACTCCACCACAAATATGTGGCTGAGGTAGTAGTCCCTGTGCGCAAAACCCGCATCCAGAAATCTCCGTGTAAGCCGTGCGATCTCCACCGCAAGTTCGCGCCGCGGACTTGCAGTCAACGTGTGAGCATAATTGTGTGCGGCAACACCCTCCTCGATGTTCGCTGTCAGCAAAAAGCTGCGAAGCACCGATCCTGCGGCCTTCTCCTGACCCACGGCGATTGGCGTTGGTGTGCTGAAACCATGTCGCCGAAGCTCGGCGATCGCATTCCACTCGTGCATCGCCTCGTCGTCTGCGCCCGGCCAATGAAGGAAACGAAGCAGCTTGCGCACAGGGGGCAAATAATCACGCTCGTAGCGTTTCAGAAAAACAACAGCCCTGTCTCCGCCCGGGGCATTCAATTCGATGCGCACCGTTGAACGCCCTGGCACGGAGCGTTTCATCTGGCCACCACCGTACACCATGACCTGCTCGAAGGTGTTAAGGTTGTTCGCCCGCAATAATTCCACGAACTCCGCAGCGACGCGCAACCTTCCACCGTCGAGGTATTCAATCCGCGCTTGTGGCTTGGACAAGTCCATCTGTGTCAGCTTGGGAAGATTCCCTGTTTGGACGCCATGCTTGCGAACACACCGTTCTTGCGGAGCAATTCGTCGAAGCTGCCGGACTCAACTATACGGCCCTCCTCAAGCACGATGATCTTGTCCATGCCGGAAAGAGTCGAGAGCCTGTGCGCCACACTGATCACCGTGCGATGCTCGGCCAGGCGATCAATCGCGGCCTGGACCTCGCCCTCGGCTTTCGAGTCCAGCGCGGCGGTGGCCTCATCGAGCACGAGAATCGGCGCATTGCGGACGAACGCGCGCGCAATGCCCACACGTTGCTTCTGCCCGCCTGACAACCTTGTTCCGCGCTCACCGAGCGGGGTGTCGTAACCCTGATCGAGTTGCTGAATAAAGTCATGCGCGAAGGCAGCCCTGGCAGCGGCCTCGATTTCTTCACGGCTCGCACCAGCCCTGCCACATGCGATGTTTTCAGCCACGGTCATGTCGAAGATGGTCACGTCCTGGCTGACCAGAGCCAGTTGGTTGCGCAAGCTGTGCAACGAAGCCTCGCGCAGATCCAGGCCGTCAATCCTGATGACACCGCTCGTTGGATCGTAAAAACGGAACAGGAGGTTCACGAGCGTCGTCTTGCCCGAACCGCTCTCGCCGGCAATACCAAGCCTGAAGCCCTGCGGAATTGTCAGCGCAAAATCATGCAACACCGCCTTTTCTCCATACGCAAAAGTAACGTGATCGAATTCAATGGCGGATTTGAATTCGGTCAGCGGTTTTGGGTTTGCCGGCTCAACCACCTTGGGTTTCTCGTTCAGAATTTCGATGAGGCGCTCCAGTCCCACATTGGCCTGCTCGAAAAGAATCCGAACACCGGCGAGTTTTTTAATCGAGAGAAAGAACAACATCACTGCCGCCAGAAATGTGGCGAGTTCCGAACCAGTCCGGCCTGCCTTGAAGATATAGATCAGCAGGACTCCAAAGCCAAACATCGAGACGATCTCGATGATGGGGTTGATGAGTTCCTTGGCCTGAACACCCTTCATACCTGCATGAACGAGATGACCGGAGGTCTTGCGGAAACGCTCGATCTCTGCGGCTTCGAGATTGTAGGCCTTGATGACACGGATGCCGCCGAGCAATTCGACGAGCTGGCTCGACTGGGAAATGTTCGCCTTGAGGCTGGCAGCCATTGCGCGCCGGGCTTTCTTGCCAAGCACCATGAGCGGCAAAATGCAGGCGGGCAAAACCACCATCGCGCCGAGCGTAAGCAGCGGATCGAGATAGCACATCGCGGTGAGCAGTACGACGATGTTGAGCGATTCCTTGATCAAATCCGCCCCACCCTGCCGCAGCGCGCGGAGCAGGTTTTGCGAATCCACATTGATGCGCGTGAGTAAATCGCCTGTGCTCGACCGGTTGAAAAAATCAAGCGACAGAGTGCTCAACTTCTCCATGATGTCGAGCCGCACGTCCCGGATGACGCGCTCGCTCACCCAACCCATGCAGTAGTTGCTCAAGTAGTCGGTGACTCCCCGAAACGCCACCAACAGCGGAAAAAACAACAGCAGCCCGACGATGTGCCGCGTGGACAGTGGTTCACCTATGCGCGGCAGCCACGGCTCCATGAACTCGCGCGCCGATGTGTTGATTTCCCTGAGTCGCCCGGAAATGGCTGAAGTGATGCCCGGCTTTGCTGTCGCGGATTCCTCAATTTGTGCGGGCTTTGGATCAAACCTGTCTGTGATGGTGCGAGTGGCCCAGACAAATCTGGCGTTGGACAACGCAAACAGAACGCTGAAAAGCAGCCCAACGAACAGCCGCGTCCTGTAACGACGCAGATATGCCCAGCCAAAGCGCAGCACGCTGAAAATATTGCCCATGTCCGCAGCATGGTTGCCAGCCGCGCCCGCTTTGGCGACATCAAATTGCGATGCCAATCAGAAATCAGGGCAGTCTGCCGCTCCTCGTCCCGCCTCGGCTGCCGCTGCGCTCCAAGTCACAGCGTCGCTTGCGAGGTCGGTCAGAGCGTAGAAAAAGATTTGATTTTGAACCCGTCCGCTGAATAGTCTGCGCGCGAATCATTTGGTAGATCTGTGGCTAAAGAAGAACCAATTGAAGTAAGCGGCTCGGTAACACAGGTGTTGCCGGGAACGATGTTCCGTGTGGCGCTTGCCAACGGACACGAGGTGCTCGCCCATATTTCCGGCAAGATGCGGAAACATTTCATCCGCATCAGCGTCGGAGACAAGGTGCGCGTCGAGATGTCCCCCTACGATCTCGGCAAGGCGCGCATCACCTACCGCGAGGCGTAATCGCTCAGGCGTGATGCGCTTTTTCCTGCGCGCGCAATGCCTGTTCGTAGCATTGCAATGCTTCCTCGTAGCGCTCCATGCGGTTGAACAGTCCGCCCTTTTGGAGGTAGGCAATGGTCAATCCGCCATTCAACTCGATGGCGCGGTCGTAACAACGCAATGCCTCCTCCGTCTGACGCAGTTGTTCGAGCGCCATGCCTTTCTTCACGAGTGCCTCGGGATTGTTGGGCTCATGCAGAAGAATTTCGTTGATGGCTTCGAGCGCCTGCTCGCCTTTTTCGAGGTCCAGCAAGGACTGCGCTTTGGCTAGAAGGACTGCGTCGTGATCTTTTTCCTGGGAGTGTTCCGCATCAAGGGTGTGTGAACCGTTGCCATTCGTACCGGTGGCGGTTACGGGCGCGGATTCCGCAGTCACGGGATGCGCCGTGTGTTCGAGTTCGTGAATCCGTTTTTCGAGCTGGGTCAGCGCGCCAAAAAGCCGCTGGCTGGATTGCTCGGCGGCGTTGTTGCTGAATAGCGGGGCTTCCACTCCAATCGAGGGCGCAGGCAGGGCCTGGCGCGCGTTCGGGATCATGGCGGCAACCTCCGCCAGCCGCGTCACGGCGCGCCATTGCAGAAAAGCGGTGATCACCATCGCAAGAAATCCGACGACCCCGAAACCCGCCGCAATCTTGACCAGCAGGATGTTCGTGTTCTGCATGGCGAGGTTCAATGAACTGATTTCACGCTCACGTTGACCGAGGGCGGACTCGCGTTGACCGAGAACAGCCTCCTTGAGTGCAGCGACGGCCTCACGCCCTTCCTTGCGGTCACGCTCAAGTGAAAGCTGAGTGTTGTGAATTTGCTCCTGTAGCTGGAGGTAAGCGCGCAACGATTCATTGGAGTTGGAACCGCTTTCTACGCGGGTTGGTGCGGATTCCTCCACGACTTTATCGGCGGCGCACAGGCCTGATACGGTTGAAAACAGGTAAGCGAAAAAGACGGACGCGGTGAGCGTCACAAATCTGCGGCTGATTCTTTGAAATGCATTCATGCGACGCGTCGAGACTGAGCCGTCCGCGCCCGGTTGTCAACTCCCTCGCAGAAGTGAAAAAGCCGGAGTTAAGGTCAATTGAAACGAGGCGAGTTGTCGCCTTCATCTCTTTTGATTTTGCTTCTGCACAAAGATGAATTGCGCGCGTGCGAATTCCCCCGTGACAGCGAAGTGTTTCTCCATCTCCTAGGGGAGAGGGTTGGGGTGAAAGCGGACGTGCAGCATACTTTACTTCGCAAACACCACTTCTTCCTCCGCCTTTGCCTTTGGTTGCGCTGGGGCGGTGATGATGCTCCACGGGATTTCCATGACGCTCTTCAAGCCTTCGCGCACGCATTTCAGGTTTTCCTGCACGACGGTTTCGCCGCGTTTGCCGAAATACTTGCGGATGTATTTTTCCACGGCGCCCAGCACCTGTTCGTCGCTCATGCCCGAGCGCGACGCAAACGGCGTCACCTTGATGAAGATGCCCACGAGGCAGACGCCTTGCATGCGCTGCTGGAGGTCGGCTTCGGTCGCGATCTCTTTCGCGATCTTCACGGTGTCGAGGTAGAAAACCTTGAGCCGTTTGTTGCGGATGATTTTCTGGCCGTAAGCGGGGATGTGACTCCAGACCTTGTTCGGGTCGGTCTCCGGACTTTGGATGAAAATGCTGCCTTCGTCGGCGATGCCGTCGAGCGGATTGCCGAGGTTGAAGGCGTTCACGTCGTTGAGCGGGATGAACTCGACGTGCGCCAGTTCGCTGTGCGTGCGGATGTGTTTCTCCGCGACGGTCAGGTAATACGTCGTGGGCAAACCTTTTTTCTC
>CAYSDO010000281.1:0-6141 GCA_964429665.1 uncultured Bifidobacterium sp.
TTCAGCTACTCGATCGAGTCCGGGTCGGAGGACACGCTGAAGATCATCAAGAAGGTGACCAATGCCACTGGCCATGTCTGTTCAACCCAAAAGTCGGGAAGCCATTTGGATCTTTCTAATTTGTTGGAACTTTCGCGGAGATGAGCCGCAGTTTGGAGCATCGAGCAGGCGCATTGCATAACCCGGCTGCTTTTTATCGGAAGGTTCGTACAAAGTCCACACGGAGTTGAGAAGTGATCTCCGTGCCTATGGGCTGGCTCTTGATCTTTTTCTTGAACTTGAACTCTAGTCTGGCCTTATTCGGAAAGGATCAAGATTACGAACCGACCCGTTCACTGATAATTCCTCGGCATCTGATCCCGATGTTCGTCCTGCGAGAGTTCGTAGCGATAGAGATAAATCTTCGTGGGAATCCATTCCACATGACCGTCGCAATGCAGGACGTTGCCGCCCGTCTCACCGTGGTTGTTCTGTGGATCGGGGAAATTCTGCCGGCCTGGCGGATCATCGCCGTCAGGCAGCAGCCAGATTTGCGATGGTCCGGGTTTGGTTCCTCGCAGCCCAAACGTGTCAAACATGTGGGTGTAGTTTTGAACGCTCGATATGCTTTTCCTGACGCCGGAAGCCGTGAGAATGCGCGTGCCCATCTTCACATCGGTATAGTTGCTCGAACCGGAATACGCGTTCATGAAACCAAACAACTCGTAGCTGGTGCCGTAGTTGGTCCGATTCCCGGCATAACCGGAAAGATCGAACAACTGAGGCACGCCGGTGTCAGGATGCGGAAACTTGAAGTCCGGGCGGATGTTGTTTGCGGCACCGGGACAAAGGAACGTCTTCAGCTCGGGGACGTAGGCTGAATACAGAAAGTTCACATTGTCGTTCGTGTCATCAATGGCGTCCGAAAAGTTCCCGCCCGGATCATCGTGGGCGTACATCATCACCCCGACACCCAGTTGGTGGAGATTGCCCTGGCATTGGATTTGAACGGCCTTGGACTTTGCCTTGCCCAAAGTAGGCAACAGCAAAGCCGCCAGAATGGCGATGACTGCAATGACGACCAGCAGTTCAATGAGCGTGAACGCGCGTCGGGGTTTCATGAACATTAGGACAACGGGAAAACGGATTCGTTTCAAACTATTTCGCAGGGTTTCATGGATTGCGCCAGCCTTGCACTTTCCCGAATGGCAAAGGACTTTTGAATAGCAACAGTGTGACCACCACAAAAACAACTCCCAATACTAATAACAGCCAAATGACCATTCGTTTTGAAAAACCGTGCTTAATGGGTTGTTCAACTCTTCCAGTCCGTGTCTTTAATGATTCTACGTTATGCTGCGGCAACCACTTTCGATCCAAAGCCCAATAGGATTGAACCCCACCCTGCTCAGTCAATATACGCTTATCTAACACCAGAGTTTTTGTCCCTGGCTGTGTTGGCTTAAGAGTTCCGGCAGCTTTTGTTTTGATGAGCAAAGCATCTCCTTCGAATTGCATTGAGAGCTTTAAAGACAATGAATTCGACGAATCTGGCTGTAGATTGAAGAAACGCACTGAGAACCTCTCAGGAACACTATAACTACTAACGATTTGATGTTTCGTTGCTTCAAGTATGCAGTTCGTGTAGCCGGAGTTAAATGGATAAGGGGCATCTTTGACAGCTTGCTTAACGGACAAACCATCCTTATTGTCCCCTACTCGCCGGAAGGACAACATCTTTCCTTTGTTCCATAGTACGAGAGTTTTTGGCAATCCGAACGTATCGTTGCTCTGATCCGTAAATGCACTTAGAAATGGCTCTGACATTTCTTCCAATGGCTCGATACCGAACAAAGAGCTAATGGGCTGGCCTGAAGAAATTGAGGCAAAATACCTACCCGAGCAGTACGCCATCCATATTATTTGGATAAACGAAGCATCAAACTCAGGCACGTCACCTTTGATCACCGTGCCCATTGAATCATTTAAAGTACCTGAACCAGTTTCTGCAACCTCATAATTGCTGAAAGCGGTCAACGAATAAATAGCGTCACCATCAAAATATGATTCAAAGAATTTAGGCCTGTTGACCTGATTTGTTTGGGCGGCGAACATCGTGCGAATCACCCATTTGTCGCCATCGACAGCGACGGAAAAGAGCCGCTCGGATTTTTTGAAAAGTCTTTCGCCAGCGAATGTCGAACAGACAAATCTACCTTCCACAGCAAAATGTGGGCTTGAGTATGCGCTGCTTTCCACAGTGACTTGCTCTGGCAATGCAAGTTCGACTGCGCTACCGGCGATCACAACAGCAGCGACAATGTAGGTAGCAAATTTGAGTTTCAACCAAGTCATCATTTCCATGGTGCCTTTCACAACCGCAGCGATTGATGCTGTCATGGTTGCCCCTTTCGTCGCTGCCGCCGTGACTGTCACCGCCAAACCCACCGGCGCGGCTTGCACCGAGTTTGCCGCCACCGCTCCGGCAATGACCGTGGCCGTCAGCGCCACGCCGCGTTTCACAAAGCGGGCACGCAATTTTTCCAGCGCCCGCGCCACACGTTTCTGCGCCGCCTCTTCCTCCATCCGCAACGCTGTGGCGATTTCGCGGGCGGTTTTGTTTTCAAAGAAGCGCAGTACCAGCGCGGCGCGGTCTGTCTCGCCCAGCTCGTTCAAGGCGTCATCCAGCAGTGGCGCCAGTTGTGCCCAGTCCGCTCCGGTTGAAGTGGAGCGAGACATGGATTCTGCGTCCGGATCGTTCAAGGTGGATTGCATGTGAGCTTCCTGTTCGCGGGCTTGTCGTCGGCGTCTGGCTTTGAGGGCGTCCGCCGCCGCGTAGCGCGTGGTGCGATACAGCCACGCGGAGAGCACGGTATTGGGTCCGAGCGCGGCGGCCTTGCGCGCGAGGATGATGAACACCGCCTGTGAAATCTCCTCGGCCAGATGCGGGTCGCCCACCTCCCGGAGCGCCGCCGAATGCACAAGCCCGAGATGACGTTCCACCAGCGCGGCAAACGCCGGCTCGGTTTGCGTGGCGGCAAACTCCCGCACCAGCGTCATGTCATCGCTCATCATCTACCTATACATGGCCGTCCGGCACGGAAACGGACAATCAATTTTCTGGATAAATTTTAGTTAACCAGGAGACCGTGGTTGGAGAGACAAGCGGTTTTTTCTTTTGTGGTCAAGGCTGCCTCCTTTAGGCTCAGGCTTGACAGTGGCTCTCACGGAATTTGTTCCTCCTGAGTCGGGCCAACTCCTGGGAAAGCAAACATGAACGCGACACGCAACTCCACTCGGCAGTTAAAGGCTTCACAACCCATGCCCCGACGACAATTTCTTCGTCGCACCACACTCACCGCCAGCGCCGCGGCGTTGAGTTTTCCGTTCGTCGGCAACGTGCTCGGCGCCAATGACCGCATCCGCGTCGCCTGCATCGGCGTGGGCGGCAAAGGCGATAGCGACAGCAATGACGCGGCGGCGTGTGGCGGCGAGATCGTCGCGATGTGCGACGTGTCGCGCAAAACGCTCGATCGGAAAGCCGCGCAGTTTCCGAAGGCGCGGCAGTTTCAGGATTACCGCAAGATGTTCGACTCGATGGGGAAGGAGATAGATGCCGTCACTGTCTCCACGCCGGATCACCATCACGGGTTGGCGTCCACCATCGCGATGCAAATGGGTAAACACTGCTTCTGCCAGAAACCGCTGACGCAGACGGTTTACGAAGCGCGCACTTTGCGGCGTTTGGCGGCGGAGAAGAAGCTGGCTACGCAGATGGGCAACCAAGGCAGTGCCGGCGACAGCCTGCGCCGCGCGGTCGAAGTCGTGCAAGCCGGCGTCATCGGCAATCCGCTTCAACTTCATGTCTGGACGAATCGTCCGCAATGGCCGCAGGGAATCGATCGGCCGCCCGGCAAGGATCCCGTGCCCGACTGGCTGGACTGGGATGTGTGGCTCGGGCCCGCAGCCAAACGGCCATTCAAAGATCGCGCCTATCACACGTTCCGTTGGCGGGGTTGGTATGACTTCGGCACCGGCGCACTCGGCGACATGGCCTGCCACACCGTGAACATGCCGTTCCGCGCGCTCAAACTCGGCTATCCCACCGCCGTCGAGTGCGAGTTGGCTTCGCGGCTTTACCCAGAGAGCTTTCCCAAGACCTCGCGCATCCGTTACGAGTTCCCTGAGCGAGAGGGCCTGCCGCCGCTCAAGTTCTGGTGGTATGACGGCAGTCCCAAGGACGCGCTCAGCCCGTTGCGTCCGCCGAGCGCGGCGGTCGAGGAGATCGCCGCCACGATGGGCAGCGTGCCGGAATCCGGTTCGCTGATCATCGGCGACAAAGGCAAGGTGTTTTCGCCCGGCGATGATGGCGCTGGTTTTCTGCTCTGCCTCAAAGGCGAACGCGAGTTGGTCAGCGGCGACAAGCACGAAGCCGCCCGGGCCGTGCCGCAGACGATTCCGCGTTCGCCCGGCCACATGCAGGAATGGTTTCGCATGATGCGCGAGGGCACGCCGGCTTATTCCAACTTCGATATCGCCGCGTATCTCACCGAGATAATTTTGTTGGGCTGCGTGGCGTTGCGCGTCGGCGAAGGCATCAAGGTGGACTGGGACGGGCCGAACATGAAATCGCCCACCTGCAAAGCCGCGGAGAAATTCGTCCGCCGAGAAAACCGCCACGGATGGAAGGCATAGCAGCCGCCGTGAGTTGGCTCTAACTTTCGGAAAATGGAGCGGACTCACGTTCGCTGCTGCCGAGGCGAAACAGTTGCCATGAGACAAATCCACTTAGCAATCCTCGCGCTCTTGCTGGCTGGCGCTTTCTGCCGTGCGGCTGAAGACGCTGCGCCAAACACCCTCACGGCTGCTGAACAGGCCGCCGGTTGGAAACTCCTCTTCAACGGCCAGGACCTGGCGGGCTGGCACAATTTCCGCCGTGACACCGTCCGCGCCGGTTGGCAGGTGAAGGACGGTGCCGTGGTGGTTGTTGACCCGCATAACGCCGGCAACCTAGTCGCGCCTGGGGAGTTCGATTGGTTCGAATTGCAGCTCGATTACCGGATCGCGCCGGGCGGCAACAGCGGGATCATCTATCACATCAGCACGAACCGCGGCGGCGTCTGCGAGACCGGCCCGGAGGTGCAACTCCAGGACAACGCCACCGCCGGCAATGATGAGCAGAGCGGTTGGTTGTTCGGGCTTTACCGAACCTCCAACGATGTCGCCACCGGCAGGCCGCTCGACGCGACCAAGCCCGCCGGCGAGTGGAATCACTTCCGCCTGCTCCTTACGCCAGAGAAGTGCGAACACGAGATGAACGGCGTGAAGTATTTCGATTACGTGCTGGGCAGCGACGATTTCAAAGCCCGCGTCGCCAAGAGCAAGTTCGCCGTGTTCCCGGACTTCGGGACGTACAAGAGGGGCGCCATCGCGTTGCAGGGCGATCACGGACAAGTCGCTTTCCGGAATATCAAGGTTCGCTCGATTCGCCTGCACCAAACCAAGGTGAGTCAGGCAACTGTGCCCAAGTAAAAAGTGCGTCCCAAGATGACACTCAAGCTGGCAAAGCCATTCTACGAGATTGGACTGGCCCTTTTCATTTTTCTTACGGCAACCCCAATGGTCGCGGGTTTGTTGCTGAAGGACCGTCAGCAAATCGTGATGCTCGGTGACAGTCTGACCGAAGGCGAGGACCCGGACGGTTACGTCAACACGACGCGCCTGATTCTCGCGGAGGTTTATCCGAACAAGACCATCTTCATCGCCAATGCCGGCAAAGGCGGCGATACGGCTGTCCTGATGGACGATCGGCTGCAACGTGACGTGCTCCGCTTTCAGCCCGACTGGGTGACCATCAGCGCTGGCGTGAACGACATCAACCACGGCTTCTCCGAACACCCAGCGGGCGACGGCCCGAAGGGCGTGCCCCTGCCGCTGTTCCAGGAGAAGGTCCGCGGGATAATTCATCGGATTCGGCAAAACGGCGCGAAGGTCGCGTTGTTCAGCGGCACGGTGATCCAGGAGGACCTGACGAGCGCTGGGAACAAGAAAATGGACGAGTACTCCGCCGCGCTGCGCGAGATCGCCAGCGAGACGGGCTGTGTCCTGGCGGACACGCGGGCCGCGTTTTGCGAGGTGTTGCGGCCCGCGCAAAAACCCGGC
>CAYSDO010000282.1:0-6116 GCA_964429665.1 uncultured Bifidobacterium sp.
GAGATTCCTGGCGTGGTTGGTTGACCTTTGTTGCATCGTGGTGATCAACATGATCGTCAACCTGGTTATTGGTCTGCTGGCGATCCTCAGCCCGGACTTTGCGCAGGGATTGTACATGATCGGCTTCTTTGTCATCGGCGTTGGTTACGGAATCGTGTGCGAATGGTCCCTGCGCGGTCAGACCATCGGCAAGAAGGCGTTTCGACTGCGAGTCGTGGATGTGGAAGGGTTGCGGCTTCAGTTCAATCAAATTGTGACGCGCAACCTCCTTCGTTTCGTGGATTCACTACCCGCGCTCTATTTTGTTGGCGGGCTTGTGTGTTGGTTCAGTCCGAAATGCCAGCGGCTCGGAGACATTGCGGCGAACACCATTGTTGTTCGTGTGCCAAAAATATCCGAGCCGGACCTGGATCAACTGCTCGCGGGCAAATTTAATTCGCTCCGGCAACATCCGCATCTGGCAGCGCGATTGCGGCAGCAGGTCAGCTCCTCCGAGGCATCGGTGGCGTTGGCGGCCCTGGTGCGGCGGGATGAGTTTGATCCGGTGGCGCGTGTTGAATTGTTTTCCGAACTGGCCTCTCATTTTCATGCAAAGGTGGCCTTTCCAGCAGAGGCGACTGAAGGTGTGGCGGACGAGCAATTCATCCGAAACGTGGTGGATGTAATCTTTCGCGGCAGACCCAAAGACGAAACGAAGATGGCGACGTGAAATCGTTGCGGGCTTCGGTGTTCGAATCAGTTGGTCGCGATTCTTCCGTGCATCAACCGCGACTTGTCGCCGCATCTCCAAACCGTTAGTCTTGCGGGATGGGAAGACAATGGTTGCATGCAAAACGTCTGGTGGCTGGCCTGAAGAAGGGGCGCGCCACTGGAAAGCTCGTCCGCGAAATCTCCGTTGCCGCCAAGATGGGCGGGGCCGATCCGGCCATGAACGCACGGCTGTTCACAGCCGTGGAGAAGGCCAAAAAGGAAAGCGTGACCAAGGATGCAATTCAACGCGCCATCAACAAAGGTGCGGGCATCGGTGATGAAAAACTCATCATGGAACACGTCGTTTTTGAGGGCAAGGCGCCGCACAACGTGCCGGTGATAGTAGAAGTTTATACCGACAACGTGAACAGAACTGCTCCGGAAGTTCGTGTTTTGTTCAAGAAAGGCCAACTCGGCACTGCGGGCAGCAACAAGTTTCTGTTCGATCACGTGGGACTGGTGGAGGCGCATCATCCGGATGCGAACGTGGATCATGAGGAGGCGGCCATCGAGGCTGGTGCCAATGAAGTTGAACCTCTCACCAGCGATCAGAACGACGATATTCCGCCGGAAGCATCAGGCGCGCGATTTATTTGTGAGCGCACAGCGGTTCACGCCGTTGCAAAATGGCTTTCATCAAATGGTTGGACCGTTGTGACGAGTGAACTTGGTTACGTGCCAAAACAATTTCCTGAACTCACCGAGGCGCAAAAAGCCGAGGCTGGAGAATTCCTGCACGAATTGGACGAACATGACGATGTCCACCGTGTCTGGGCGGCGTTGAAGTAAACTTGGGAAAGGCAGCCGCGTGCGAAACGTTCCCGCCAAGCTGCATTCAATTCGTGGTGTGATGGGCTGCTGCCATCTGCTTGAAAACGGTGACGACAGCGTGATGATTGATGCCGGGATGGTGGGCGAACCATTCCTCATACGTCGGCTGATTTGCAAACTTGGACTCAATCCAGGTTCGATCAAGGCGGTTTTTCTCACGCACGGCCATCTGGATCATGCCGGAAACCTTGCGTGGCTAAAAGAGTGGAGCGGGGCAAAAGCTTTTGCACACTTGGAGGAGACACGGCATGTCGCCGGGAACTATCCCTACACCGGTGTCACTCGCTGGTGCGGACGGCTTGAAGCAGCTGGCCGGTTTTTGTTTCGCCATCGCGCGGCGACGGTGGACGAGTTCATTACGGATGGCCAGGAACTCCCGTTCTGGGGCGGCCTGCGTGTGGTTCATCTTCCCGGTCACACGCTGGGTCATTGCGGATACTACAGTGCAAGGCACGATCTGCTGTTCAGCGGCGACATGTTTGCCAGCTATTTCTTCAATGTCCACAAGCCGCCGGCAATTCTGAACAGTGCGCCGGAACTATTTCCTGTAAGCGTGGAGAAGATTCGACGACTTAATCCGCGCTGGATTGTTCCGGGTCATTACGATTATCTGGACGGCGCGCTGCATCGGCGACGCTTTGCAAAGCTATACGGCATTGAATGGCCGACAACAAAATGAATTGCATCATCACAGCCGGACCAACGTACGAAACGATGGACAACGTCCGTCGGCTCACGAATTTTTCCACAGGCAGACTTGGCACTGAGTTGGGAAATTTCCTGGCGGCTCGCGGACATCATGTGACGCTGCTCGTTGGCGAACAGGCGACGTACTGCGGTGAGCGCCGCGCGCAGCACGTCGAGCAGTTCAGTACCACGAATAATCTGCGCGAACGGTTGCAGGCAATGAGTCGCGGGCCTGTGGATATGGTGTTTCATGCGGCAGCGGTGAGTGATTTCAAGTTCGGAAAAATCTGGGTTCGCTCGCCCGATGGCGGATTGAGCGAGATCAAGTCAGGAAAGATTTCCACGCGCGCGGGGACGTTGCTCGCCGAGCTTGTGCCGACGCCGAAAGTCATTGCGGAACTGCGAGGCTGGTATGCGAAGGCGAAGCTAGTCGGTTGGAAATATGAGGTGGATGGCGAACGCGCGGATGTGTTGCACGCGGTGGAGAAGCAGATGGCCGAGTGTCGCACGGATGCGTGCGTGGCGAATGGCCGCGCTTATGGCGAGGGGTTTGGATTGGTGACGGGGCAGGGGAATTGCGCGCATTTTGTGGGGATGTTGGAACTCTTTGCCGGATTGGAATTGTTTGCGACGCAGTGATTGGTGGCGGCTTCGCGCTTGACGACCTCGCGGATTGCACAGCTTAATTCGTTAATGAAAAAGTCACACATCTTCCTCGTGATGCTCGGGTTGGCGGCCATGTTCCTTGGAGGCATCTGGCTTGGTGTGGTTGTGCCGCGATTCATCTCTGGCGGTGCAGGTCCCCGCGCGCTGCCATCTGCAACCGTGTTGAGACAGGTTCAAACACTCTCGCAACTCGTCACGGTGAAATACGTGATGGAAAAGGTCGTCATCATGGAGGACGCAAAATGGTTTGGAGATAATCGCGTGTTGCTCGTCGCGAACGGCATCGTCAAGGCTGGCGTCAACTTTGATCAACTCAAACCCGAAGACCTGCAGGTATCGGAGAAGAAGGTTGTGATCCGCCTGCCGAATCCTCAAATCACAGATGCCTATCTCGATGATCGCCAGACACGCGTGGTGGAGCGGACAACTGGCCTGTTGCGTACGTTTGACAAGGACCTCGAACAAAACGCCCGGCAGATCGCAGTGGATGACATCCGACGTGCGGCGCGCACGGCTGGAATTCTCAAGGACGCCGAGGAACGGGCGCAGTCGCAGTTGAAGAATCTTTTCAGCCAGTCCGGGCTGGAGGTGGAGTTCCTGCCGAAGTAGGTGGGGGTGTGGACGACCACGTCCGCGTGTTCCAAGACGCTGGTTCTTGCGAAAAAAGTTCAGTCCAATGGTGATCGTGGAGGTTTTGGAATTGCGATGCGCGCATTTCTTGCCTAATGTCCGCACGGGAATAAATGGAACACCCGCTTCTTTACCAAATCAATTCACGCTGTTGGTTGCGATCATTGTCGGACCGGACAGGTCGTGCTGTGACGTTCGCCAACGTGCCGGACTCGGAATTCGAGCAATGGCAACGTCTCGGTTTCACGCACATCTGGCTCATGGGCGTCTGGGCAACGGGCGCGCGCGCGCGGCAACAAGCGATTGAAGAACCGAATCTTCGCAGCGCCTACGACTGGATGATTCCTGGCTGGACTGAGAAAGATGTAGGTGGTTCGCCTTACTCGATCGCAGATTACTCCGTGCCGCAGGCAATGGGTGGCGATGCCGGTTTGAAACAATTTCGCGCGCGGCTAAACGGTCTGGGGATGAAACTTGTCCTGGACTTCGTGCCAAATCACGTTGGCTTCGATCATCCGTGGGTGGCGCAACGACCTGAGTTGTTTGTGCAAAGCGCGACGAGGATTGAGGGCACATTTGCGCAGCAGACTTCTTCCGGAACAAAATGGATAGCGAACGCCAAGGATCCGTATTTCCCCCCATGGTCAGATGTCGCTCAACTGGATTACCGGCGGGCCGCTACACGGGCCGCGATGAAATCACTGCTACTATCCGTTGCGGGCCGTTGTGATGGCGTGCGTTGCGACATGGCGATGCTGTTGTTGAACGACGTCATAGCGCGTACATGGTCACATCTACCGACGGTACCCGATGCACCCGAGGGTGAATTTTGGACGGATGCAATTCCTGCCGTGAAAAGAGCGAATCCGGGATTTTTATTCATGGCGGAGGTTTATTGGGGATTGGAAGGCCACCTGCAATCTCTCGGTTTTGATTTCACGTATGACAAGTCGCTCTACGATGACTTGATCTGGCGGAATCACTCATGGGCGCAGCGGCGAGTGCTGGAGTCACCAATCGAATACGTAACGCACTCGGTCCATTTTATCGAAAACCACGACGAACCGCGCGCGGCGGAAAAACTTTCTCCTGCCGAGAATTGTGCAGCCGTTCTGACAATCCTGGCTTTGCCGGGAATGAGGATGCTTCACGAGGGGCAGTTCACCGGCGCGAAAATAAAAGTGCCGGTTCAACTCTCACGCCGGCCGGTGGAGGAAGTAAATCGTGAAGTGTTGGACGGATATGAAGCAATCCTGTTCGCCTTGGAGCCAACGAGCGTGGGCAAGGGCAGGGCGAGCATTCTCAGACCAAGGGCTGCGTGGGCGGATAACCCGACCGGATTGAATTTCATTGTCGTGCAGTGGCAGGCGAAAGGGCCGGACTTTGATCTGGTGGTGGTTAATCTCGCCCCCCATTCAAGCCAGTGCTATGTCACACTGGATATTCAGGATCTGGCCAGCCATGACTGGACAATGAACGACTTGATTGGCGGGGAAATGTACGTTCGATCAGGCAACGAACTCAATCTGGACGGGCTTTACCTCGACGCCAAGGCGCACGCGACGCACGTGTTTCATTTCAGCCCTGCACGGTGAGCGCCAACAGCGGATTAGCAGGAAGTGATAAACTCATTGGTGAAATCAGCGCTGGTTCTCTCGTGATTTACCAAAAGAAGGATTGCACCCACCGAAGGTTCCGGTAAAAAATAAATGGATTTTCTGAATGATTGTTCGGAGTCAACAAAAGAAGCGATGAACAGTAGAAATTACGAAGGCAGTTTGAACCAACCTGTGAGGCTCGGCCCGCCACCTAAACAGGGCCTTTACGATCCGGCGTTTGAACATGACTCGTGCGGTGTCGGTTTCGTGGTCAACATCAAGGGGCGCAAGTCACACTCCATCGTTTCTGATGCGCTGAAGATTCTGGTGAACCTCGATCATCGCGGCGCGTGCGGTTGCGAGGCGAACACGGGAGACGGCGCGGGTATCCTCATGCAGATGCCGCACGATTTCCTCGTCAAGGCCACGGCCAACCTCGGCTTCAAACTTCCTGCGTTTGGTCAGTACGGTTTGGGGATGTTGTTCATGCCCCAGGATAAAACCGAGCGCGAAGGAGTCAAAAAAGCCTTGGAGAAAATCATCGCCGAAGAGGGTCAGACCCTCATCGGCTGGCGCGACATCCCGACGGACAATTCTTCGCTCGGAAAAACTGCGCAGGCTGCCGAGCCGTTCATGATGCAGGTGTTCGTTGGTCGTAATCCGCCCATCACCGACGATCTGGCGTTCGAGCGGAAACTTTACGTGATCCGCAAGGTGGCGGAGCAACGCATCCGTTACAGTCCGTTCATGCTCGGTGGGAAATGGTTTTACGTTTCAAGCCTCTCATCGCGCACGGCGGTGTACAAAGGCATGTTGATGCCAGAGCAGGTGGAGAAATATTTCGCCGACCTGCGCGACCCGGAAATGACTTCGGCGCTGGCACTGGTTCACTCGCGCTTTTCCACGAACACGTTCCCGAGCTGGGATCGCTCGCATCCGTATCGCTTCATCGCG
>CAYSDO010000283.1:0-6110 GCA_964429665.1 uncultured Bifidobacterium sp.
CTCTCCACCCAGATGCGCCCGCCCATGAGTTCAACAAGGCGTTTGCAGATCGCCAGGCCGAGGCCCGTGCCGCCGAAATGGCGCGTGGTCGAGGCATCCACCTGTTGGAAAGATTTGAAGAGGCGATGCTGCTTGTCGAGCGGGATGCCGATGCCTGTATCGCGAATTCTGAAGTGCAACAGCCATTGTTCAGGGTGGCGGAGAAATTCCGTGTCCTGCTCACGACCAGGATCCGCGCTCCGAAGCCCGTGTGCTGCGGACGCAACATCTACAACAACTTCACCGTGCTGTGTGAACTTGACCGCGTTGCCAATGAGGTTGACAAGGATCTGTCGCAATCTCGTGACATCGCTGACGAGAATCTTCGGGATGGAGTCGTCAACATGATAGGCGAGATCCAGACCCTTTTCAGCCGCCTTCGGCGAGAGCAGGTCCAGTGCTTCCTCGATGCAGGTATGAACTTCAAAAGGGTGATGTTCGAGTTCGAGTTTGCCGGCTTCGATCTTCGAGAAGTCGAGGATGTCATTGATGATGGTGAGCAGTGCGTCGGCGCTGCTGCGCGTGCCTTCCACGTACTCCCGTTGTTCGTGGGTAAGTTCGGTATCAAGCAGCAACGAAATCATGCCGATGACGCCGTTCATTGGCGTGCGGATTTCGTGGCTCATGTTGGCGAGGAAGGCAGACTTTGCGATAGTGGCTTCCTCGAGTTTCTGGTTCAAAGCGATGAGCTGGGCGTTGCCATTGATGAGTTGCTGCTGGCTTTCGCGCAGGGCCCGGTAGGCCGCGTCGCGTTGCAACTGATTGAGGTAGGCACGCGAGTGATAGCGGATCCGGGCAATCAGTTCAAGGCGGTCCGGCAGTTTGACAATGTAATCGTTCGCTCCAATGGAAAACGCATGACCTTTGACTTGGGGATTCTCATTGGTGGAAAGAACGATGATCGGGATGTCTCTTGTGACAGGGTTGGAGCGGAACTGGTTGACGAGAGTGAGACCGTCAATCCCGGGCATGATCAAGTCCTGCAAAATCACCGTGGGTCGGATCTGCGCAGCGACGTTCATGGCATCGCGCGCGTCCGAGCAATAATGAAAATCAATGTCGTTCTCGTTGGCGAGGGCGCGTCGGACGGCTTCACACACCATGGCCTGGTCGTCCACGAGCAACACCATGACGTGGTACTCGGGCGGGTGTTGTTTCGACTCGTCCTCGACCGGACTTGGATTAACTGGTTCGTCTGACATCTGGTTTGAACATATTCGTGAGGCGCGGGGCGATTTTGTCCAGCGCTAAAATTTCCGTGGCGGCATTCAACTCGGCGGCGGCCTTTGGCATTCCATACACGGCGCTGCTGCCTTTGTCCTGTGAAATTGTATGATGGCCGCGGTCACGAAGCGTTTTCAAGCCCTCAGCGCCATCGCGTCCCATGCCGGTAAGCAACACACCAACGGCCTTCCCCGGCCAGTGCTTTGCCACGCTCCTGAAAAATACATCCACGGACGGACGGTAAGAGCACTCCGTTGGTTGCACCGAATAACTCATGCGATTTGGCGCACTGAAGACGAGATGCTTGTCCCGGCCCGCAAGCAACACGCTGCCTGGCTCAGGATGATCACCTTCCTCGGCGACGCGAACACGCAACCTGGTGTGATTGCCAAACCATGCGGTCAGTCCGGAAGCAAACTGTTTGTCCACGTGCTGCACAATGACGATGCCTGCGGGAAAATTCTCCGGCAACGCGGAGAGAATAGTTGTGACAGCAGTCGGTCCGCCGGCAGAGGCACCGATGGCGACAACCTTCTGATCACGAGTAGCGCTGGTGGATGACGTGTTGTTGAGGTTTGTAGAAGATTTCGTCGCTTTTGAAGGTTCGCGGATGAGGCGTTGAATGTTTTCGATTTTGGAATGGAGGGACTTTCCTCCGTCGAGCATCTCTGATTCACCCCACATGGGAATGCTTACGGCGTCAAGCGCACCCGCGCCCATCGCTTCAAAAACTTTTGCGGGATGATCCGAAACATTTGCCGTGGCTACGATGATGGCGCACGGCTTTTGGGCCATGATGCGTCGCGTGGCTTCGATGCCGTCCACGCGCGGCATGAACAAATCCATCAGGATGAGATCGGGCTTGTCCTTCAGGCAGCGCGCGACAGCTTCCTCGCCGTCCTGCGCGATCCACGCGATCTGATGCCTGCCTTCACGGACGATGGACCGGCGCAGGGCTTCGATTGCGATCAGAGCATCATTTACAATGGCAATTCTCATGGAATGCGCAGCCTGTTCGGTGTCTTGATCCTGATCTTAATCTCTCCGTTCATTAGCAGAGGATTAGGAAAAAGATTAAGATTAAGAGTTGGGGCGTTCATGCCTCCGGTTCTCCGATTAAATCAATCACCGCTTCGATCAGGGCTTCGTCGTGAAAGCTGCCTTTGGTCAGATAATAATCGGCGCCGGCTTCGAGGCCGCGCAGCCGATCCTCCTCACGTTCCTTGTAGGAAACAATCATCACGGGCAGTGACTTGAGGTGCGGATCCTTCTTTATCAGGCTTGCCAGTTCCACGCCATCCATCCGCGGCATGTCCACGTCCGTGATGACGAGATCGTATTCGCCCGAGCGCACGGCGTTCCAGCCGTCCATGCCGTCAATGGCCACGTCTGTATGATAGCCACGCGTGATGAGAAGTTTCCGTTCAAGTTCGCGAACCGTGAGCGAATCATCCACCACGAGAACCCGTTTTCGTTTCTGCCGGCCCGTGCCCAGGAGCGTCGGACTCACACCTGCCAATTCACCGCTGCTCACGAGCTTCTCGATTGAACGCACCATGTCTTCCACGTCCACGATCAATACGGGTGCGCCGTCTTCCATGAGCGCAGCAGCGCTGATGTCCTTCACTTTGCCGAGCCTCGCATCCAGTGGTTGAACCACGAGTTCGCGCTCGCCGAGAAACTTGTCCACCAGCAATCCGTAACGTGAGTTGCGGTCGCCGAGCACCACAATCGGCAGATCAGCTTCGGGTGGTTTTACGTCGTGACATTCAAAGACCTGGTGGGCCGCAAGCAATCCGATGTGCTGTTCGCCAAGCCGGAAATGGTGGCGGCCTTCAAGTGTTTCAACTTTCTCGCGGGGGAGTTTGAGTGTGTTCAGCAATTGCGCGAGTGGAAAAGCGTAAGGCTCACCGCCAATCTCGACCAGCAACGCGCGCAAGACCGAGAGCGTGAGCGGAAGTTGCAGTTGGAATCTCATGCCGCGACCGGGATTGGCCGTGACGCGTACGCTGCCCCGCACGCCACGGGCCATGTTCTGCACGATATCGAGGCCAACGCCGCGCCCGGAAATCTCCGTGACTGTTTCCTTGAGGGTGAAACCTGGAAGGAAAAGAAATTGCAACAGTTCAGAATCCGTCATGCGCTCGGCGAGTGAAGGGGCGACGAGCTTTTTGGCAATGATGGCGCGTCGAACGCGGTTTATATCAAGGCCCGCGCCGTCATCGGAAACGATCACTTGCAGCATGCCTGCGCTGTGGCGCGCTTCAAGGCGAACGACGGCCTCCTCAGGTTTCCCGATCGCCGCACGTTCGGATGGAAATTCACAACCGTGATCCACGGCATTGCGGAGCAGATGCGCCAGCGGAGCTTCCAGCCGGTCAAGGATGTCGCGATCCACCTGTGTGTTCTCGCCGACGAGTTCGAGGCGGACACTCTTGCCGAGACTTTGGGCGAGGTCGCGAACCATCCGCGGAAAATGGCTGACGCCATCGGCGAATGGCCGCATCCTCGTGCGCAAGACCTCGAGATAGAGCCTGTGCGACAGCTGGGTGGTGCGCCGGTCGTGCAGATCAAGTTCTTCAAGACGGTCGACAAGGAATTGTCGCGCCTCAGCAGCTTGGGTGAACAGTTCGTTGACCTTGGCGCGTGCAGGTTCGGAGAGCGTCTCGTTTCCCGCAAGTTGTCTCAAGCTGTCAATCGTTCGTTCCATGCGCGCCTGCATCCGTTTGAGGCGTTGCATGTTTTCGGAAAATGGGCGTAGCCAACGTGATTCCACAAGCGATTCACCGGCGAGACCGAGCAGGCGGTTGAGACTCTCCGCGGTAAGGCGCAGCACACGGTCGGGATTAGTGGTGGCGTCGATTGTTGTGGCGGGCTGGCCAGGCGGCAGTGATTCGACTTCCGGCGATTTCGTCTGTAGCGTGGCCGGGAGGTTCGTGCCCGTCGCTGATTCGCTGGCTGGTGTGAATTCCCTGGTGTTCTTCAGCCATGACTCCACGCGTGCCCGGTGTGTCTTGAGCCACCCGTCAATCGAGTTTTCGTCATGCTGTGAAATGTTCGTGAGCAAATCCACGCCGCGCAAGAGCGTGTCCACGTGTCGAGAACCGAGAGTGAGCAGGTTTTGTTGTGCGGCCACGAAGCAGTCCTCCATGGCATGCGCCACCTGGACTGCGGGTGCGAGATTGACGATCCGTGCCGCGCCCTTGAGCGAATGGGCAGAACGCATCAGGGATTCCAGGACAGTTCCGAGCTCCGGGTTCGTTGCTCCAGAACTCGGAGCCGGGAACTTGGAGGCTGGAACTTTCAAAGTGCGTTCAATGGCGAGCAGGCCGCTGGTGAGCTGCGCCGTCTGTGTCTCCGCTTCCACGCGGAAAAGTTCCTGCATGGACATGCTGGAAGGGTTGATGTTGGCGCGTTTGCTCACGAGAGGTTGTTGTTGAGCAATTCAAACAGCGACGCGGCGTCCAGCAGGCCGATCGTCTGGTCGCGCCAGCGAAACACGCCCGAGGAACAGCGCGAGGCGGAGCGGGCCACGGTGGACGGCGCTTCGCGGATGTCCTCCTGATTCAACCTGTGAACGCCCTGTACTTCATCCACCGGAAAGGCAAAACGATTTCCTTTCCAGTCCGAAACCAGCAGCCGATCAAACACGGTGCGTGAGCGGAATCGTGGCGCGGGTATGGCGGATTCGAGGCCGAGCAAACGATCAAGCGCGGCGCAGATGAGCAGTTCGCCGCGCACGTTCACGAGGCCGATGACGATGCCGCGTCGGCGATGCGGGAGCGAATGCATGGCGCGGCGTTCGGCAATTTCTTGAAAGACCTGCGTGCGCAGCGAGAGCCATTCGAGGCCGATCCGGAAGATGACCACCGAAACGCGCGCGGGTGTGGTGAGGGTCTTTTCGCGCGCAAAATGTTCAGTCCACTCGCGCCGGTATTCGGGCGAAAGCGGACGGTCCAGCAGTTGCACTGCGGCGGCAGAGTGAACGGGGCAGTTGCGGCAATGAATGTGACGGACGAGTTCGCGGCACGAGCCGTTGCCCGCCACGCCGATTGTGTTCCAGCAATCGTGCACCGGCGCGAGCGCAGAGGTACCTTTCGTCGCAACGGGGAGTGAGGCCGCAGTATTCCCGGATGAATATGGATTGTGGTGGGTCACGGATGCGCGGCGAGTGTGCTGTTGCTCTTAAACTCTCCTTTCCTTGCAGGAGGATTAAGAAGCAGATTAAGAGTAAGGAGGAAAAGGGGCATGCTCATCGTTTCATTTCCCAGACGGCGTGGTTTCCTTTTCTCCGAGACGTTGCGCGCGTCGTTTGAAAGTTCGCGCGCCTTCGATGTCGCCGTTCTTTTCCAACCACAACGCCAGGTGGACGAGGGCTTCGTGGTGATTCGGATCAAGATAGAGCGCCTTGCGATAGAACGTGGTGGCATCGGCTTCGCCGGCGGCATCGCGGATCAAACCGAGGAGATAATAGGCATGCGCCGTCGGTCCGTGCTCGGCGATGTGTGCTTCGCAGACAACCGAGGCTTCGGCAAGTTCTCCGGCATCTGCGAGTTGCTGTGCTGCCTCGAGGTCGGAGGGAAGGCCAGGCGTGCTATGGACGGCCGCAGGTTTGTGGGATTTGGATGCTTCGACTGGCAGGCTTGAAATGACGACGACAGGCGGCAACGCGCGTGCGGGTCTGTGACTCCGGGCCGAATCCACGTTGTTGATTGCGGGATCATGTTTCCGGCACGCGAAGGCCATCGGCATGTTCGCACTGACGAATCCGCTCTCGGTGACGAGCGGGAGTTCTGCCGCGCCGACGAAGAGGGCTCCGCCGGGAGCCAGCACGTTGTTAAGTTTTT
>CAYSDO010000284.1:0-6109 GCA_964429665.1 uncultured Bifidobacterium sp.
ACAGGCACCACGTTCACCTCAGTCACCGTCACCACAAAGCTGTTCGTCGCACTCAGCACGCCATCGCTCACAATCGTCGTGATTGTATTTGTGCTTGGACCTTGTGCCTCCGTCGGCGTCCACGTGATCACGCCATTCGTCGAAATCACCGCACCCGATGGTGCATTCTGCAACGAATAGACCAGTGTGTTGGCTGGAACATCCGCATCCGTCGCGTTGTTCGGCACCGTCAGCGTCGCAAGCTCGGCCACGTTCTGGCTGCCTGGCGTTCCAGCAAATACCGGGGCAACATTCACCTCGCTCACAGTCACAGTAAAGCTGTTCGTCGCACTCAGCACGCCATCGCTTACAACAGTCGTGATCGTGTTCGTGCTCGGCCCTTGCGCCTCGCCAGGCGTCCAACTGATCACTCCGTTGGTGGAAATAGTCGCTCCGACGGGCGCGGCAACCAGCGTGTAAGTCAGGCTGTTCGCCGGCAGGTCCGTATCGCTCGCTGCATTGATGACAGTGAGAGTTGTCAGCTCACTGACCGAGCGATCGCCCTGCGGGGGCAGCGTCGGAGCGGAATTTACTTCATTAACTATGACGGAGAAACTGTTCGTAGCAGTTCGACCTCCGCTGTCAGTAACTATGGTCGTTAAATTATTTGTGAACGGGCCTTGGGATTCCAAAGGCGTCCACGTGATTATCCCATTCGAGTCGATGGCGGCACCTGCGGGCGGGTTTTGTAGGGAATAAATCAAAAAGTCATTCGGCAGGTCCGCGTCCGTGGCAGTGTTAGTAACGGAAAGAGGACTCAACTCGTTCACTGTCCGGTTTGTTTGAACCGGGAGCGATGGTGGATTTGTGCCAACAACGCAGCAGTTGCAGACAAAGTTAGTGACCACAACTCCATCAATCCGCCATCCGTTTCCGCTCACACCGCCATCATCCGTCCCACAGCGCCAACGAAACTTCACGACGCTATTGGAAAGAAGTGTTGGAAGATTTGCCACCGTGGTGATAAAGCCCCCTGAACTTCCACTCCATGCCTGCCGATTGCTTAACGCATTTCCAAATCCGGAGTCGATGAGTGAATTATAGCCGCCACTGACAAAACTTCCCCCTGCAACAATGATGTCCTGATACGCGTTAGTGCCGATCTTGACTTCGAGCACTCCGCCGTCATACCCCACGCCGCCAGAACCAGCCTCCATGTTGTAATTGTTCCTAAATGCAATGACCGCTTGTCCGGGTGAAAGATTTATTGACGGCGTGACCAGTTCATTGACCCCGACATTGGATGCATTGGCCGAAAATGCAGCGTTTGGAGCGGTGTCCGACACGGCAGATTGAGTTACCCAGGGTGACTGAAATCCACTCGTTGAAGTGCTCCAGCCAGCAGGCAGTGAAGGTGTACTCCCGGCGTCAAAGTTTTCCGAGAAAACAACTGCTGCGGCCGATTGCAAATAGTAGTTGATCGTCGCATTGGTGACGGTTGTCCCTACACGTAGGCGGACGATCTGTCCTTGCGTGCGATAAATGTTCGTCGGTGCAAGCACACCATTGGTAAACACCTGAAGATTGCAGAAACCAGACGTGACAGGCGTAACCAGTTCGACAGCGGTGTTTGTACTCGTTGAACCTGAAATACCAAATTGAGCTGAAAACTGGTTGTCATTCGTGGTGTAGTTCACCGTGATTTGCACGTTGGAACGTTGCATCCACCAATTGTAAATCCCGATCCCGTTCGCCGACCACAACCGGGGGAAACGATTCGTATCCGTCGTGTAGAGCAGGTAATCCGTCGCCGTCGAGCCGGAAGGTCCAAGTCCTGTGGAGAGCGTGTGTGAGTACTGGTTGATGAGTGCGCCGAGGTTGTAGTAGAAATCCACTTCCGCCCGGACGGTTGAAGTGTTATGGCCAGCTTCCATGGAGTGTGAAATCTGTGAACCAACAAACCAGTCACTCAACGGTTCGCTCAGAATGGAAAATCTCTTGTTGGGAGTGACCGTTGAAAGCGTCCAGTGCGGAAACGGCGCAACTTTTTGTTCACCTGCAATCTTCACGTTAAGCTGGGATTGAATGTTCATTGAACCCTCGCGTGTGCCATTAAAATACGGCGCGCACCATATCCGCATCCCATTTGACATCGACCCTGATAACCATGACTCGATATCTTGAAAAGAAGCGGAAAGCGACGCGTAGGCATAATTTGAACCACTGGAATAACCCGGCGGTGTGACGTCCAAAGCTTCATCCGTTCCCCAATGCCAGTAATCGTAATCGGTACGCGCGATCGGAGCATAGTTGGGATTCTTCAACCCTCCATGATGCGTGGTGACAGTTGCCCCATAGTTTGTCATTGCGCTGCGCATGCCTTGCACGATGGTGTTGGTGTTGTAAGTCGGCGACGCGTCTTCTCTCAAAGTGCCTGTGCAAAAGTAATAGTCCCCTTTTCCACCATTGTTAAATTCAAGCTGGGCCGATGACTGGATGGCAGCGATCTCGTTCGTAAGATTCTCCAGGTCGTGGCGAATCATGAAGGCAGCGTCGTAGGCGAAAGGCCACGGACTGATTTTCATAACCGGAGTGTTTGCAGATTCGAATGCCCATTCGATGCTCCGCCGCATCGTCAAGTAGGCATACATGGTCGGCGCATACCCGCCATTCCCCAAAAGCGGTTGCATCGCTGCACAGTAGATGAAATAGCCCTTGCCATATTGTTTGACCGTCAGAAATGGTGACGCATCACCTTGAGCCAACACAGTCGCATTGCTGTTTACCACGCGCCAGACTTCGTGCGGAGCTTGTGCCTGCGATGAAGGTTTGGACGGCCCCGTCGAGATTCCCCATGGCGTTTCATCGGAAGAGGAAGGCAAGCGCCATGTTAATGTTCCCGAGGGTACATGCGAATGAATGCGATGTTCCACCTGCTTCGTGTAGGTACTGCTTTGCCCCCAATTACTGAGCGCAGAATTCAAAGAGTGCACACCCATCTCGGTTGCAAACGCGAAGTCACCACGTGCCGTGCCGTTGGTATTGCGAGTAAATGCAGACGAGCCGACAAATAGAAATCCACCCGCAGCCACGTAGTTTGTAAATTGCGCAATCTCGCTATCCAGGATGGCCTCGGACGCGAGACTGATGACGATGGGATACGTGGGAAGCCCACTTGTTAAAAGTGTGCCCGAGATGATGTTTGAATCTCCAATGACAGTAAACTTTGTGCCGTCAGATTTTAGAGATTCTTTAACGGCTTCCGGCATCACGAAATAATGCCAATCAGTCGTCCACCACTGTTTTCCCGTCGTGCCAGGACCTGTCGGGGTTGCACCGGATGCGTTGATGTTTTCCAACGCACGGGTGTATTCCGAATCATGAATCGCGACAACTGGCTGTGTCCCCTGCGCCTCCGGGACGAACCCACTGCACAACGGAATCCCAACGGCCAGCAATGCAAGCCGTGAGATAAAACACCCGTCAGCGTATCCCGCCAGTTTAAACAACAACTTCATGTCACCAATGCGCAGTCAGCTTAACACTCACGGAATCAAACTTCAGAGAATCCTGCGTGATTCACGACACATTCAATACGGAACACATGTAGTGGAAAACCCGGAACACAATTCCGCTGTGCTTCGAGATGGATGTTGCTCTGTCCACGTTGTAACCTACGCTGGCATGGACATTGCCAAGTTGCGAAAAGACTACCGCGCCGGAGAACTCGATCACGGACATCTCTCCGCCGATCCACTGACCCAATTCCGTTCATGGTTTTCCGACGCTGCTCAATCCGGCTACCGTTGGCGAAAACTCGGCATCGCCACCTACAAACTTTGGTTCGCACTGCTCGGCCACCCGCCCGCCGATGTTAATGCAATGACTCTCGCCACCGTGGACGAACAGGGCCGCCCCTCAACAAGAACTGTCCTGTTGAAAGGCGCGGATGAACGGGGCTTCATCTTTTTCACCAACTACGAAAGCCGAAAAGGTCGCGAACTCACCGCGAATCCAAATGCCGCGCTGACCTTTTTTTGGCCGGAACTGGAACGTCAGGTCTGCGTCGCCGGCACCGTCACAAAACTTTCGCGTGAAGAATCTGAGGCCTATTTCAAGAGTCGTCCACGCGGCAGCCAGCTCGGAGCATGGGCGTCCAACCAGACCTCCACCGTCGATAGTCGGGATGCCCTTGAAAAACTCTGGAAGCAGGCCGCTGAAAAGTTCCCGACAGACATTCCCCTGCCGCCATTTTGGGGTGGATATGTTCTGACGCCCGAACGTGTGGAATTCTGGCAGGGACGTGCCAGCCGATTGCACGACCGTTTTAGCTACAGCAGACAGGCAAATGGCCGGTGGAAGATCGAACGCCTTTCGCCGTGATCATCGCCACATTGCAGGCCGTCTCCAGTCTTTAGCGCGAACATAGCGAAATGTGGAAGCCCTGTTAGCGCTGGGAATATCGACAGTGACACGTCGTATCCCAAGTCGCCGTCCATAGAGAGCCGGCTTTCCAAAGACAATACCTGTGGATATCTAGTCAAAAAATGTCCTTGCGTCTGCGTGCAAGAGGCTGACCTTGTACCGAGCGGCCGATCCGTGTGTCGAAGTTGTACGTTGCAACATTTCCCTTCGGTCATATTAAACGATGAAAGACGTCACCAGTAAGATCGTCAAAAGTCTGCAAGGCAAGGATCATTGCCATGTGCTTGTAGTATATGAAGACAATGAAGCCCGCGACCGCGCCACTGCCGCCTGTGACTTTCTCGTGCAGAAATTCTGGACCGATATCGAGTTTGAGTTTTACTGGTGGCGCATGGAGTACCTGAACGCACCCGAACTTGGCGAACGGGCAGCGCTCAACGCCGCCGACGCGGACATCCTGTTCTTCGCACTCAATTCCATCCCGGTTCAATCATCATGGTTTGATCGCTGGCTCACTCATCGAGGAGGCCGCCCGGGCCTGCTTGTGCAGCTTACAGAGATTGCAACCAATCCGAGCCCCGGCGAAACTGCCACAGCACGTTTTTTTCAGGAAATAACCTCACGTGGCGCAATGGATTTTCTCTCTGCCTCGCCACATCGGACGGAGGACCTGCTACACGACAATGAAGATTCCGCTGAATTGCGAGGAAGTGATTTTACGTCGGACCTAGACGAAATGCTCCGCCGCACCATACCACCCTCTCACTCCGGTCTGAACGAGTGACGATACAGTGCTTCACTTGTCGCCATTCACAGGATGCCACTGACCGTCATAGGTTGACACCACGACCAATTCTTCACCGATTACAGGTTCGGCATCCGGAGTTGCCGGCTTTTTTTCGGCGAGCCCCGCCCTGTCGAGAAACATCGTTTCCGCAATGGACAAAGCCGTCCGCTCTTCGTCGCGCAGGCGCGCCGCTTCCATGAGAAGACATTCCCACGCACCTTGCAGTGTGCGTTCCGCCGGTTGCTCGAACTGGCGGAGATGAAACTGACCGTCGTTCAACGAGAGCAGTCGCTGAAATGCCTTTTCTCCAAAGAGAGCTCCAGTTGTAGCATGCACGATCATTCCCCATTCGATGAAGATTTCGCCGTGTGTCTGTTCGTTGCGCACTTCGAGAATGCATGATTTACGTCCCAGACATTCGATCTGGATCACATCCGTCAACCCCACGTGCCGCAGCGTCCCCGAAAATCCCTCATGTTGACGCCACGAGATCAGATCATTCACCACGTTAAACACGGACCTAAAGCCGTCATGCGTCACAGGTTTTTCCAAAAACAATTCCGCCCCGTTTGCAAGACACGCGGCTCGATGCTCTGCCGTCGCGCAGCCGGTCAATACCACCTTCTTCACGTCGGGGTGACGTCGGTGGATAATTGTCAGCAACTGAATGCCGTCGAGCATTGGCATCCCGATGTCCAGGATCACCATGTCAATGTGGTATTGGTGCAGAATGGCGAACACCTGATCCGCTGCGCTCGCCTTGTGAATTTTCCACGAACCGTTGGCAAGGTTTTCAAACATTTCCCCTGCCACCTCCAAAAACGCCATGCTGTCATCCACCATCAGAATTCGATTCTTCTTCCGAAGACTTGCTTCCACATCCACTCGCTTGTCGCCAGACTGATTTAAAGAGTGTTG
>CAYSDO010000285.1:0-6098 GCA_964429665.1 uncultured Bifidobacterium sp.
GAAACCGCTCGTCCGTTGTGTCAAATCCGGTTTGGGCGATGACAGCGCGGCGAGTGGTGGGGCTGGCTTTGTCCGAGAGAGGCGAGAGCTCGGAAGGCAGTTCGTCATGAATCACCTTCCACTCACCGGGTTTGCCGCGGCCCGCAAGCAGACTGCGAAATCCGTTCGGTAGTTTGTCCGCCGGGGTGTCGGTAAAATCGAAGGTGAGTTCGGTGCCGTTCGCAGTGAAGGCAAGCGCGGAGAGAAGCAGCAAGATACGACAAAACATGCGGGCGGAGCTTGGCAGAACTGGCATGGGGCGACAAGCAATTGGTGGATTTACATCCGATGCTGATGCTGCTTGGCCAATTCCCATGCGATGTGACCGCCTTGAATCAACGCAATTGCCAGCAGGCAGATTCCCGAGATGCGCTCCATTTTAAGAAGCGTCTTTGCCGTGAATTTTTTGTGGCCGAGAGAGATGGCCCAACTTAGACCGAAGAACCACAACCCCACGCCAATGGCGACCCCGGCCAGACAAGAGAGCTTGCCTTCCCAGTTTGGCTCAACCCAGCCGCGCGAAATGAAAATTGCACCGAGCAATATCCAGCCAAGAAATACCCCGGGATTGGCCAGTGTGCGCACGAAACCTGTCATGAAAGCCGAGTGCGGATGCAACTTGTACTCGATGCGTGTCTCTATCTGGTGCTCGATGTTTTCCACCGCCGGAACGGATTTCGCCAAGGTAAAGCGCAAGCCCAGCAGCAACATGAATCCGAAACTCAAGACTTCCATTATTGCTTTGATCCAACCTTTCGCGAAGAACGCTGCAAACCCGGTGAACGCCAATGCACAATAAATGACTTCCATCAACGTTGCACCCGCGCCAATGAGCGCGGCCCACTTGAATCCGCGCCGCGCACCTTCGTTAAGGATGGTGAGATTGACCGGCCCGACCGGCAGGCAAAGCAGTACTCCGCTGATAAAGCCCGTCAAGCCGGCTATGATGATGGGTGGCAGCTCGGGCATGGCGTTCGTTCAATCGGGCTTTGAAGTCTCCTCGTCATCTTCCTCTTCGAGGATCTCGCGCCGGGTCTGGCGGGACAGGCGGGGACGGATGAATCCGTAAACCAGATAGGCCGTGAAGAAAATCGGGAGCAGGAAAATGAGCGCCATGCCCTTGGAAACCACAATCACGCCCAGCAACAGAATCGCGACCAACATCCCAGGAAAAGATCGCGTCGTGCGGAGATCGAGCACTTTGAAACTCGGATACTTCACGCGGCTGACCATCATCCAGGAGAGGAACACCATCAACACCGGCAGCAGATATCGCCATCGGCTGTGGCTGAACCGTTCCTCCATCCTGCCTGTTTCCGTGAGCCATATCATGAACATCGTCAAAGACGCCACGAGCGCCGCAGCGGACGGAATGGGGAAACCGAGAAACTCTTTGCCACCACCCGACCCTGGCTGCGAGGACATGACGTTGTAACGCGCCAGCCGGAATGCGCCGCACACTAAATAGATCGAGGCGATAAACCAGCCGATTTCCGCATACTTTATGAACACGTCCTTGAGAACGATCCGATGCACGAGGAACGCCGGTGCCGCGCCAAATGAAATCAAATCCGCCAGTGAATCAAACTCACGACCAAACGGGCTGTCCGCTCCGACCATTCGCGCCACCCGTCCGTCAAACAAATCAAAGATGCACGCGGCCAGGATGAAGTAGAGAGCGGTCCAAATGTCATGGTAGTCGCCGCCCGTGATGTCTGCCTCTACAATTTTTGTCAACGCAACAAATCCGCAAAAAAGATTTCCCGCTGTGAGCAGGTTCGGCAGGAAATAAATTTTCAGCTTTGCATCAGCCGCAGTGCCGTTGCCGTTTCCGGGCGTCGGTGTGGGTTTCGCGATTTCCGGCATAAATTATTCCAGTGTGGCCAGGATGGTCTCGCCACCGACGACCTTGTCCCCAAGTTTGCAGTTCAACCTGGCATTCATCGGAAGGTAAACATCACCTCGAGAGCCGAATTGCACCAGGCTGATGCGCTCGCCGCGTGTGATTTTCTCGCCCGCTGTCGCCCAGACGTTGATGCGCCGTGCGATCAACCCGGCAATGAGACGGACGCCGACCTTTTGATCTGGCGCCTCGTCTGGAATCAAGCCAAGCAGGACGTTTTCATTGAATGTGCCGCAATCGCTGCGTGTCGCGCTCAGATACTGGCCATCCTGATGTCTGTGATAGACAAGCATTCCTGTGAGGGGCGCTTTCTGAACGTGAACATCCAATACCGAAAGAAAAATGGAAATGCGTTTGCAACGGCCTCCCATGTAATCGGGTTCGTCCGTTTCATCCACCACGTCAATCGTGCCATGCGCGGGAGCGAGTACGAGTTTTTTTCCGTCGGGCGGATGCGCATCTGGATCACGGAAGAAATTCAGCGTGAAGATTGTGAACAACACCCACAGCACAACAAGTGTTGAGGTCAACCCGGTCACAAACGAGCCGACCCTGTGCGCCAAAAACCCAACCACCAGCAAAAGCAGCACGGCACCGCCCGCAAAAAAAATGATCTTCAACCCTGCCGCCTGAGCCTTGCCCGCATGTTTCATCCGATCAAGGTAGGGATGCCTGCACCGCGTTCAAGGCAGAAATCGGTATGTGCCTGCGGCGTGTAACTTTCATCTGCGGCAATTTCAATCCTGAGCTTCAATCGCGTCGCATGGCCAGCACATGATTCATTGGGACAATCTTGCCCCCTGGAAACCATCATTTGGCAATTCCTTGTCCTCGCTTGTCTTTTTAGGATTCTTTCCGCTTCGTTCGTTGACTATACGCGCCGCTTTGATAGAGTCCCGCCCGCTTCGATTCAGCGGAAATCACCCCGGCGAAATTGAAAGCGAACAACTATCGGCAAATACAATTTATGGCAAAATCAAAATCCACAAAATACGTTTACACATGGGGCAACAAAAAAGCTGACGGTGACGGCAGCATGAAACCCCTTCTCGGCGGCAAGGGTGCAAACCTCGCCGAGATGACCCGCATTGGCTTGCCTGTGCCTCCGGGATTCACCATCACGACCGAGGTCTGTACTTATTTCTACGCGCACAAGAAAACCTACCCAAAGGAACTCCAGGCGCAGATGCAAGCCGGCATCGCGAACATGGAAAGAATCATGGGCTGCAAGTTCGGCGACGCAAAGGCCATGCCCTTGCTCGTCGCCGTGCGCTCCGGTGCGCGCGATTCCATGCCGGGCATGATGGACACGATTTTGAATCTGGGCTTGAACGATCAAACTGTCTTAGCCCTCGCCGCTGCCACAAAGAACGAGCGCTTCGCGTGGGATTGTTACCGCCGATTCATTCAGATGTACGGTGACGTCGTTCTGGGTGTACAGAAGAAGGAAGGCGAAGATCACGAGCCGTTCGAGACGGTCATCCATGAGTACAAGCACGAGACTTATCACAAGGACATCGTGGACAGTGAACTCACTGCCGCCGACCAGGCGGAATTGGTGAAGCGTTTCAAGGCCCTCGTCAAGGAACGTACCGGTCACAGCTTCCCGAACGATGCGTGGGATCAGTTGCGTGGAGCGGCTGGTGCGGTGTTCGGGTCCTGGATGAACGACCGTGCGATAGTTTATCGGCGCAAATACAACATCCCGACCGAATGGGGCACCGCCGTCAACGTGCAAGCGATGGTTTATGGCAACACCGGTGACACCTCGGGCTCGGGAGTGGCGTTCACGCGCAATCCCGCCAACGGCACGAATGAATTCTACGGCGAATTCCTCATCAACGCGCAAGGCGAAGACGTCGTCGCCGGCGTACGCACGCCTGAGCCTGTGCTCAAGCTCAAGGATCAGATGCCCCAAAGCTATGCGGAGTTGATGAACGTCCGCAAGATTTTGGAGAAGCATTTCAAAGACGTACAGGACATCGAGTTCACCGTGCAGGAAGGCAAGCTGTTCATGCTCCAGACCCGCAACGGCAAGCGCACGGCTGCTGCTGCGCTTAAGTTCGCCGCAGACATGGTGAAGGAAAAGCTCATTGATTGGGAAACGGCGATTCTCCGTAACCCGGCTGATCAGCTCGAACAACTGCTCGCGCCGATCTTCGACCTCGCGGAAGTCAAGAAGGCGAAAGTCATCGCCACTGGTCTCCCGGCTGGTCCTGGCGCGGCGACTGGCAAAATCTATTTCAACGCCGATCGCGCGGTTGTCGCTGCTGAAAAGGGCGAGAAGGTTCTTCTCGTTCGCGTCGAGACTTCACCCGAAGACTTGCGCGGCATGATCGCGGCGGAAGGCATTCTCACCGCTCGCGGTGGTGTCAGTTCCCACGCCGCACTCGTTGCCCGCCAGATGGGCAAGGTTTGCGTCTGTGGTGCGGCTGGCGTGGTGATTGATTACGATAAGAAGACCACCACGATTGACGGCCAGACCTTCAACGAGGGCGACTTCCTCTCGATTGACGGCACGTCTGGTCTTGTCTATGCGGGCCAGATCAAGACTGCTCCGTCGGAAATCATTTCAGGTTTGCTCAACGACGACAAAGCCGCGAAGGCCACCGAGAAATACAAGAACTACGTCCAGTTGATGAACTGGTGCGCCAAGGCCACGCGCCTCTCCGTCCGCACCAACGCCGACACGCCGGATCAGACCTCGCAGGCCATCGCGTTCGGTGCGGTGGGCATCGGTCTTACCCGCACGGAACACATGTTCTTTGAAGGTGACCGCATTGATGCGATGCGCGAAATGATCCTTGCCGACTCCCTCGAAGCCCGCGAAAAAGCGTTGGCAAAGTTGCTCCCGTATCAGCGCGACGACTTCCACGGCATCTTCAAGGCGTTGAAGGGTTATCCAGCCACAATCCGTTTCCTCGATCCGCCGTTGCATGAGTTCCTGCCGCACGCCAAGGAAGCACAGCTTGACCTCGCCAATAAGCTCGGCGTGCCGGTCGAGAAGATCATGGCGCGTGTGCATGAACTGCACGAGTTCAACCCGATGCTTGGTTTCCGCGGCTGCCGCCTCGGCATCAAGTATCCGGAAATCACCCGCATGCAGGCCCGCGCCGTGCTCGAAGCCGCCGCGCTCGCGCAGAAGGAAGGCCACAAGCCCAAGCCCGAAATCATGATCCCGCTCGTCGGCTTCAAGAAGGAATTGGACTTGCAGGTTGCCATCGTTCACGAGGTCGCTGCCGCTGTGCAGAAAGAAAAGAAAGTGAAGATCAACTACAGCGTCGGCACGATGATCGAAATTCCTCGTGGCGCGTTGACCGCTGACGAGATCGCGCAGACGGCTGAATTCTTCAGCTTCGGCACGAACGACCTCACGCAGACCTGCCTCGGCATGAGCCGCGACGACTCCGGTTCGTTCCTCGGTGCTTACACCGAAAACGAAATCGTGAAGAAAAATCCGTTCGCGTCCATCGACCAGACCGGCGTCGGCCAGCTCGTGCAGATCGCGGCCGAGAAGGGCAACAAGACCCGCCCTGGCATCAAGCTCGGCATCTGCGGCGAACACGGCGGCGACCCTGACTCCGTCAAGTTCTGCCATCGCGTCGGCCTCACCTACGTGAGCTGCTCGCCGTATCGCGTGCCCGTCGCTCGCTTGGCCGCTGCGCAAGCCGCCATCGAGGAGAAGCGCAAGGCCAATACCGCGAAGAAGAAATAAGTTGCTTCCGATAATTCAAAAGCCGCTCTGGGAAACTGGAGCGGCTTTTTGCATAGCGCGACGTTGAGAGAAGTGGTGGCCCACGAAATGAGGACTCCCATGGGGGCGAGGAACTTTTCGCGGCGGGTGATCTGCCTTTTGGCGGCAAACCCGGTTTGCAAAACCCGGCTGATGGCTCAGTCGACAGGTTTGGAAAACCGACCCCTCCACGTCTCTGTTACACATCGCACCCAAAAATCAATTCTGCGCCTCCTTAGACCGGGGGAACTGCAACCTCATCGTCTTCGGAATCTTCGTCCCCTCGTGCTGCATTTTCGTTTTGCGCGTCCTATTGTTGGACTTGTTGGGTCGTCGTTTCTCGGCGGTGCGGACTAAAGCCTCTCATAGTCGGCCTCCAGTGTGATTTGTTTAGACACTTTTTCCGGCGAACTGCGGCTTAAC
>CAYSDO010000286.1:0-6095 GCA_964429665.1 uncultured Bifidobacterium sp.
TCTGGTTCAACCCGGCTGGCTCACGGTGTATGGCAAGGAAGCGCAGGGCGACGACGACAATCCGAATCTCGCGCCGGTAAAACCGAACGAAACCGTCAAGACCAGTGCGGTGGAGGTGAAGCAGAACGTCACCAAACCGCCGGCGCGGTATTCTGAAGCGACGTTGCTCTCCGCGATGGAAGGCGCAGGCAAGCTCGTGGACGACGAGGAATTGCGCGCGGCGATGAGCGAGAAAGGGCTCGGCACGCCTGCCACGCGCGCGGCGATCATCGAAGGGTTGATCTACGAGAATTATCTGCATCGCAACGGGCGCGAGTTGCAGGCGACGGCCAAGGCGTTTTCGTTGATGGAACTGCTGAACGGGCTGGGCATTCCGGAACTGACGAAGCCGGAGCTGACGGGCGACTGGGAATTTCAGTTGAAGGAGATGGGACGGAAAAAGATCAGTCGCGAGCAGTTCATGCGCGGCATCGAGGAGATGACGCGGAAGATTGTGGATCGCGCGAAGTCGTTCGAGCAGGACACGATTCCCGGCGATTTCGGCATGTTGCAGACTGCCTGCCCGAAATGCGGCGGCGAGGTGCATGAAAAGTACAAGCACTATCAGTGCATCAAGTGCGATTTCTCGGTCTGGAAAACTTTGTGCAGCCGGATGTTCGAGCCGGAGGAAGTGGAGACGCTGATCGCGACGAAACAGGTCGGGCCGTTGCAGGGGTTCATGAGCAAGAAGGGATTTCCCTTTGCGGCGCTGCTCAAGATGAACGCCGAGCACAAGGTGGAGTTTGATTTCGGCAACGGTCAGGGCAAGGACGGCGAAGACATCGCTCCGGTGGATTTCACCGGCAAGGAGCCGCTCGGAAAATGTCCGGCCTGCAACGGAAATGTTTTCGACAACGGAATGAACTATGTCTGCGAGAACCAGGCGGGCGTGGCGAAGTCCTGCAAATTCCGCACGGGCAAAATCATTTTGCAGCAGGAGATTTCGCCGGAGCAGGTGAAGAAACTGCTTTCGGAAAAGAAAACCGACTTGCTCAAAGGATTCGTCTCGAAGAAGACGAACCGCAAGTTCGAGGCATTCCTGATTGTGAAGGATGGCACGACGGCGTTCGAGTTCGCGCCGCGCGAGAAGAAAGGCAAGGGTGCGAAGTCATCCGAACCTGCGCCGAAGATTGATTTCACCGGCAAAACTGTCGTGGGCAAGTGTCCGAAGTGTGGCGGCCAGGTGTTTGACACGGAGGCGGGCTACATTTGTGAGAAGTCGCAGGCTGAGGCGAAGTCGTGCAAGTTCAAGATCGGCAAAACGATTTTGGAGCAGCCGATCGAAGCCGCACAGGCAGCGAAGATTCTCAAGGACAGCAAGAGCGACGTGATGGACAAGTTCATCTCCAAATCTGGCAAGCCGTTCCCGGCATTCCTCGTGATGGACAAGAAGGGGAAAATCACGTTTGAATTTCCGCCGCGCGAGGGCGAGTAGGCTTCCTGGCGGTTGAGGTGAGAAGTCTTCAATCTTTCATTCCATCTCCTGCGCTTGTTGGTAGAATGATTTCGCGTTGAAAGATCAATCGAAACTCCATTTCGTTTGGATGGTATGGTTAGTGGCGGGCTCTTTCTTGTTAGCCGCAGAAACCCCACGTGAAACGAACAGCGTACCGGCAAAACCCGGGATCGAGTACGGGATGCGAACGGTCACCATTCGCGCTCAAGTTTCCGAGAGTGTGGCGACGGTTTTTCTCACGGGCAACCGTCCCGAGCTTGGTAATTGGAACCCGCGTGGGCTTCCGATGTCCGGCGAAGGCCGTGAACGCAAGGCGGTGTTGCGATTGCCTGTGGGCACGCAGTTGGAATACAAGTTCACGCTCGGCTCGTGGGATCGCGAAGGGCTGGGACCGTCCGGCACGATCCTCCCCAATCATCGCCTGCTCGTGGATGCGGACAAGGAAGTCGCCATTGTCATCCCGGATTTTAGGAAGGACATCGGCGAGTATCTCGATGATTGGAAAGGTTCGGGAGTGCTCGGGCGGCTTGAATACTGGAAAAACGTCCCGTCCAAATTTCTCAACGCAACCCGGCACGTCGAAATCTGGTTGCCGCCCGGCTACGACGAAAATCCCACGAACCGTTACGATGTGCTTTACATGCACGACGGTCAGAACCTGTTCGATCCACGCATCGCCAACACGGGCGTGGATTGGGCAGTGGACGAAGCCATTGTGCGTTGCGTGAAGGCAGGACAGATTCCGCCGCTGATTGTTGTCGGCATCTGGAATACCGACCAACGACTGCGCGAGTATTCGCCGTGGCACTCGGGAACAAACTACGCCAAGTTTTTAATCGAAGAGCTGATGCCGCAGGTGAATCAGAAGTTCCGCACGCGCACGGGGCCGAAGCACACGGCGGTGATGGGGTCGTCCTTGGGCGGTCTGATCTCGTTCTGGCTTTGCTACAAACATCCCGAAGCGTTCGGCAGCGGTGCATGTCTTTCCACGGCACTGATGATGAACGGCCGGCTGTTTTCACCCGACGCTGATGAGACGCCTTTGATCGAACGTGAGATCGCTGCCGGCGTGACTGTTCCGCGCGGAGCGCGTTTGTATTTCGATTACGGAACACAGGAGGGGGCGTCGAGTTTTGAAAGCCTGCATGCCAAGGTTAGTGCATGGCTGGTCTCACAAGGATTGAAGGAGGGCGAAGGTTTTGTCGTGCGAAAGATTCCCGGGGCGGACCACAACGAAGCTGCCTGGCGTGCGCGACTGGATGAGCCGTTGAAGTTTCTTTTCGGCAACAAGCCGTAGAAGCGACGCCTCGTCGCCGGGCAATGCAGGCCGGAGTATTCATGGAACGATTTGCGACGGGGGCGTCGCTTCCACTTTTAGGCGATGGGGGTGTTGCCGCTACTTGTCTCCGGCCTCGCCCAGCAACGCCTTGCCGGACTCCTTCCCGTAGAGCCCGCGATTGCTCTGGTTGAACTCGAATTTCAAATCCACCTCCAGGTCCTGAAGCGTGATGAGTTTCCAATGGACAGGAACGAAGGCGGTCTTGCCGTCGCGCATGGTCTTTTCCAGTTCGTAAGCCAGCAGCAGATGCAGGGCGTCGTGTGTGACCTTGGGGTTTGCTGACGGTGAATAGTAAAATGACCGCTGCGTGGTGTTGACGGTGCTGGCGTTGTAGGTCTTGAGTTCGAGATAACACGGCACATCGCCAAGGATTTCAATGTCAGGATAACCGACGGTCTGCGCATCGCCGTCGGCAGTAACGGGAGTCCGTGCGTTCAAGCCGGCCTCGCGCAATGCAGTTTTCACGAATGGCTCGATATGGTTGCCGGCTTCGTTGGCACGAATGGCGAACAGGCCATTTGTGCGCGCTGTGTCTGCTGCTGCCGCGGCTGCGGCGGAAATCCTTTTGTGCAAAGCGACGTGCGCCGGATTGTTTGTGTCGAAGTCGAGCAGGCGGTGGCTGGTGGTGGCAAGGATGACGTCTTTGAACGGAATCTTTTTGGCTGGCTTGACCAATTCTGAAAGCGCGGACAGGGCAGGGGAATTGGTGGGCTCGACTGCGAGCCCAGTGCAAAGACTCTCAAGCAGTAGAGCAATGACGAGGTAACGGTTCATGCTTTCCGAAACAACACGATGCGGTTTGTGTTCGTGCCCTTGTTCATATTATCCACGCCCCAGCAGTTGGCAGTTTTGGTAAACTCCTGATCGTTGATGACCACAAGTTCGGGTTTGAGTCCTGCCGCGATGCCGCAGGGCAACACGGTTTCTTCGAGCTTGGTCTTGCCACCGTGAACTTCACCAACCTCGAACGCCACATGCCCACCGGGTTTCAATACGCGATGCAATTTGCGGAAAACATCCGTCATCACAATCGCCCAATCGTCGAGCCTGCGCGGCACGGTCAGTTTCACGGAGGCGGGGTCAATTCCAAGAAACCAGCAGCGCAGCCAGTTGTCATCCGCGTATTGAACGACATTTAGAAACGGTGGTGATGTGACGACGAGCGAGACCGAGTTATCTGGTAGTTCATGCGTAGCACTTGCGGCTGCGTTGGTGAATCGGGCTTGGGCCGCAACGTTTGCCAGCGTCGCGCGAACTGATGGCGTGACATCGCCGAGCAGTTGTTTGGATTTCTTGAGAATGATTTTGACGACGTCGCGGCGAGGCGGAGTCTGGCTGCGTTTCGCGTTGATCTTGATTTGCGACTTGATGGAGACCGCCTGGTTGGGCGGCAACGTATAAACGGAAAAGAATCCGACCGAATGACCGGTCAGGCGATTGAGCGCGACCATGCGAATCCAGTCGTTCACCGGATCAAGGCATTGGAGTCCCAAAAAGTATTTTTTGAGCGCGCTGATTTCTCGGAGCGTTTCCGGGTGATAAAACACGAGCAGGTCTTTTGGTAGCTCATCGTGATCGTTGAGATCGATCTCCTCGAGCCGATCGGCAATTTCGCCGAGCGTTGGCGGCGTGAGGCGCGGTTGAGTGAGTGTGAGACTTAGAGGATTGATGTCGTTGCCCCACGGCACGCGGCCCAGCAACGCGGTCTCCACAGGCGTCGTGCCGCGGCCCATGAACGGATCATAAACAACATCGCCGGGCAGCGTGAGCCGCTCGATGAAGAAGCGCGGGAGTTGCGGCTTGAAGCAGGCGCGATAGGAAACCTCGTGCAACGAACTGGCCTGTCGCTGGCGTGCGGTCCAGAACTCGTTGACGTAAGTTGGCGTTGAACCTCCGTCGAATTTTGTTTCAAGGACCCGTGTGGCTTCGCCGAATTCTTTGAACGCTGTCAGTTCGTCGCGCAATGAGCTGTGGCTCCGAGCCTGGGATGGTGTGAGTCGCTTTTTCTCCCGCACGGCGAGCGTTGGAAGGGTGAATTGTTCAGTAATCGCCGACATTCTTCAGGTTGAGTGAAGCAGGACAAGACGGCTCCCGCAAGTGCCTGCGCAGCCAGGATGAAATTTTTTTGTCCTCAGTCTTGCCAGCGGCGTGGGCGATTCCTATGCTGGGCAGCAATTCTATGAACAAATCTCCACGATTCAAACTGTTCCTGATGATGGTGCTTCAGTTCTTCATCTGGGGTGCGTGGCTTCCGCCAATCTTTGGGTACATGCCAGCGATAGGATTTACCGGTACTCAACAAGCCATCATCGGTAGTGCGTTTGCGATTGCATCACTTGTGGGCATTTTCTTTTCGAATCAGTTTGCGGATCGCAATTTTGCCGCACAAAAATTTCTTGGGTTCAGTCATCTTATTGGTGGACTTGCCATGCTTGGCCTTTATTTCACCAAGGACTTCGGTGCATTTTTCGCGTTGATGCTGGTTCACTCGCTGTTTTACGTCCCGACAATTTCGGTCACGAACTCGCTCGCATTTGCGAATCTGAAGAATCCTCAGAAGGAATTTGGTCTCATCCGAATGGGCGGCACCATTGGATGGATAGCGGCGCAATGGCCGCTCTATTTCATTCTCGGTGGAATGAAGGGCGATGAAGCCGTTCGTGCGACTCAGGCAGTCTTCATCATCTCGGCTGTGGCGTCTTTCGTTTTGGCCGGGTTCAGTTTGACTCTTCCACATACACCTCCGAAGTCCGCACAAGCGGGCGATGACAAGTTCGCGTGGCTCAAGGCTGCCAAACTTCTGCGCCATCCATTCCTATTGGTGCTGTTTATTGTCACGTTCATCGATGCGACCATCCACAACGGTTACTTCGTATTTATCTTCAACTTTCTTGCGAAGACCGGCATCGAACCCAAATGGATCACCCCGATTACCAGCATAGGACAGATTGCTGAGATTGTGACGATGGTCTTCCTTGGCGCGGCTCTCGCCAAGCTTGGTTGGAAGTTGACGATGATCATCGGGATTCTGGGCCACGCGGCGCGTTTTGCTGTGTTCGCATTTTTCCCGGACAATCACGCCATCATCATCGCGGTCCAGGTTCTGCATGGCATTTGCTACGCGTTCTTTTTCGCCACGCTTTACATCTTCATTGATGCTGCGTTTCCGAAGGATGTACGGACAAGCGCGCAAGGGTTGTTCAATCTCCTGGTGCTGGGTGCGGGTGATCTTGCCGCAAAATGGATCTTCATTCCGCTCAC
>CAYSDO010000287.1:0-6078 GCA_964429665.1 uncultured Bifidobacterium sp.
GGAAGACCTGCTCCACCACTGGTCACGCTCACCGTCACCAGATTCGTGTCCGCAACTGACGCTGTCACGGTCACGCTTCCGGCGCTTCCATCCGGATCACTCACCGAGATGACGACACTATTCGTCCCGCTGTCTTCAAGGATCGTCTGCGCTGCGACCGCCCCGATGCGCGGCGCGTCGTTGACTCCCGAAACCACAATCGAGAACGACTGCGAGGCGGAGACGTTCGTGCTTCCAAGCGTGGTCGCGCCGCTGTCCTTCAGCGTCACGGTCAGGTAATTGGTGCCGAACACGTTTGTTGCCGTGCGGAACGACATCGTCCCGGTGCTGTTGATCACAGGCTGGGTCGTGAAGAATGTCTTGTTTGTGGTCGTGATGGTGAATGTCAGCTTCTGCGCGGATTCGTTCGTCGGTCCAGCGCTGATGTTTGTGACGTAGTTTGTCACGATGCGCAAACCTGCGTCCTCAACCGCATATACGGCGTTCGTCGAGAGCGTGAAGCTCGGTGCGTCATTCACATCTTTGACCGTAACCGTAAACGTGTTCGTGCGCGAAGCACTGCCGTCATCGGCAACCAGTGTGACAGTGGTAACGCCGATTGCGTTGGTGACGGTGATCAGTTGCACCGTGCGGTTCGTGCCTGTGCCAGTGACGGCGACGGTGATGAGATTGGTGTTGGCCGAGGTGGCTGTTGTCGTGACGTTCGTGATCGTGCCATCGGGATCGTTGACGATGAACGACACGTTGTTCGTCCCGCTGTCCTCATTGATGTTCTGCGCGGCGATGGCGGAGAGGCTCGGCGCGTCATTCACAGGTGTCGCTACGATTTCAAATGTCTGCGGTGCAGAAGAGTTCGTGCCGCCGAGTGTGGAGCCACCGTTGTCCTGAAGACGCACGGTGATGGTGTTCGTACCGAACACATTCGTCGCTGTGCGGAACGTCAGCAGACCGGCGGTGCTGATCGCAGGCTGTGTTGCAAAGAAGGAAGTATTGGTGCTCGTGACAAGGAAGGTCAAAGTCTGCGAACTTTCATTCGTCGGTCCCTTGCTGATGTTTGTCACAAAGTTCGTGACACTCCGGGCGCCCGCATCTTCCGCCACTGTAACCTGATTTGTGGAAAGCGTGAAGCTTGGCGCGTCATTCACCGTGGCAACAGTCAGCGCGAGAGTGTTCGTGCGCGACGCTGAACCATCATTGGCAACCAGAGTGATGGTTGTTGTGCCGGACGCGTTGGTGACCGTTGTGATCGCCAACGAGCGATTCGTGCTCGTGCCACTGACACTCACGGTGGCGAGATTGGTGTTTGCACTGGTGGCGGTGACGGTGACGTTGGTGATCGTCGTGTCCACGTCCGCCACGGTGAAGTTGACGTTGTTCGAACCGCTGTCTTCGTTAATTGTCGCAGTGGCGGCAACCGTCATGGTCGGTGCATCGTTCACGCCTGTGACGACGATTTCCAACGCCTGTGGAGCGCTGCCGTTGGTGCCGCCGTTCAGACTGTCGCCGCTGTCCGTAAGCCGGACGGTAAGATAGTTCGTCCCGAAGACATTCGTCGCGGTTCTGAAACTCAACAATCCATTCGTGTTGATGGCGGGTTGCGTGGTGAAGAAAGCGGTGTTCGTCGTGGTAAGAACGAACGTCAGCTTTTGCGAGTTCTCATTCGTCGGCCCGCGGCTGATGCCCGTGGCAAGGTTTGTTGAATAACTCAACCCGGCGTCTTCCGCCACAGTGATTTGATTTGTGGCCAGCGAGAACGATGGCGCGTCATTCACTGCGGTAACATTGACCGTGAAAGTGTTTGTGCTTGTGCGTGAACCATCATCGGCCACGACCCGGATTGTTGTGCTTCCGTTGGCATTCGTCACGGTGGTCAAAGCGAGCGAGCGGTTCGTTCCGGTCCCCGAGGCGCTGACGGTGACCAGGTTGGTGTTCAACGACGTGGCGGTGATCGTCACGTTTGTGATTGTGGTATCCACATCCGTCACAATGAAGTTCACATTGTTCGATCCGCTGTCTTCCAGAATTGTCTGCGCGGCGATGGTTGCAATGGTCGGTGCGTCGTTGCTGGAGGTCACGACAATGCTGAAATTCTGCGCAGCCGCCGTGTTTGTACCGCCATTTTGTGAACCACCATTGTCGCTCAGCACGACGCTCAGATAGTTCGTGCCGAATACGTTCGTTGCCGTGCGGAAGGACAGCGTTCCAGTGCTGTTGATTGAAGGTTGAGTGATGAAGAACGCAGTGTTCGTGGTTGTCACGGTAAACGTCAGGGTTTGCGAGTTCTCGTTCGTCGGCCCCCTGCTGATGCTGGTGGCAAAGGCCACGATTGATTGGGCTGCCGCATCCTCGACCACGGTGACCTCGTTCGTCGATAGTGTGAAGCTCGGCGCGTCGTTGACGCCTGTGACGGTCAGCGCGAACGAGTTTGTCGTAGATGCCGAACCGTCGTTTGCGATGATGGTGATCGTTGTCGTTCCAAACGCGTTTGTGACGGTCGTCAGCGCAAGCGTGCGATTGGTTGAAGCACCGCTCACCGCGGCAGTGACAAGATTCGTGTTTCCAGAGGTGACCGTTGTGGTGACGTTGGTGAGAGTTGTGTCCACGTCATTGATCGTGATCGAGACCGCGTTCGAACCGCTGTCTTCAAGAATTGTCTGGGGCGAAATGGTAGCGATGGTCGGCGCGTCGTTTGCGCCGTTCACGACGATGGTGAACGACTGGTCGGCACTGACATTTGTTCCACTGTTTTGTGTCCCGCCGCTGTCAGCGACATGCAAGGTCAGGTAATTCGTTCCGAAAGCATTCGTGGCAACCCTGAACGCCAGATTGCCGGTGCTGTTGATTGAGGGTTGGGTTGTGAAGAATGCTGTGTTGGTCGCCGTTACGGTGAAGGTGAGCGTCTGCGCGCTTTCGTTCGTTGGACCCGCACTGATGCTTGTGGCGAAGTTCGTGACGGTTTGCGCACCCGCGTCCTCGGCCACGGTGACTTGATTGGTTGAGAGGGAGAAACCAGGCGCATCATTCACGGCGGTGACGATCACATTGAATGTGTTTGTCACGGTAGCCGCAGCGTCCCCGGTGATAAGGGTGATTGTGGTGTTGCCGTTGGCGTTTGTGACAGTAGTGAGGGCGACTGTGCGGTTTGTGGAGTTTCCGGAAACAGTGACGGTGACGAGATTTGTGTTCGCGGAAGTGACAGAGTTCGTGACGCCACTCAACGTGTCATCCACATCGTTGACAGTGAAGCTCACCGCGTTCGAGCCGCTGTCTTCGAGAATTGTCTGCGCGGCTATCGTGCTCACCAGTGGCGCGTCGTTCGCCCCGGCGACAACAATCGTGAACGTCTGCGCTGTCGCCTGATTACTGCCGCCGTTGGCCGTGCCACCGCTATCCTGCATCGCTACGCTGAGGTAGTTGGTGCCGAAAACATTGGTCGCCGCGCGGAAGGCCAGCAAGCCGGTGCTGTTGATGGAAGGTTGGGTTGAGAAGAAGGCTGTGTTCGTCGTCGTCACCACAAATGTGACGGTCTGCGCGTTTTCGTTCGTCGGCCCGCGGCTGATGCTTGTGGCGAAGTTGGTGACGGATTGTGCGCCGGCATCCTCTGCAAGATCGATCATGTTGGTTGATAGCGAAAAGCCGGGCGCATCATTGACACCAGTCACGGTGAGCAGAAAGGAATTCGTCGTACTTGCTGAACCGTCATGCGCGGCGACAGAGATTGTTGAGGTTCCGAATGCATTCGAAACTGTCGTGATGGTCAGTGTGCGCGTCGCACCACTGCCACTAACTGCGACCGTGGCGATGCTGGTGTCGGAACTGGTCGCAGAATTCGTAACGCTCGCAAGAGATGTATCCACATCGGAAACTGTATAGGTAATGTTTGTGGTCGCTTCCTCGAGAATGGTGAGAGGCGAAAACGCCTGCAGGTCCGGCGCGTCATTCACCGCTGAAACAGTGACTGTAAACGTGTTGGTGACAGATTCCAGATTGTCGTCCGTGGCGATGACCGTGATCGTCGCCGAGCCGTTGGTGTCTGCGATCGGCACAAGAGAGAGCGTTCGGCTCGTGCCCGCACCATTGACAAATATATCGGCGGTGTCAATGACGCTGGGGTTGGATGAACTCGCCTCCACGGAAACGGCAAAAATTGCCGTATCCGGATCGGTGACGGTAAACGTCAGGTTCGTACGCGCGGCGTCCTCCAGGATGGTGACGTTGGATGGGCCGGTGAGAACGGGCGGCGCGGCGAAGCTTCGCACAACGAGTGCGAGCAGGAACACAATGGCAGGCAGTTTATTTTTCATAGCAATCCTAAGCGCGAAACCATTCACGCCTTGTCGTCTTATCGGCGGGCCGGACAAAGACTTGAACAGTTCATTTGAAAATCGTGAAAGCTTCCATCTAACTTCACCAAAATGGAACAAAGTGTCCCGGATGTGGTCGGTTTTCGGGAATGTTGGCATGGAGCGCCGACAATTATCCCGTTCTCATCATTTTCTATTGCCTGATACGTAAGCGGGGGAATCGTTCCCGACTCCCCCGCTCCTGTAAGGTAGGAGAAACTCAGTTGGCTTTCACCCGAAAATACTTAGCGCCCGTCGCGGGGACGGTGAATGTCAGCGTGCTTCCTGTGCCTGCTTGCACCGCACCTTCGTTGCCCCATGACGTGGGGTTGAGGGTCGCGCTGGATTCAAGCTGGTAGCTGTAACCCACCTGCGAGTTGCAATTGATGTTCGCATTCGCGCCGCTGGGCGTGATGGTGAGCGTCATTGCGTTCGGGGGAACAACTACGGCCGCCGCAGGTGTAATCACAGTCTCGCACGGCAGGAAGCCAAGGACGTCAAGCGCAGTCCATGATTCAGCCCAGAGTGTGCTCGTGCCGAACGCACCCTTGTAACCGGCCTGAGTGTAGAAGCCATCGTTCGGCGCGACGATGCTTGTGCTCAATGCCGGACTGTTCGTGGCTAGACGAGGATCAAGCGAGTGATCGTTGAGACGGCTGATGCTTGTCAAGAGGGGATTGACGGTGGAGTTGCTGCGTGAGGTATCGGAGAGAAGGACAGCCGACCTGGCATTTGTCGCCGCCAAACCAAACCCGGCAATGATGTTCTCCCGCAAGTCCATCAATCCCGCCGTCAACATCGCCCCGGATTGCGCGTCCGATATGTTCAGACCCACGGAGCCGTTGCCATGGGATGTGGTGAAGTCGGTGAGGATGGAGTTGTACACCTTGGGCGAAGAATACTGGCGGATCGTCAGGCCGTGGTTGGCGGTGGTGTTTGTGCCCGTGTTGCCTCCACCAATGAACGTCGCATTGTAGAGCTGGAAGTTGGCAATCGGTGCGTTGCTCACCGCGATGCCGTTGGGTTCGCCATTCCATTCGCCGCCGTTGTCGCGCTTGCCGTCTTCCTGGATCGAGAACCAGAACTGGTTTTTGCCGCGATAACCCTGGTCGGTATCGAAGGTGTCATCGTCGTTGAAGGCGCTGACGAGGTACTTGGTGTTGACCGTACCGCCGAAGAACTCGAAGCCATCGTCGGCGATGGCGTAGGCTTCAACGTGATCAATGGTCGTGCCGTTGCCCAGCGCACACATGGACAAACCATTGAGTTCCTTGTTGGCGAGGAAAGCGAAGCCACCATGACGGATGGAGACGTATTGGATTTCACCCGAGTTGTCGGCGTCGTTGTTGCCACCAAAGCGATAGACGTTCTGGCCGTTGATCTGGTTGTCGGGCAGGCCTTCGAACACGTCATACTTCGGGTTGTTGGTGTTGCCAATCGTGCTGGACGAGGTGTTCAACACCGCATTCCCCATCACCACCACCCCGCCCCACAGGCCACGATCAAACAAGCCGAGATCGTCGCGTTCGCCAAGATCATCAAATTCGGTCGTGAATATGATCGGCTTGGTCGCCGTGCCGACCGCATGAATCCGTGCACCTGCGGTGACGAAGAGAGCGGAGGCGGATTCGCCTGTGGTGATGCTGCCAGCGGAGAGACCTTTGATGATGGTACCGGGCTGGATGGTCAGTTCCGCCGGAGCGAGAACGTGGACGAAGCCGTTCATCAGATAAAC
>CAYSDO010000288.1:0-2575 GCA_964429665.1 uncultured Bifidobacterium sp.
ACGCACATGGAAGTTCGTTTCCTGGATCAATGAAAACCCGGATGGCTATGCGATCATGCCTTCGACCGTTCGCCTGAGTGAAAGCGAACTTTTCACTGCCATCCGCTGCCGCAACGAAACCAAGGCATGGATTGAAACCTATCGCTCACTGGACAACGGCAGGCACTGGAAATTGGAGAACACACCCGCGCCTGATTTGGGCACGGGCAACGCCCCGAGCATGATCCGGCTGAAAGACGGGCGCGTGTGCCTCACCTATGGCCACCGTGCGCCGCCTTTTGGAATGCGCGCGCGGTTGAGCAAGGACGGCGGGCGCAACTGGGAGACGGAAATCATTCTTCGCAACGATGGCGGCGGAACGGACATTGGCTATCCACGCACGGTACAACGTCCGGATGGAAAAATTGTCACGATCTATTACTTCCATGATCAACCCAAGGGGGACCGCTACATCGCAGCGACGATTTGGGACGCCCCCCGGGCAGCGCGGTAATCGAGCGTCTGCCAGCGACAAGTTTCTTCACTGGACCCGTGAGCCGATGCATTGATGCAACAAGGTGTAGCGGACGCAGGTGGAGTTGGAACAACAAACGCCAAAGTTAAGAGAATGGTCCAAGACCAAGTTCCAGACTGCTGACTGTACCCAGCACGGTAAGAGGGTCCAACTTGGTTTAAGGCCACTGTTATCGGAAATTCTTCACGCCAGCACTTCTTTGACGACGTGCGCTTCCGCGTCCACACCGGTAAGCCGCATGTTTACCCCCTGCCATTTGAAGGTGAAGCGGCGATGGTCAATGCCGAGTTCGTGCAACACCGTCGCGTGCAGGTCGCGGACGTGGACTGGATTCTCGACGATGTTGTAGCTGAAGTCGTCGGTCTGGCCATAGACCGTGCCCCCCTTGATGCCCCCGCCCGCCAGCCACATGGTGAAGCATCGCGGATGATGGTCGCGGCCGTAGTTTTCCTTCGAGAGTCCGCCCTGGCTGTAGATGGTGCGGCCGAACTCGCCGCCCCAGATGATGAGCGTGCTGTCCCAAAGGCCGCGCCCTTTCAGGTCGTGAATCAACGCGTAGGTGGCCTGGTCAACGTCCTTGCATTGCATTGGCAGTCGCCCGCCGACATTCGCGTGATGGTCCCAATTGTTGAGATAGACCTGCACAAAGCGGGTTCCGCGCTCGATCAGCCGTCGCGCAAGCAGACAGGTGGAGGCGAACGTTCCAGGCTTCCTTGCCTCGTCACCGTAGAGTTTGTAAGTCGCTTCGGATTCATCTGCGATGTTGGTGAGTTCCGGCACGCTGGTTTGCATGCGGAAGGCCATTTCAAACTGCTGAATGCGCGTGTGCGTTTCCGGATCGCCCACCTTGCGGTACGTCAATTCGTTGAGCGCCTTCAAGCCGTCGAGCTGCTGGCGGCGCAGATCACCTTGAACGCCGGGCGGGTTGTTGATGAACAGAATCGGGTCGCCCTTGCTGCGGAAGGAGACGCCCGCGTATTCGCCGCTAAGGAAGCCGCTCGACCAGAGCCGAGCGCTGATGGCCTGAATCTGTTCTTTGTTGGTCGGCTCGGCGACCAGCACGACGAAGGTGGGCAGGTTCTGGTTCAACGAGCCCAACCCGTAGCTCACCCAGGAGCCGATGCAGGGGCGCCCGCCGACCATGCTGCCGGTTTGCATCGCGCAGATGGCGGGTTCGTGATTGATGGCTTCGGTGTGCATCGAGCGGATGAACGCCATGTCATCCACGCACTTGGAAGTCCAGGGCAGCAGCTCCGTGTTCATCATCAAACCACATTGGCCCGCCGGGCTGAACTTATATTTCGACGGCGCGATGGGAAAACGCTTCTGGCCTGACGTCATCGTGGTCAGTCGCTGGCCCATGCGGATGGAATCGGGCAGGTCTTTGTCATACCAGTCGGCCATCGCCGGCTTGTAATCGTAAAGGTCCATCTGTGACGGTCCGCCGACCATGTGCAGATAGATGACGTTCTTAACCTTGGCCGGGAAATGGGGCAGCTCGGGCGAGGCCGCTCCGGCGTCCTCACCCCAAAGTTTGAGCGAGGGGCCGAGCAGCGAGGCGAGCGCCGCGTAGCCAAGGGCGTTCTTGCCGCGGGCAAAAAATTGCCGGCGAGTTTCGTGGCGGTGTAGTTCTTCGTAGAGGCTCATGGCGGTTTGCGGGTTACTTGTTCAAGACTTCGTCCAGGTTCATCAACTGGTTGGCGACCATCGTCATCGCCGCGAGTTTTGTCGCCGGGAGGTTCTCGGAAGGTTGCGATTCCCCGACGTGAATGAGTTCCTGGGCGGCTTCCGGCTGACGCTCGTAATGGCTCTTCATCGCGTTGAACGTTTGCCGGACGATGGTCTGCTCCTTCGCGGTCAGGCAACGCGCCAAAAGCCGTTGCGCCATTTCGTCCAGCGCGTCTTCGTCGCGGGGGCGTGCCAGCGCGAGTTCGGCCAGGCGGCGGGCGGCTTCGACAAACTGTGGATCGTTCAGGGTGGCGAGCGCCTGGAGGGGGGTGTCTGTGCGCTCGCGGCGGACATTGCACACCTCGCGACTCGGCGCGTTGAAGATCTCCATCG
>CAYSDO010000288.1:2585-6070 GCA_964429665.1 uncultured Bifidobacterium sp.
GGCTGCGCGTTTCCAAAAGGTGTAGAGGCTGCGACGATACAAGGCACTGCCCGTATCGCGCTGATACTTTTTCGTATTACTTTCCGGCATGGCGACGGCTTCCCACACGCCGTCCGGTTGGTAGGGCTTCACGCTCTGGCCGCCTACTTTCTCCACGAGCAGGCCGCTGACGGCGAGTGCGTAATCGCGCACCATCTCGGCGTCCATCCGGAAGCGCGGTCCCCGACTGAGCAAGCGGTTTTGCGGATCGCGCTCCAGTTTCTCCGGCGTGACCTCCGCGCTCTGGCGGTAAGTGGACGACGTCACGATCAACTCGAACAAATGCTGCACATCCCAGCCGCTGGCCTGGAATTCCACCGCCAGCCAGTCGAGCAACTCCTGGTTTGCCGGGGCTTCGCTCGTGGTGCCAAAATCCTCCGTGGACTTCACCAGCCCGATGCCGAAGATTTCCGCCCAGAACCGGTTCACGGTGACGCGGGCTGTGAGCGGATTCTCCGGCGCGGTGAGCCATTGCGCCAGGCCGAGGCGGTTTGTGGGTGCGTTGGCCGGCATGGGGTGCAACACCACTGGGGTGGCCGCGCCGACTAGTTCCTTCGGCTTGTCGTATTGGCCGCGGAACAGGATGTTTGCGACGGGCATTGAGTTGGGCTTCTCGCGCTGGATGTGTGTCACGGGATTGCGATTTCGGATGGCATCCTGCTCCGATTTGAGCGCGGCGAGATGGCCGACGTAATTGATGTAGGTGGCGTCAATCGTTTTGAGCCAGTAATCAAATATGGCCTCGAACTGTTCCGCGGTTCGTTCCCCTCCGGCGAATTTCAGGAAGGCTTGGATGCGCACCACTTTCATCAATTTGCGGATCTCGGCGGGTTCCAGTTTGCGGTCATACACCCGCACGTCTTGGACGCGCCCTTGCTCGAAGACTTCGCCGTGGTGGCGCTGACCGATGTGGAGCGGAACCGGGGTGCGAATGGAGCCTTTGAGGGCGTCTTTGTCCACCTTGAGTGGGGTCGGTTCGCCATCAATGAAAAGCTTCACCCCCGCAGCTTTGCCGGAGCCATCATATGTTACAAAGACATGCTGCCACTCCTTGTCCTTGACCACGTCTTTCTCCGTCGAGACTTTCACCGCGTCGTCCGGCCACTGGTGGTCCAAGTGAACGCAGAACTTTTTGTTTTGCTGAAAGAGATCCCAACCGCGGTGCGCATTGTCGGGGTCCATGCGGGCAATGATTCCGGCATTGGCCTCGGCATCATTGACCCGCACCCAGGCCCCGTAACTGAACGACTGGTTCTTCTCGAAGTCGCCTTGATCCCCGAGATTGAGCGTCACACTCGACTTCAACACCAGGGCGGCTCCCAGTTCGCCGGTTTCCCATTGCGGGTTGGCCGCGAGGGCTATGGACTTGACGCTCCCAATCGGCACCAAGACTTCGTTGAGGCCACGCTCGTTGAGGGGCAGATGAAGGACAAGATTTGACGCTGGGATTTCTGATGCGAGATTGGCCGGCGTTGCGCTGGCCAGCCAGTTGGTAAAGTCGGGGCGGGCTTCGGCTTGCCGCTGATCGAGCTGGCTCTTGGCGGAGGTGATCTCGGCAGGCAAAGATTTCCAGCGTGTGGCGTCTGCGGGCGTTTGGGCGACCAGGATGCTGGGCTGGGTATCCTTCACGTTGCCGTCTTTCGCCGGCTGGACCGTGTTCCGGAAGAACGCCGCCAGCGAGTAGAAGTCCTTGCTCGTGAACGGGTCAAACTTGTGATCGTGGCAGGCGCAACAGTTGATCGTCGTCCCAAGGAAAACCCAGCCCAGTGTCGTCACGCGGTCGTTGGCATAGTTAGCCTCGTTTTCTTCGTCGATCGTGCCACCTTCGTTCGTGGTCATGTTGCAGCGTTGAAAGCCTGTGGCGATTTCCTGTTCCTGCGTGGGGTCCGGCAGCAGATCGCCCGCAAGTTGTTCGATGATGAACTGATCGAAGCGCTGATTGCGGTTGAAGGCCTTGATCACCCAGTCCCGATACGGCCACATCTCCCGGTAATTGTCGAAGTGCAGCCCATGGGTGTCGGCGTAACGCGCGGCATCCAGCCAGTATCGCGCCCGATGCTCCCCCCAAGCTGGCGAGGACATGAGCCGGCGCACGAATTTCTCGTAATAGTTCTGTGAACGGTCATTCACGAACGCCTTCACGATTTCGGGTTTCGGCGGCAGCCCGGTGAGATCAAGCGAGAGCCGGCGGGCCAGTGTGCGGCGGTCAGCTTCGGTCGCAGGCTTGATCCCTTTCGCTTTTAGTTTGGCCAGGACGAAACCATCAATGGGATTGCGGACTTTGAAGCCCGCCGCTTCTGGGTTGAGCGCGGGCGGTCGATCCGGCTTGACGAACGCCCAGTGTCCCTGCCACGGCGCGCCGCCAAGAATCCACTGCTTGAGTGTCTCCTTCTGCTCGGGCTTGAGTTCCTTGTTGGAAGCCGGCGGCGGCATCACGTCATCGGGGTCCGTCGTGGTGATGCGCTTCCACAGTTCGCTTTTTTCCAACTGCCCCGCCACCACGGCCGGACCGCGCTTGGGCGTTTGCTCGAAGATGCCATCCTTGGTGTCGAGGCGTAGCCCGGCTTTGCGTTTGTTTTCGTCCGGTCCGTGGCAGGCAAGACAGGCGTCGGCGAGGGTGGGCCGGACGTCGCGATTGAAGCCAAGGTTCGCGGCTGCGGCTGCGGCCGGGTTCAACTGGGGCGAAAGCCAGAGCGCGGAAACTGTTAGAACAATGTTGAACAGCCCGATCTGCCAGATTGCTCCAGGCTGACGCGCAAGGTGAAAAGGTCTATGCATAACGATTCATGCTAACATTTTGGTGGCGGTCGGTGCACATGGAAACTTCCTGCGCCGATTCCCGCTTCACAGATTTTGCCACAAAGTGATCAATAATTGACCGTCTTGAACTGGCCGTGAGCGAATTATCATTAGGTGCCCTGAGTTTGGCGATTCTTTCCGTCCAACCCCACCATGCTGGATGTTTGTTCGACGAATTGAATGCACCGAGATTCAATCCCGCTTCATGAAGTCCTGATCCCACAAAGAAAATCAAAATGACCTTAACGCCCCGTGGAATTCTGATCGCGTAACCGTTCCTGGACCTTTCCCTTGGACGAATCCTAGTTGCGAATACTTTCCACGCCGCACCCATCGGCATCCTGCGTGAAGAGCTGGCTCATTTCTAAACTTGCTCGCGCCGAGTCGCTGACCAGAATCATTGTCATGAGAGCCATCATTCAGTTCACGATATTGTTGAGTCCGTTTTTGGCCACGGCAGCTGACGATCTCCCCGAGCCGCGCGCCAGGGATCATCGGCGCGTGATGTATTACGTGGCTGATGCCGGCCGCGAGCGACCGGTCAAATCTCGCACCGATTGGGAGCGTCGTCGGCGCGATGTCATCACGGGTGTTGAAGCTGCGATGGGGAGGTTGCCGGATCGGTCGGCGCTTGGGCCGGTGAGATT
>CAYSDO010000289.1:0-6067 GCA_964429665.1 uncultured Bifidobacterium sp.
GGAATGATCGGAGCGGATGCGCAGGCGGATGCAACGGATCGAATTGCTTTGCGCATCCTGGGTGCGATGACCGCCGCTGTTGAGGTAGGTGATGAACAGCGAGCCGTCGGGCAGTTCCATCGCCTTGCCGTAGCCGTAGGAGTTGTCCACGAGAAAGCCGTGATCCTTACCGGGTGCAATCCACGTGTGGCCACCGTCGGTGCTGAAGATCACGCGCAAACCGCCGTGGCCGGGCGCGTACGAACCATGCAGGCAAACGAGTGTGCCGTCACGCAGCACGTAGAGGCTCGGTGCGAACATGCGAAATCCAAACGTCACGGGCGGCGTCCAAGTGCGGCCATGGTCGCGCGACCAGCATATATCTCCCTCTGGACGCGCCATCATGACCAGTTGGCCATCGGGCAACTCGGCCACCGTGACTTCCTGCATGTCGTGCGCGGCTTTGATCGTCGAAAGCAGCTTCCAACTTCTGCCGCGATTCGTGGAACGCAGGACCGCGGCCTGATCCGGAGGGCCGCTGGGGGCGCGTCCGTTGATCGCGACAAGCACCGAGCCGTCCTTCAAGCGCACGAGAGGGCCGTCGGTTTCGTCGTAGGTGAAGGGCGTTTGCAACTGACGGCTTCTCTTTTCCCAGGTGCGCCCGCCATCAAAAGAACGGATGAACCTCACCCGCACCGCGAGCGACGATTCCTTGCCCCAATCTCCATTCTCCGGCTCGCCCGAGTAGGTGAAGATCGAGCAAAGCAAAGTGCCGTCGCGCAACTCCACGAAAGCCGGATGCCGGTCATCGGCGGGCGTGTCAATCAAGGTCACCGGTTTGCTCCAGGTTTTGCCTTCGTCGGTTGAGCGCATGATCATCGCGCGTCCGCCGGTGGGCGCGATGATGTTCGCCGGCAGCCCCATCTTCTTATATTCCTCCAATGTCTTCGCAGGATAACGCAGTGGAGTCGGCGCGGAGGCATGCCAGTAACCGGCATTAAAACCGACGAGCCAGTCGCCGTTTCTAAGCCGGATCGGTGATTCCCAGCCAACGAAACCGCCGTAACCGGGGAACGGATCGGGTTGATTGACGCCGGGCCCAACCAGCATTGCCCGGCAATCCTCCGGCCCCGCCTTGGATTCGCCGCCCTCGACGATCTTCACGATTGGACGGAAAGAGTCGGGCGAATCGCCTGCGAAAGATTGAAGGTCTGCTCCAAGTTGAATGAACATTGCGGCGGTCCAGAACAGGAGACAGGCACATGTGCGACGTCGGACTTCGGGAAAAATAATTCTCAACGTGTGGAAAATCACGCGCGCAGTTTTGCAAGGCTGCGGGCGCACAGCAAGTCCACAGCATCTGGCCGTGAGATATGGACGCATCCGCGCTCCGGCAGGTTTACGGTCGGACAGCGCCCGCAAGCTTGGATCGTCTGAATCAGCTCAAGTTTGCTTTCAAATCTTAAGCGCTTTCGTCATCGTCGCTGAAACCATGAGCAAAGGAAACGTCACCATCGAAATTCGGGATCACCTGATGCTAATCGGGCTGAACCGTGTGGCAAAGCGCAATGCCTTCGACTTGGAAATGTACCGCGCGCTGGCTGCGGCATACGGCGAATTACACCGCAATCCTGGTTTGCGCTGTGGCGTGTTGTTTGCCCACGGCGATCATTTCACCGGCGGGGTGGATCTGACTGAGTGGTCGCCACTGTTCCAGCAGGGACGTTTCCCGGATTTGCCGGAAGGAGCAATTGATCCGATGGGATTGGACGAGAACAACCGGCTGCGCAAGCCGGTGGTCATGGCGGCACAAGGATTTTGTCTGACCATCGGCATTGAATTACTTCTGGCCACGGACATCCGCGTAGCTGCGACCAATACGCGCTTTGCCCAGATCGAAATCAAGCGCGGTATTTTTCCAGCGGGCGGCGCCACCGCGCGTCTGATGCAGGAAATTGGCTGGGGCAACGCGATGCGCTATCTGCTGACCGGCGACGAAATCAGCGCGGCTGACGCACTCCGTCTCGGTCTGGTTCAGGAAGTCGTTGAACCGGGCAGGGAACTGGGCCGTGCGATTGAAATTGCGCAGACGGTCGCCGCCCAGTCGCCATTCGGAGTCCAAGCCACGCTTGCCTCGGCGCGGGTGGCGAGGACACAGGGGGAAGTTGCTGCAATCCGCCGACTGCTGGTTGATCTTGCTCCGCTCATGTCCAGCGAAGATGTTGCGGAGGGGCTGCAATCGTTCATCGAACGACGGGCGGCGAAGTTCAAAGGGCGCTAACCGCAGCCGCCTCGCGATTTCGCATCCCGACTTGCCAGACAGGTCTGAATCTCTTACCATCAAAGCAGTTTCCACGTTGGCAAAATCAAAAGAACCATGGATTCAAGACGCGATTTTTTGAAGAAGGCCGCCATGCTCGCGGCGGGTGGCGGATTGACAGGTGCCTTTCCGGCCTCGATCCAGAAGGCGTTTGCCATTGATCCAGAACCCGGCACGACGTTTATGGACGCCGAACACGTTGTGATTCTGATGCAGGAAAACAGGTCGTTCGATCATTGTTACGGCACGCTGCGTGGCGTGCGGGGTTTCAACGACCCGCGGGCCGTTTCGTTGCCCAACGGAAATCCCGTCTGGCTCCAGACCAATGCCCGGGGCGAAACCTATGCGCCGTTCCGTCTGAACATCAAGGACACCAGGGCGACGTGGATGAGCGCGCTGCCGCACTCGTGGGATGACCAGCTTGCCGCGCGCAACGACGGAAAGCACGATCGCTGGCTCGACGCGAAACCTTCCGGCAACAAGGACTACGCAAAGCTCCCGTTGACGCTCGGTTTCTACAACCGCGACGACATCCCGTTCTATTATGCGCTGGCCGACGCGTTCACGGTTTGCGATCAGAATTTTTGTTCGTCACTCACGGGCACCACACCCAACCGCCTTTACCTCTGGACGGGAACGATCCGCGAAAAGCCCTCGATCCAATCCAAGGCCAATGTCTGGAACTCCGACGTGGACTATGATTCTGAGGTTACCTGGACAACATTTCCCGAACGATTGGAGGACGCGGGCGTTTCGTGGCGCATCTACCAGAACGAGTTGAGTCTCGACACCGGGCTCGAAGGAGAGGCGGATGGCTGGCTGGCGAACTTCACCGACAATCCAATCGAATGGTTCAAGCAATACCACGTCCGCTACCACGAAACATTCCGGCGGCAACTGCCAGTACGGGAGCAAGCTCTGGCTGCCACACTCAGGGAGATGGAAAGCCAGACACCCGCAACGGATGCGTTGAAAAAGAGAATCTCGGATACGCGCAAAGAGCTTGAAGAGGTTCGGCGGCATCTGGAGGTTTACACTGAAGCCAGTTTCGCCAGGCTGTCCCCCCGCGAAAAAAGTATCCACCGCAAGGCATTCACCACGAACCAGGGCGATCCAAACTACCGCGAGCTTGCCACGTTGACGTACCGCGACGGTGACAAGGAACGCCGGATGCAGGTTCCGAAAGGCGACGTGCTCCATCAGTTTCGCGAAGACGTACGCACAGGCAAGTTGCCGACTGTCTCGTGGATCGTGGCCTCTGAAAACTTTTCGGATCATCCGGGCGCGCCGTGGTACGGCGCCTGGTATCTCAGTGAAACGCTCGACATCCTCACACAGAATCCCGACGTGTGGAAGAAAACCATTTTCGTTCTGTGCTACGACGAGAACGACGGTTACTACGACCATGTGCCGCCATTTGTACCGCCGCCTCCGGGACGCCCGGAAGCCGGCAAATCGTCAGCGGCGATTGATACTTCCGTCGAACACGTTTTACAGGAAGCGACCGATGCTTCCGGTCGGACTCCTAAAACATCACCGATCGGTCTGGGTTTTCGTGTGCCGTTGGTGATTGCCTCACCGTGGAGCCGTGGCGGCTTTGTGTGCTCGCAGGTATTCGATCATACCTCGGTGCTGCAACTCATGGAGAAAATCCTGAGCAAGAAAACGGGGCGACCGATTCAGGAAACCAACATCAGCGCATGGCGGCGTACGGTTTGTGGAGACCTCAGTTCCGTCTTCCGTCCGTACCATGGCGAAAAAATTGAGATGCCAAAGCCAGTGGAACGTGAAGCATTCCTTGGTTCGATTCACCAGGCTCAGTTCAAGCAGCTTCCCAACGGCTTCAAAAAATTGGATGCCGGTGAAATAAGCAAGGCCCGCGAAAACCCACATTCGCTGCCGTTGCTGCCGCAGCAGGAGAAAGGGGTTCGTGCTGCTCGCGCGCTGCCCTACGAACTGACGGTGGATGGCAGCCTGAGTGCCGATCGGAAATCGTTCGCCATTCAATTCGCCGCCGGCAGGCAGTTGTTTGGCGCAAACGCGGCGGGGTCGCCTTTCCACGTTTATGCACCGGGGAAAGCGCGGGCTGCTGGAAAGAATTCAGCTCAGTTCGAAACTGGCCGGACCTGGGCTTACGCCGTGGCTGCCGGGGACCGCATCACCGATCAATGGTCACTTGGCGATTTTGAAAACTCCGGATACCACCTTCGTGTCCACGGCCCGAACGGCTTTTATCGTGAGTTTCGCGGCGGCTCGGATGATCCGGCGCTGGACGTTAAGCTTGAGTACGCGGCATCAAACGCCGCCTTGCATCTGGTCAACCGGGTATCCCAGCGAGCGCTCACGGTTCTTGTGGAAGACGTCGCCTACGGTGGTGCCGTCAGAGAAATCAAGGTGGGCGCCGCTGGTACCAAGGAGGCCAGCGCGAGCGTCACGCTGGAACTTGGCAAGAGCTTCGGCTGGTACGACCTGCGCATCCGCGTGCAGGACTTTTCGCGCTTCGAGCGGCGCTACGCCGGCCACGTTGAAACCGGCAAGGAAAGCTTCAGTGATCCGGCGATGGGCCGTGTTGTATCCTGACAATATCGAGTGACCCGTGGCCGGGTTTGATTGGCGTCTAACACTGGACACAGTGTCATGTTCAACCGAGTCGGCCTCAGGGCTTCTCGGCCAGCGAGGCGCAGACCAATTCGTGGATGTTTCGAGCGAAGACATGCCGGTTCGCGAAAGCCGGCGGTGCAAAGACCACCGGCCTGCTTCCAAACTGGTAGTCCGGTTCAATCAAATGGACGCGGCTGAGTTCATGGTAACCCTCCGCATCCAGCCGGGCTCGAATCAGGTTTCCCTTGTCAGTGAAGATCAGGACCGAATCGCCGTTGGGCGTCAAATGAATCGTCGCGCCATTTCCCTGGGGCGTCACTTGATCGGTTTCCCAAACTTGCTGCCCGGTGCGCGCATCGAGACAAATCAGTCGCCCTCCCATTTTACCCGCAAACACGTGTTCGCCCAGGATCAACGGCATGCATGTGTGGCTCAGGACGCGGAGTGACAATGCCTTTGTCTCCGGCCACAGCACTGACGCGGATGGTTTGTCCCGATCAAGTTGAAACATCAGCCCGCTGACCAGGAGGCGGTCGCCCAATCTCACTGGCGTGGCCACCGCGTAATCTTCACGAGTGGCGAGTTCCTCCCGCCACCACGTTTCACCGGTGACAGGATTCAATGAAGTCACCGCCTTTGGTGTCCAGACGATCAATTGTCTTTTCCCGCCGGCACTGATGACGATGGGCGAACTGAAAGCGTGTGGGGGATCATTGAGTGCACGCCAGATTTCCTTGCCCGTGCGCTTGTCAAAAGCGACAACGCACGCACCGGGTTTGCCACAGATGAGAACGATCAGGCGCTTGCCTTCGATCAACGGGCAGGCCGTGAGTTCGGGGAACTTTTCCAAATCGTAGTCTTGCCCAAGATTTCTTTTCCAAACCAACCTCCCCTTGCGTGTATCAAGACACAAGAGATGACCGGTTGATCCCAGAGTGAACACACGGTTGCCTTCGGCGATGGGTGTCGGACAAGGTCCGGAGGGATTCTTTGGATCAAACGACGGATGGCAATCGATTTCATCTAGGAAAGTCCAGAGTCGTGGTCCCGGTTTCTAATAGAAACAGTGTACGCCCGCCCCAGCCGTCGGGTTGACAGCAAAAGGGTAGGTGTCAAAGACCCCGCCCCCCGTGACCCCAAACCCCACCGAATCGGCATCCCGGGCAT
>CAYSDO010000290.1:0-6062 GCA_964429665.1 uncultured Bifidobacterium sp.
CGCCTACTGACCCTTGAGCACCTTGTTGATCGGGCAACACGGCATCACCGCCTCGGGAAGTTTTTCGTCGCGGAGATGCTGCTGCATCAGGTATTCGTGCTCGGCGGGCATCGGCGTTATCATGCGACCGGGTGGGAGTTTGATTTCAGGCATCGAGTTCATGTTTCAAATTTGGAATTCGTTCATCCGTGCGTTGCGCTCTTGTTGGTCGAGAGAGTGAGAGAGGCCTTACAACAATTGCTCGACGGTCAAAGTGGAACGGAATAGCGTCAGGCAAAATGCAGAAGGAAATCTTTCGCGAGCATTTGATCAATGCAACGAAGCATTCGTACGAGTGCGCCAAAAAATTCGTGCATAACCATCTTCCCGACTCGTTCATTTACATTGTTCACCTGAATCAGTCTTACGATGGAAATCCACTTGAACCAGGAGAACATACCTTTCCCGACGATGTAGCTCAGCACGGGAAACGTGTGGGTCCGGTGACGTCTGAACGAGTTGTAGAGCTATTGTGGCGCGACGGACTTGTCCCGGAATGGATTGATATTGCAGTAACACGTACGGACGGCACGCATACTTTCATGGAATTGCTTTGCTGTGGACGTTTCACTGATCGCGAAGAGCACCTTTACTATTCGAAGACGGACGTTTGTCCATTTGGCTGTAAAAGTCCATACATGCCGATGGGCTGGGAAGTCGGAGACAAACCATTCGATTTGCATTGGAGAGTTGATGAAGGTGCGTGAACCGTTACTCACTCGGCTGCTTTCTCCAATTCAGTTGTAAGGTTTTCCCCGACGCTTACGACCAAAGGACTGCCAATCGTTGGCGCTCGCTTTGCGGCCCAGTTTGGCAAACTATGAGTGTTGAAAGCCAAATAGCCGCAGTCCCGATGTCTGAAACACCAACATCGACCACGCCCGCGCCATCTCCGCGCCTCTCCGACCCGGAACGCTGGGTGGATGAGCACGGGGATTATCTGTTCAAGTATGCGTTGTCGCGTTTGCGCGATCCGCTCAAGGCTGAAGACGCCGTGCAGGAAACGTTTTTCGCCGCGCTCAAGGGCGGAAAGAGTTTTCAGGGTCGCAGCGCGGAGAAGAGCTGGCTGGTCGGCATCTTGAAGAACAAGATCTGCGATCATTATCGCAAGGCGGGGCGCGAGACGGCGTTCACCGATCTGGAATTTTATAAGGATGAGGAGAGCGACCGTTTCGTGCCGGACGGGATGTTCAAGGATGGTTGGATTCACGAAGTCGGCCCGCAGGAATGGGACAGCCCGGGCGCGAGTCTCGACAGCGAGGTGTTCTGGCAGACGTATCGCGATTGCTCGAACAAGCTGCCGAAGAATGTGGCGACGGTGTTCACGTTGCGCGAGGTAGACGGCATCGAGAGCAAGGAGATCTGCGCGATGTTGAACATCTCGGAGAACAATCTGTGGGTGATGTTGCATCGCGCGCGCATGGCGTTGCGGCGCTGTCTGGAGACGAACTGGTTCGGCAAACAGGAGGGCGCGAAATGAAACTCTTCGCCTCGATTAAAACGAAGTTCGTGGTCTGGGTCTGGAGCCACACGCCGACGTGCGCGGAGATGTCGCGACTCACGTCACGGGCGCTGGATCAACCACTCACGCTCAAGATGCGATTGAAGATGCGACTGCACTTCGTGATCTGCGCGTGGTGCAGGCGATATTTTGAGCAGATCAACTTTTTGCACACGCACGCATCAAGGCTCGGCGTTCAAATGGCTGAACTTCCAGGGCGCGGATTGACCGCCGATGCCAAGACCCGCATCAAAACTCAGGTGCGAAAAAATCTTCCGATGACGATGTAAGGACGGGACGGAAAACGCGACAAATCATCGGGAAGTTTCCGTTTGCGGGCGCGCATTCGATCAAGTCGTAATGAACAAGCTGACACAAATGCTGAAATCCCTCGGGCGAGGGCTGGCGGAGCTTTCGCCCAACTGCCGCGAAGCCACCCGATTGCAGTCGGAGGCCCTAGACCAGCAGCTCGGACTGCGCCAGCGCATTGGACTCCGCATCCATCTGTTCCTCTGCAAGTGGTGTCGCCGCTATGGAAAGCAGATCGGATTCCTCCGCTCCGTCGCTCATCGGCACGAGAAATATGAGCCGAGTCTCCCGCCGCAATCGCTCCGATCCGAAGCGCGCGAACGCATCAAGCGCCGTTTGCTCGAAGAAGAAAAGTAGCTTTAGCGAGTTCGGTTGTAAGGGTTGTTCCTTCTCCGCGACCTAACAGTGGTCACAATAACAACCAGAAGAATCATGTTTACCTCCAAACTCAAAGTCCTCGCCGCATTGGTCCTCTCATCACTAGCAGCCCAAGTCGGCCACGCGAGTCCGAACGATTTCACGGTCCATAGCGTCAACTCCACGAACGTCTTCAAACTTTCAGCTGCGAAGGGAAAGTTTGTTGCGCTTCATTTTCTCCTGAAGACCGAGTGTCCGTATTGCATTCGCCACACGCACGACTACGTTCAGAAATCGGCAGGCAATTCGCAGGTTGTCCATGTATTTCTCAAGCCTGATACGGACGCAGAAATCAAAGCATGGGCGGCCAAGTTGGGTGAGGATGCGTCGAAGGTGACAATTTATCGCGACCCTGACGCTGCGTTGGCCAAGGCTTACAACATTCCTGACGGCTACAAATTTCACGGGCAAGCAGTGCATTTTCCGGCACTGGTGCTTCTAAATGGCGAGGGGAAAGAAGTGTTCCGCTACATCGGCAAGAGCAACGCCGACCGCTTGGACTACGAGAAGTTCGCCGTAAAACTAAAAGAACTCACCCAACCGCCGTCGCGCTGACGAAAGGATCTGGGAGCATGTCCGCCGTAAAAACAACGCTTGATACCGTCCGGTTGTTGGTGAGTTCACCCACTGACTACGCGACCCGTCTGGCGCGTAGCACGGATGAGGTCCACGCCGCTCAATCGCTTCGATTTCAAGTGTTCAACCTTGAACTCAACGAAGGGCTGGAACAATCCTACGCGACCGGTCGGGACGAAGACCCCTTCGATGCCGTTTGCGATCATCTCATCGTCGAGCATCTGCCTTCCGCCAATATCGTGGGCACATACCGGTTGCAAACTGGCGAGAACGCGGCGGCGTATCTGGGCTATTACTGCGCGCAGGAGTTCGAGTTTCAAACCTTCGAGCCGTTGCGCGCGGAAATGATTGAGTTGGGGCGCGCGTGTGTCCACCCGCAGCATCGTAACCTCGTGGTCCTTGGCCTGCTCTGGAAAGGCATTGCTGATTATGCGCGGCAGCACGGCGGGCGCTACCTTTTCGGATGCAGTTCCATCACGTCCCAAGACCCGGCGGTGGGCGCGTCCGCATATGCCGATCTGTGCCGCAAGCATCTGGCGCAACCGCAATGGCGCACGCGTCCGCGCGCGGCTTTCGATTGTTCTCTAAAACAACTCGCCGCCGAGCCGGTCAAAATTCCAAAACTGCTCCGCGCTTATCTCTCACTTGGCGCAAATATCTGCGGACCACCTGCATTGGATTGTCAGTTCAAGACGATTGATTTCCTGACATTGCTCGACTTGGAAACAATGCCTTTACTGGCGCGGCAGAAATTTCTTGGCGTATGAAAGTCATCGTCACCGGCGGCCCAAGTTAAGAGCCAATTGATCAAGTGCGTCGGCTGACCAATTTTTCGACCGGCGAGCTTGGTGTTCATTTGAGCAATCAACTCGCCCGTGCTGGCTTTGAAGTTTTTTGCCTCAAGGGTAGCGGTGCGACGCATCCGGGTCCTGGCGAGCAATGCCATCTGAGCCTGTTCAATACCAACGATGACTTGCTTGAATTGTTGAAGCAAACCAGCGAAGCGCACGACATCACGGCGGTCTTTCACGTCGCCGCGCTCTGCGACTACAAAGTCAGGCGCGTGGAAGACGAAGAAGGCCGAAACTGCGACTCGCCTAAAATCGCGAGTCGCTCCGGGGCGCTGACCATCAGCCTCGAACCGGCAACGAAGGTAATTGCCAAGATGCGACACTTGTTCCCGGAAAGCATTCTCGTCGGCTGGAAATACGAACTAGCTGGCACGCGGCAGGAAGCTATCGCCAAGGCCACGCGACGAATTCAGGAAAACCACACGGATGCGGGCGTTGTGAACGGCCAAGCGTTCGGTCCGGGTTTTGGATTTTGTCAGGAAAACGACCAGTTGCACCCACTTGAAGGCAAAACAGAATTGGCGCGGTTTCTAGTTGGTTGGCTTCGTGAAACTCCTCGTCCCAATCGGCGTTGCGTTGCGTGTTAAACACACAAAATTGCGAGCCTTCGCATCCTTGTTCTCCCGCACGTCTGGGGAACATTTCGCCACGCTGTGTTGAGTTAAAAAAGAAATTGAAAAACGGAAATCTTCCTGCACTTTTCCTGCACTGACGTGCAAGTCCCTGATTAAGAATGGAGCGGGTGAAGGGAATCGAACCCTCGTCTCAGCCTTGGGAAGGCCACATTCTACCATTGAACCACACCCGCCTGCGTTGCGCCCTGGCGCTCTCGCTCGTCAGTGAGCTTTCTAACAGAGCTTAAGCTGTGGCGCAACTGTTTGCTTGAGCCCTTATGTCCGGGATGTTGCTTGGCTGATGCGCAGGCGCTGGAGTTAATGCTGATCAATCATATTGAGGCTTGATAGCGCGAAGAAGTTTTGGCAGAAACAGTAGCGCGCCCGTACCAAAGACTTTTTCCTTCCGCGCAGCGTGCGACGTGACTACTTTCATGCCATGCCGTCATTTGATATTGTTTCACAGGTCAACTCGATGGAGATCGAGAATGCCGTCAATCAGGCTAAAAAGGAACTCGCCAACCGCTTTGACTTCAAGGGCAGCAAGGCTGAGATCACGCTCGACAAGAATGAGATCAAGCTGACCGCCGAGGATCAGTTCAAGATTCGTACGCTGGAAGAGATGGTCCTTGGCCGGCTCGCCAAACGCGGTGTCAGTCTCAAGAGCGTGGACAAGGGCGAGCCTGACATTTCACCGCTGGGTCACGCGCGACAAAGTATCAAGATCAAGCAGGGCATTGAATCCACGGCGGCCAAAGAGATCACCGGTTTCATCCGCGACGGCAAGTTCAAGGTGACGACGCAGATTCAAGGCGACGAAGTCCGCGTGAACAGCAAGAGCCGGGATGAATTGCAGACGGTCATCGCCGCCGTGCGAGCGAAGGAATTTGCCGTGCCGGTGCAGTTTGTAAATTTCCGGGATTGACCGGGAGATTTTCCTTCCGCCTTCGCTGCTTGCTTCAACGTGACCAGCTGTGGCTAAATGCCGCTGATGAAAATTCTCGGTGTCATCCCCGCGCGTTATGCTTCCAGCCGGTTTCCCGGCAAGCCGCTGCACCCCATCGCCAGCAAGCCGCTCATCCAGCATGTCGTGGAGCAATGTCGCAAAGCGAAGTCGCTCAACGAGGTCATTGTTGCGACGGATGACGAACGAATTGCCGACGTGGCAAAAAAGTTTTGCCAGGTTGAAATGACGCGCGAAGATCACCCCAGCGGATCGGATCGGATCGCCGAGGTTGCCGCGCGTTGCGAATGCGACGCCATTGTGAACATTCAAGGCGATGAACCGTTGATTGATCCTGCGGTGGTTGATTTGGTGGCAAAGGCGCTGGCTGACTCGGAAATGTCCACCGCAGCCACTGCAATCAAACAGCTTTCGGAATACGACAATCCGAACGTGGTAAAAGTCGTTGTCAACGCAGCCGGTCGCGCCTTATATTTTTCCCGGCGCACAATTCCGTTTTTGCGCGAGGCCGCCAGCCGTCCGGTGAGCGAACAGTTGGCGGCGTTTCCTTTTTTGAAGCACCTCGGCATTTACGGCTACCGACGAGAAACGTTGTTGCGACTTGTTGCATTTCCCCAATCGCCGCTCGAAATGGCGGAGAAACTTGAGCAGTTGCGTGCATTGGAAAATGGAATCCAGATTGCCGTTGTGAAAGTGGATTACGACAGCGTGGGCGTGGATGTGCCGGAGGATGTGGCACGGGTGGAACGGTTGCTGGGAAGTTGATAGTTATTTGAGTTGATGGTTGATGG
>CAYSDO010000291.1:0-6038 GCA_964429665.1 uncultured Bifidobacterium sp.
TGATGGTCATTCTCAGTTCGCCCGCTACCAGGACCTGAACAACACATTTGGCAGTGGCAGCCAGAAAATCTACAACTTGGATTGGACTGCGGGCGGGCTTTCCGGCGCGGACCTGGCGAGATAGGTTATGACGGGCGGCATGCTGGCTCTGGCATAACCACCGGCTCAATCATCGTCATCAACCTCACCCGTAAGGCTCAGTTTGAGTTTCTTCAATCCCTTGCCGTGCGCTCCGGCGAAATAGGCCGGATACGGAGCATCCACTCCTTTGACCGAGTGCCAGATGATTCTGTTGAGCGTGTCCTCATCTGCACGATCCGGCACGTCCAATGGTTCGGCCATGCTTTTTTCGGCCCAATAAAGTTCCTGTCCACCAAGCTGGGCAGCAGGTTTGTTCATTTCATCCAAAGCGATATTGTTCTTCAGGCAGGTGTAAGTTGAAAAATCTGGCTTCCGCGTGAAACAGTCCGTCATCAACGGGGCGAGCGAATCCATTTGATTCATCGGAGGCAAACCCAACATGCGTTCCATGGTATGCAGCACCGAGGTCTGATTGTAGAACTTGCTGACTACGGCGCCGCGCCTGGTGTACGGGCTGACCACAAGGCAAATGGAACGATGCCCATCCACATGATCAAATCCCGCCTGCGGATCATCCTCATTCACGAAGATGCATGTCTTCGGCCAGAAGCGACTCTTGGAGATGCGTTCGATGATACGCCCCAATGCCAGATCGTTGTCGGCCACCTGCGCTCTAGGGGTGGGCGTGCCCACTCGTGTTCCAGAAGTGTGATCGTTTGGCAGATAAATGATGATCAGATTGGGCCACTCGCCGTTCTTTTCGTTCTCGGAAAATTCATTGAGAAAGACATCCGCGCGGATGCTGTCCGGAATCCGCATGTTCCAACCGGGTGATTGGGCGCAACTGTAGCGCCGCAGCGTTTCGATTTGCATGTCATGCTTGAAGGAAATGCTGTTGCCGTTGGTGCGGTTGTCCTCATAGACCGCGAGCCAGTTTGCGTCCTTTGGCACCGGCTGGGTGGTGCTCATTTCACCGTAATTGCGAAACGAGAGTCCGTGCAGCAGGACATTGTCCCAGATGAAACCTGTGGCCGCATAACTGATGGGATCATCGCCGGCGAATGGATAGCTGCGGCTGAAACCGCCGAACGACTTTTCCAGATAGTCGGTTGCATAACCTTCCGTCGCCCAGGCATGGCCATCCGCGGAAAGCACGCCGTTGCAATAGTAATTGTCCAGCAGCGCAAATTGCTCGACCAGCGCATGGTGGTTTGGCGACACCTCACGACCGAAAACACACAGCGAGGGATCGGCGTTGCTTTGAGGCATATCGCCGAAGACCTGATCGTAAGTCCGGTTCTCCTTGATGATGTAAACGATGTGCTCGAAGACCGAAGGCTCTCCCAAACGTCGCGGCACGGGCACGGGCCGTTTGCGCGAGCCGCCCTTTTCCCAGGCACGAAGAATCTGCGGAACACGCGCATCTGCGTTGGCGCGACGCGTGTATTCCTGCAAAGTACCCGCTCCAGGAATCTCGACCTTGCTCACCGTGCCGAGATGCTTGCGGCTGTTCCAGCCCTTCTGATCCTTGGCTGTCCCGCGCGATCCGAGCCCCTTGACGTTGGCAACGAACAGAGAAGTGCCGTCGGTTGCAAGCCCGCCCGGGTACCACGCTGTGGGAATGAATCCTTCCAGCTTTGGCTTCTTTTCTAATTTTATCACCGCCACTGCATTGTTGCCGCCGTTGGCCACAAAAAGCGTTTTGCCGTCCTTGCTCAATGTCAGCGCATTGGGTGCGCTGCCGAATGGCAAAGAAGGATCGGGCCGCACGAGCACTGAATCAATCAGCTTCAAACTCGTGACGTCAACGACACTCACGGTGTCCGAGTTGGCATTCGCAACGTAAAGGGTTCGCAGATCACCGCTCAGTTCCAGATCGCATGGATGGAGGCCCGTGGTGATTTGTGTCGTTTCTTTTCCCTGCTCAAGATCAACAACTGACACCGTTCCGCTTGCCGCCACCGTACGCCCGTCCACCAGTGTGTCTGTGCCAGAGGAATCAGCAGTCTTTTCACCTGCTTTCGGATGACGTCCGCCCCAGTTGGAAACGAATGCGGTCTTCCCATCTGATTTTAGAACGACATCGAAAGGAGCTATGCCAACTGGTATTTCCTTGATCAGAGTTCCGGAATCGAGATCTACAATTCCCAAACTATTGTTCCGCGACAAGCAAACGTAGGCTTGTTTCTCATCCTTTGAAAGCGCGATGCCGCCGGGGTGCGAATCGCCCTTGCCGCCCGGACCCGGCAACACAATCTTTTGCCCCCACGACAACTTGCCCGCAGCATCCACCTTGGCCTCCCACAAAGCATCCTGGGAAGTGCCGACAAACACACGTGAGCCATCGCGAGTCACGACAATGCCATGCGTGGATCCTTCACCAGAGGAAAACTTCAACTCCTGACGGATCGCCCAGTTCGTTGCATCAATGACTACCAGACCACGATTATCTTTCACGTACAATGTTCGACCGTCGGGAGAAAGCACAAGATCCACAGGGCGGCCATTGAACTCCACCGACAGCCCGGCGGGATGAAGCAGTTGGTGAGTTGATACGATGTGTCCACCTACTGGTGACGGGCCGACGTGCTCTACCGGCTTGGTCTGACAGCCAAGCAGAAAGAATAAAGCTCCCAGCGGAAGCAATAGTTGTTTCATACAGGTTTCTATTTCAAGCGGTCGCAGCGGAGCGTATGCCTCTCGACACGAGAATGGAATTTCATTTTGCGTTCCGGCAGAATTGTTCATTGCCTTCCAAATCCAAAGCCCGCCCGATGAATTTCAAAATCCCTGCGATGGGCGGATCAAGCCTTTGTCGCAAGTTTATTTGAGAAACTCCACCTTCGCACTCAGTTCAGGCGTGAGAAACTTGTCCGGCTCGCGAATCTGCACCTTGATCTGCAAAGTGCCTTTGGCGCGATTGGCTTCGGGTGCAATTTCTGCGACATAACCCTCGTAAGCCTTTTCAGGATACGCTTCGGGACTGACACGACACTTTTGGTTCAACGAAATCTTTGAGAGATCGGCTTCGTTCAAATCAATCTCGACCTGCAAATCCTTGGTGTTGGCCAGGGCGATCAATGCCGTGCTCGGACCGCGCGTTCCACCGAAGCTTTGCGGCACGACAAGTTCGTTTGGGTCCACAAGCTTTTCGAGAACGACACCGTTGATGGGCGAGCGAATGGTGCACCAATCAAGATAAGTCACGGCCACTTCCCGTGCGCCTTCGGCCTCCTTCAACCCCGCTCTGGCCGCTTCGAGATTGAGTCGTGCATCGTCCTGCGCCTGCTTGGATTCAATGTCCGTCTTCGCAAGTTGTGTGACGCGCTCGAAGGCGATCTCAGCCTTGGAGACTCCCGCACGGGCAGTGGCAACCGCTCCATCCGCCTGGGCAAGGCGCGCCTTGTATTCCGTGTCGTCGAGCAACACGACCACCTGATTGTTCGTCACTGCGTCGCCCTTCTTCACACCGATCCATTTCACCACGCCCATGAATCTCGGACTGATCTCGATGCGCTCCCGGTTGATGATGTAACCGCTCACGGTCAGCACGTAGTCAGACGAACGATCAGAAGTCGTGCCGGGACCAGTAGCAGCAACCGAGCTGGTGCTGTTGGGTTTCGCGGTGGAAAAATTGGTGGCGGACGCACCTGCCATTTCCATTCTGCGTACATCGTCACCCGCCTTGGGTCTGGCGATATAAACGGCCGCAAGGGTTGCAAGAATGACTACAACGAAGATCGCAAACAGCGTTCCCTGAGGACGGCGCTTGCGCGAGCCATCCATTTGCAAAGACTTTAGCTTGTCGGCATTCATGATGGAGAAACCGGACTGCCTTGGAGGTTAGCAGACGATGAGCAGATTGCCAGCGCAAGGAATATGAGGAATCGTCAATGCACGACTCCGTTTCAAACGACGCACGCCAGGCAAACCACCCTCACGTTGCGGGTCCATGAACGTCATTACGCAGAACCATAGTCTATTCTCCCTTCGGCCCATTGCATTTTTCGTCTGTTCGCCCACATTGAGCGCGTGTCTGGGAACGAACAATATCATGTGATTGTGCTGGGCGCGGGTTTCGGTGGACTGACCTTCTGCAAACACTTCTGCCATCCGAACGCGCGCATCACCGTCGTTGACCGGACGAATCATCACTTGTTCCAGCCGCTGCTGTATCAGGTGGCGGCGTGTGGTCTGTCCGCACCGGAAATCGCCCAGCCCATTCGCGGCATCCTCTCAAACCGAAGCGACATCACTGTGTTGTTCAACAAAGCGGTGGACTTCGATCTCGCAAAGAAGAAAGTCATTCTCGAAAAAGGTGAATTGGACTACGACTACCTCGTGCTCGCCATGGGCGGGCAGACCGGTTACTTCGGTCATCCCGAGTGGGAACAATTCGCACCCGGACTGAAAACCCTCGACGACGCACTCCGCATTCGCAGCCAGATTCTTCTCGCGTTCGAGAAAGCTGAAAATGAAACCGACCCCGCTGAACGCGACCGATTGCTCACGATTGTTGTGGTCGGTGGTGGACCGACCGGCGTGGAACTTGCCGGTGCGTTCGCTGAATTGACGCGCACGGTTTTGAACCGGGATTTTCGGCGCATTGATCCGACCAAAGCGCGCATCATTCTCATCGAGGGTTCGCCGCTCGTGCTCTCGCACCTGCCGCAGGATTTGTCGGCCAGCGCGCAGCGCCAGTTGCAGGCGCTCGGCGTGCAAATCCGTAACAACATTCACGTCAAAGACATTCGGGCCGGAGAAGTCGAACTGGCCAATGGCGAAATCATTCGTGCCGGAAACATCCTTTGGGCAGCGGGCGTCGCGGCATCGCCACTGACAAAGAAGCTCGGGGTGGAACTCGACAAAGCCGGACGCATCAAGGTGAACTCCGACCTCAGCCTTTCCAATCATCCGGAGATTTTTGCGATTGGCGATCTCGCGTCAGTGATGCAAGACACCGGCAAGCCGGTGCCCGGCGTTTCACCCGCCGCCATGCAGATGGGCAGGCATGTCGCGAAAATTATCGAAGGAGAACTCGACTCCAGCACCAAGCCGACGACTCGCCCAGCGTTCAAGTATTGGGACAAAGGCACGATGGCCACGATTGGCCGTTCGGCGGCAGTGGCGTGGATGGGCCGCTTCAAATTCTCTGGCTATCCCGCCTGGCTCGCGTGGCTGTTCATCCATCTGATCTTCCTCATCGGCTTCCGCAATCGCCTGTCGGTGCTGTTTCAATGGACCTGGTCGTATTTCTCCTTCAAGCGCAGCGCGCGCATCATCACTTATGTGCCGACGGAACTGGAAACCAAGAAACCAGCGTAAAGCCAGCGCAGCCTATCGCCGTAACGCCGGTCGCTGACCCGGCACTCCACCTTGGCAGCGAATTGGGGCTTCCGCCCTATTTGCCCTCGACTGTCTTGAACGGATTTCGCTCCGGGGCTTCCTCGTGAGACACCGCGCCAAGCAATCCGCGCATCACCCAGTTCATTGCCGGCACGCGGTGACGCATCCAGACCGACATCGGTTCGGGCTTCGCGCCGAGGGCGGCCTTGGGTTCAAGTGCGGTGCGACCGAGCGACAACGATGTGCAGCCCCACGCAATTGCATCGGCGATGGTGGCGTGTAGCAGGCGCAGATAAATCGGTAAACCCTCCGCCGCCGCCGCGCGATCGAAGCCAATGTAGTAGGCGATGGCGGTGTCGCCGTCGCGGATGGTGGTGACGAAGCCGAGAATGTGTTCCCCTCGCCGGATGACGGTGCAACGGAAGTCATCACCCAGCGCGCGCGCCAGTTGCGGCAGGTAAGATTCCGCGAGCGTGACTAAGCGCACCGACGCGTTCTTGTGCACGGCCAGATACAGTTCGTGCAAACACGCCTCGTGCGGCGTGAGGTCCGCCAGCGATTCCACTACGCAACCCGCCGTCGTGAGTTTCTTCACCTGATCCTTGGCATTG
>CAYSDO010000292.1:0-6003 GCA_964429665.1 uncultured Bifidobacterium sp.
AGCCCTGGAGGAAGAGCCACGTGTCGAAGGGGTCGTAGAGGCGCGTCACGGCGGGGCGCAGGCCCGCTTGATAGAGCGCACGGATGGCTCCCCAGGCGTCACGCATCGCGCCGAAGGTGAAGGCGAGGAACGCACACTCACAAAGCTCGGTCCGGGCTACCGATACGCACCGCAGTGGTCGCCGGACTCGAAGAAGATTCTCTGGATAGACCAGGCGATGAAGGTCTGGCTCTACGATTTCGATACGAAAACCAACCAGGTGGTCGCCCGGCAGAAATGGATGTATAACGACGAGCTTCAACGTTTCCGCGTCAACTGGTCGGTGGACAGCCGTTGGTTTGCGTTCGCATTGGACGTGGACAATCGAAACAGCGCCATTGCGCTCTACGACAGCAAATCCAACGCGCTTCATCAGGTGACAAGCGGTTTCTACAACGACGAAGAGCCCGTGTTTGATCCTGACGGCAAGTATTTGTTTTTCCGTACCGGACGGAACTTCTCGCCAACTTACAGCGATCTCGACAACTCTTGGATTTACGCCAACAGCGCAAACCTTGCTGCCGTGCCGTTGCGCCTGGATGTTGCATCCCCCAACGCGCCACGTAACGATGAGGAGCCCGAAAAGAAAAAGGACGAAGAGAAAAAAGACGGCGACAAGAAGGATGAAAATAAGTCGTCTGCAACCGCCACCAATGATTCAACGAAGCAATCCGGATCAGGCGAAACGAACAAGACCGCCTCTGCATCTCCCGACAAGAAGGATGAAAAGAAATCCGACAAGAAACAGAAAGCTGTCGAGATTGAGCTCGACGGGTTCGAGCAGCGCGTGGTGATTCTGTCGCCAAAGGCTGGTCGTTACTCTGATCTGGCGGCGGTCTCCGGCAAACTGCTTTACCGGCGACTCGCCCGCACAGGATCGGGCGAGGATAAATCTCCACTGGTGTTTTACGATCTCGAAAAGCGCGAGGAGAAAACCATCCTTGATGATGCAGACGACATCGAACTCTCCGCGAACCGCGAAAAGCTTCTTGTCCGGAAGGACAGGTCCTACTCCATCATCGAGCCAAAGGAATCCCAGAAACTCGACAAGAAAATCGAGACGGGCGGTTTTGAAGCGACGATTGATCCTGTGGCCGAGTGGAGGCAGATGTTTGACGACACGTGGCGTCTTCAGCGCGATTTCTTTTACGATCCGCACCTGCACGGCGTGGATTGGATTGCGATGCGCGAGCGCTATGGGAAATTGCTTGCGGATGCCGTCACGCGGTGGGATGTGAACTACATCCTCGGCGAACTCATCGGTGAATTGAATTCATCCCACACGTATCGCAGCGGTGGTGACACAGAAAAAAGTCCTGAGCGGGGCGTTGGTTACCTCGGCTGCGATTTCACGCTGACGAACGGTGTGTATCGGATCGCAAAAATCATCAACGGCGCGCCGTGGGACAGTGAAGTGCGTTCACCGTTGTTGCGCCCGGGCCTGACGAATGTGAGCGAGGGAGATTATTTGCTGGCCGTGAACGGGGAGACTCTCGACGTGAAGGAGGACCCGTGGGCGGCGTTTCAGGGGCTTGCGGACAAACCCGTGTTCCTCACCGTGAACGACAAGCCCACCGTGAAAGGTGCGCGTGAAATTCTCGTGCAGACACTCTCCAGCGAGGCGCGACTGCGAAACCTGGCATGGATCAACGAGAACAGAAAACGCGTCGAGAAGGCGAGCGACGGAAAGATCGGCTACGTCTTCGTTCCGGATACCGGGCAGAACGGCCAGAACGAACTGGTGCGCCAGTTCCGCGGACAATTCACGAAGGCAGGCCTGATCATTGACGAACGATTCAACAGCGGTGGTCAGATTCCGGATCGCTTTATCGAGCTGTTGGATCGTCCACTTAAAAACTTCTGGGGAGTGCGCGACGGCAGTGACTGGCAATGGCCGCCCGTGGCGCATTTCGGCCCGAAGGCGATGCTCGTCAATGGCTGGAGCGGTTCCGGTGGCGATTGCTTTCCGTATTATTTCCAGCAATCCAAGCTCGGTCCGCTTGTCGGCCAGCGCACCTGGGGCGGATTAATTGGGATTACAGGTGCGCCAGGTCTTGTGGATGGTGGTGCGGTGACGGTGCCGACGTTCGGCATTTACAGCAGGACAGGGGAATGGATCATCGAGAGTTACGGTGTGGATCCTGACATTGAAGTTGTGGACGACCCCGGTGAAATGGCGCGCGGTGGCGACCCTCAACTGGAGCGTGCCGTGTTTGAAGTGATGAAGGCCATCCGCCAAACGCCCTCAACCGAAGTGAAGAAGCCGAAGTATCCGGACCGGGCAAGGTAGGAGACATGTTTGAGCCCGCCAGTTGAACCCGGTGGGCTGTTTTGGTGGCTACTGCTTGTGAAGTCCACTTGAACCACTCTCTCTGCGATCGCCTGCGAGAGTGACCGTTAAAGCGCTAGCTTAAGACGATTGATGGAGTTCGCCAAGTCAACGTGGACAGGGCTACTTTTTCTCGAGTGCTTTGTCTTTATCCGTGTTGCGTTTGGCTACCCAATCACGGGACTGGGTCTTCCCGTCCCGTTGCGACTCGGCCTTGCCCTTGATGGTGTCGCCATTAACCTTGCCAGTGTACTTTATCACAACTTTGTTGCCGTTATTCTCACGCGTCACAGAAAAGGTAATCTCATCACCCGTGAGCTTGGCGTCCTCGATGGCGATATCGCCGTTGCGCCCGGAGACCGTGCCGGACAGTTTCCCGTCCTCTACTTTCAATTTGTAAATGGTTTCCCTGGCCTGGCCGTTCTGGTTGGTGGTGCTGGATTTCCACGAGCCGTTGAGATCAATCTTCTTGTCTTCAGCACGGGCCGCGAAGCAAAGCGTGAGCGTGAGACAAACGATTATTTGTGTGATGAGTTTGATGAGTTTCTTCATATGTTTGGATTGTACATGGTTAATGGTTGAACTGCATTGGACGAATCGGCTGTCAGAGAATTGTTGCCGTGAGGCAAACGTTCTCGGACGGCTGCTATGCGGAGATTCAACCCGTCAATTGACGGATACAAGCGTTTTATTCGGCTATCTGGCGGATGTTTCTGTTCTGATATAAAACGAAGTAACCAGCCCGGGAGTCTGCATGATCCACAATCGCAGGCTGCGATCAGTCGCGTGGAGTGACCAACCCTGCGAGTTTGATGCCCTCTCGTCGAAGGAGAACCGCTTCGATCTTGGGCACAAACATCTGTGTCTCGGCCGGCAGATACACGGCAATGTCGTCGAAGCTGCGGGTGTTGCGCCGTTCCAAAAGTCTTTGCACTGTGCCTTCGCCGGAATTGTACGCGGCTAAAGCCAGCCGCCAGTCTTTGAATCTTTCGTAAAGAAGTTTCAGATATTGAGCAGAGGCGCGGGCGCTCGGTTCGGGTTGCAATCGTTGATCACGCGGCCACAGCGAGAGGCCGAATCGTTTGGCGGTGTCCGGCATCAGTTGGAAGAGTCCTGCCGCGCCAACCGGACTGCGAGCCCGCGCATCAAATGACGATTCCACTTCTGCGAGCCAGACAAGTTCGGGCGGGACTTTTTCAGCGACGAAAACGGTCTTGAGTCGAGCCACATGATTGCTGGCCGCAGGTGGCCACGGTCGTCGTTCGACTTCTTTTATCCAGACGGCTCGTTGTTGGATTGGGCCGGGATTTGGAATTGGTTTGGCCGGTTCGCCCGGTTCAACCTCTGGTGGCGGGATGGTGATCAAGAATTCATCGGCGATCTTGAGGTAATCGAGTCGCGGCCTGAGCCACGCGGCGTAGGGTCGGGTCTCTTCTTGGCTTTCCAGCAACGGCAGAACGGCGTTGGCGGTTTCGCGCAGGGCAGCGAGGTTGACGACGTATTCACCTTGAAACTGCTTTTGAAGGTCACGGAGGACTTTTTGCGCCTTTTGCTGGTCCAATTCGGGAAGTGCATCAAGAACATTCGTGTCGAGATTTTCTTCCGCCCAATCCTGCGCGTCTGCGACGAGTTCCTTAAGATCAATGTCCTCAAGCTGCGAGTGCGCCATGATTGGGCATAGGAACAAAAGCGTGAAGAGCAACCGGGTTATCACCCGACTCATGGTTGCAGACAGGACAAATACCGTCTCTTGGAATCGTCGCGTCGAATAATTTCCGGGTCGCGAAGAGCAACGAGTGGATGGAGATTTTTTAAGGTTCAACATAAACCGGCATTCCGACCCAGACCATCTTGATCAAAAAGTCTGCGTTCCAGTTTGCTAGGCGGAAGCAACCATGTGATTCCGTGCGGCCCACGTCTTCGGGCTTGGGCGTGCCGTGCATTCCGTAACCCGGCTTGTCCAGACTGATCCACGCCGTGCCGACGGGATTGTTTGGCCCAGGCGGAAGGATCAGCTTGGTTTTCAACTGCTGTGCCTCGGGTGATTCCGGAAATACTTCCGGGTTGAACGTGTAATCAGGATTCGGGGCGATGGCGATGATGTGCAACTCACCCACGGGCCGTTTATCCACGCGTTGTGCGATGCTGCAGGGGAAGTGGGCCAGCAGATTTGTGCTCGCATCGAACACCTGAAGCTGCTTTTCAGCGAGTTTGATCGTGGCGAACGCCGCCTTTATTGCTGGCGGATAAACGGCGTTGGGGATTTTGATATCTGTTCCCGCTATGACATTTGTCCACTCCACGGACGGGTTCAAGCGCTTGATTAAATTCGGCGAGGCATGCCCTTGCTCGGCGACGAGTTCGAGAATGGTTTCGTAGTCGAGCGAGGTTTGCTGTGATTTGCCAAGCCATGTATTGCTCACGGGTTGCAGCCGCGCGAGGTCGTTCGAGGTGACGATGTGATTTGTGAATGGCGGTGAATCGAGCACGAGCGCGTTGCGCGTTGTGGCGTCGAGTTCACCTGTGATCGCGAGCAGTGCAGACTTTTGAAATGCAACAAGTGCGGCGCGTGTTTGAGAACCGTTGACGCCGTCAATCGAACCGGGAGAAATCCCGTGGCGCATCAAGGCGATCTGTGTTTCGAGAACATCCTTGGGAGGACGCGGAAAAGCAGGGTTTGGAGCAACGGGAGTATTTGTTTTTTGGAGAACGGTTGGTTTGGACTGGTTTGTGGAATTGGGTGAGGCCGCATTGGTTCGGGTTGGAGTTGCGGTGAGTGTCGTCAACGTGGGTGTGTTTGTTTGTGCCCGTGCCGTGATGGTGAAAAGCCCTCGATTTTTTGGATCGTGTATTTTGTTCGCCTGCCAGATCCATAGAACAATTCCGCAGGCCAGCACGAGAAAAACCAAGAAAAATCCCCCGCCGCGTTTATTGCGAGAACTTTGCAGGCGGTATTTCAAACAGTGAGCCACGAGAGTGATTTAGCCAGATGATGTGGTCGAGACAAAGCAAATCTTCACAGCGTGCATGGCCGTGAAGTCATGGTTCACACGGACAAAAGAGGCGGCGCTCCTGTTGTGGTTCTCCGGACTTCCCCTTGGTCAAGGGGCGAAGGTTGCACCGGGTTGAGTGAAAACGCATGCGGGTTATTCTCTCCTCACGATTACGGAATTTGGTGCGGTGCGGAGGTGACTCAGTAGTAAATGCGAGGCAGCGGTTGTGACGCTCGGCGTAGTTATGGTTTGTTTCTACGCCGGGCGTCTCCTTTTTTCTAATTCGCTTTTTCCAGCGCCGCAAGGATGACGGAAGCGTATTGGGCCGGAAACGGCGAGATGGGATCCGGCAACACCATCGGCTCACCTTTGACCGGATAAACCAAAACCATGGGTACACCGGCGCGTCCAAACTTCGCAAGTTCGTTCACAATGGCTGGCGGTGTGTCCGAATTGTCGGCAAGCAATGCGACGGCGTTCAACTCTTTCAGCCGGGCAACGACTTTTTTGTTTCCGAGTGCTGGTTTGACCGTGGTGTTGCAGGTGCCGCACCACCACGCGGTGAAGTCCACGACGATGACGCGGCTGGCCGCTCGTGCCTGCGCAACCGCTTCAGGACTCCATGCCTTCCACGGGTAATCT
>CAYSDO010000293.1:0-5984 GCA_964429665.1 uncultured Bifidobacterium sp.
ATTCCACTGGCGCGCCTTCAGATTCGAGTGCGAGGTAGCCTTTGCGATAATTACAATCGCCGCCGCCGGAAACCTCCCTGCCATTGACATGCAGCCGGATCACGCCATTGGTGCAAATGATTTTGTAGTGATTCCATTCGGGTGAGCGCTTGCTGCGTTCCTCGGTTGGAAAGCTCCGGTCGCCGTGATGCGGGCCAAATGGTTTCATGCTTGCGCCGTGGATGGGAAACACATCGCCATGTGTGGTGAACCAGTCAGATTTTTTGCCGGTTTCCTTTTCGTATTGCTCGGCGTAGCCGTGATCCAGCACCTGCACCTCGATGCCGCGCAGAAACGGCACTCCCGGTGCGGCAATCGGTGAGCCCCAGATGAAGATGCCCGAATTTCCGCCGCTGCTCAGATGCCGCCACTCGGCTTCGAGGATGAAGTTCTCATATTGGCGCGCGGTGCGCATCGCGCCGGTCGGGTGGCCGGTGCAATGGATCAAACCGTCGCGCACGCTCCATGTTTCAGGAGCGCAATTGGCATTCACCCAGCCGGACAAATCGCGACCGTTGAACATCGGTTCAAAACCATTCTCGTCTGCGGCGCACGCCGCACCGGTCAGCAGCAAGGAGGCTAGCAAAAGCTTCTTCATTGGAAATATGTGTTTAAGGTTGTTTTGCAACGGGCGGATCGCTGCGGGTTTCTAATCCCGCACACGCTTTGTGTCAATACTCCGGCCACAATTTGATCCAAGTTCCTAAAACTTTTCAGAAACTTTTCTTGACCTGATCCGTCAAATTTATACGATCGCTTTCAGGTCACCCAATTGAAAAACCAATCGAAACAGGATTTGTATGAAATCAATCTGGACTAATTTCGGTGCCATTTGCGGTTCCTTGGTAATCGGTTTGTCATCTGTTCAGGCAGTGTCGCTAGTTCCGGCTTCTTCAATTGCACTCCCTTTGGAGGCAGAACCGGTTGGGGCAAGTCTGGTGACGAGTTCCGTACTCAATTTCTCTTCACTGACGTTCAATGGAACGCTGACCAGCAAGGTGTGGTCAGGCGATACCTCCAACCCGTTTGGCGGCCTTACTTTTACTTACCAAATCAGCAATAACGCGGTCAGCGCAGATCCGATTGACCGTCTTACACTGAGCAGCTATGCAGGGTTCCAAACTGATGCAAGTTACTTTGGAGCCGGAATCGTTCCTACCAGTGCGGTTCGTAATCCGGCAGGCAATCAGGTCACTTTTGACTTCGCCGGACAGTTCCAAGGAACTTTGGTGGCGGGTTCGACCAGTCCACTTTTGATTCTCCAGACGGATTCGGCTGCCTTCCAGGTCAGCAACGCTGCTGTAATCAATTCCAGCAGTGTGAACGTCGCAACCTTTGCTCCGCTGGCGGTACCGGAGCCGACGGCTGCCGTGATACTTGTTGCAGGCGCTATCATCTTTGGTTTGCGTCGGAAGAGTTAAGCCAGCCCTTTACTTTACAGACCGGCCTTTGGGCCGGTCTTTTTTTGCCTTGGCGGACTATGCTCACTCAAATGCGGTACCGAACCACTTCTGATACATTGGCCCGACAACCGGCATTGGTTTCATCTGACCATTGATCGCGGCGATGAACCCGAGCACCCATAGGACAATCATGGATACTCCAAAGGCCAGATAGATCAGCGGAACGAGGAGAACCAGAATGGACTTCATGAACGCCAGCAACAGGAAGAGGCCAAACATCACTATGGCCAGGCAAATCCACACCACGATGCCCGTCAGTATGAACCCCATTACCTGGCGCAGATGAAACGCGCCGAGCTTCGTCTTTTTGTTGGAGTTAAGAATGATGGCTACGATGAAGCCAATCAAAGTGAGATAACAGACGATGGCGGTTGTCTTGTCTTCGTTGGCTGTGGCAGGTGGTGGTGTCGGTGTTGAGGGAGGTGTGATGTCTTCCATATAGATATGTGTTTGCAGGTTTCTACAGGGCTTATGAACCCAGCCTATTTTCCTGGCCGATGGCCGTCAAGCATCAACAACGATAGAAACGATGGTGCGATCTGCGCCCTGGCTACTCCGTCAGTCTGCCTCGATAAAACATCCAAGGTTGTAATGCGGTGTCGTGGTCAATGAACAACACCGAACCCGACGCATTTGAGACTGTTGCGCTGCCGCTCCAGTAAAGCAGGTTGGTTGAAGACTCTACGTAGTAGCGATCGCCAGGCGTGCCGCTCAACGAAAATTGAGCCAAGCCATCAATAATTTGTAACGGGGAAAGTTGTGGCCTTACTGAAACGACGAGTGTTGCGATTGAACTGGTGACCGCACCGAATTCATTCCCGATGACGACCGAGTACCCGCCCGCATCTGCGGTTTGGACATTCTTGCGGGAGTAGCTATTGCTCGGGCCGCTGATGCCACCGGTCTGATCTCCGTAGATGTTTGTTCCGTTCTGCCGCCATTGGTAGTTGAGGCGTGGCGAGCCGGTGGCGATTGCATTAAACGTGGCAGTGTTACCTGCGATTACCCTCTGACTCTGCGGCTGGGTGGTTATGGCTGGTGCAACACCCAATGCGAGCAATGCATCGGAACTGAGAACGCTGCCATAGGCATTGCTGACGACCACTGAGTAATTTCCGGTATTCGTCGTTTGCACGTCGGCGACGGTGAAGCTGTTGCCGGTGGCGCCAGCGATGTTCGTGCTTTCAAGCCGCCATTGGTAGGTCAACGGACTTGAGCCTCCGGCTATAACATTGAAGGTCACTGACGCACCCGCGACCACGGTCCGGCCAATCGGTTGGGTGGTGATGACGGGGGGGTAGGTGACCAACTGTGCCACGAAATCAATGCCCGCCATGTCAGGACCGACGCTTACCGTGTTCGTGAAATTGCCCGGAGTGAAGGTGTAGTCGTACAGGCTCGCATTGACGGAGTACGCACCCGCTGGCAAGCCGACGATGGCGTAATTGCCATCAGTGTCGGTGTAACTCATCCGTGTATTGGAGACAAAAACACGCACTGCCTGAACCGGGCTTGAAACGGTGGCGACGTTCCCAAGTATGCGATAGGTCGTCGGGGAGCCAACGCGGACAATCAACCATTTGCTCGCTTCGCCACCTTTCATGTCGCTTACCACACAACGCACAACATGGTCGCCATCGCCGCTCCAGCTTGTTCCAGCCGCTGGACTGTTTGTCCCGAAGTTGCCGTCGCCGAAATCCCAGTAGTAAGCCAGCGTATCGCCATCCTCGTCGTTTGCGGTAGCGCTGAATATTACGCTCTCGCCTGTGCTCACATTTGTCGCACTGGCAGTGATGTCCACAACCGGCGGATGATTGGACGGAAATGAACCGAGATTCACCACCACATCAAGCGATTCCGGGGACGTGCCGCCTTTTCCGATGGGCGTGATGTGAATGCCGGAATTCGCATCCGAGAATGTGCGGCCGATGACTATGGCAGAATCGTTGATGCCATCTGTCGAACCCGGCGTGGTGTCGAGCAGTTGGCTTTTCTGATTTCCGTTCTGAGCCCAGCGCAATCCCGCACCGTTCATCAGCCACTTGTTGCCTGTGAACTTCTGGCGGAACTCAACCCAGTAATTCGTGCTGCTGTTCTTGATGATCTTCAAGCCGCGGATGCCGCTCGCGTTTACGTTGTCATGACATGCGATCCGGTAGGTGCCGTTGGTGACCACAGTGACCACTTCGCCTGTGGTCAGCCAGTTGAGATAACTCTTGTAGCGGGCGTTGAAATGATTGTCGAAGCCGTCCCCGTATTCGACGCTCGACCCCGGGCCGGTGGTGCTTGCGCCACCAGTGTCCCAGAAATTCGCGTGGTTCAGGCCGTAGTTGTGGCCGAGTTCGTGTCCCGCCACACCTGTGCCGAAACTGTTGCGCAACCATGCGCCGGACGCGCCCACATAACCCAGCCCTGACCATCCCCAACCCGGAACCGAGCCGAAGCAAATGACATCAAAGTTGTAATTGGTCATCGTATAGCCGGCAGCCGTCGCGGCGTTGCGCGCCTCCGTGCGAAGCTGGTTGTAATAATCGTTGGTGCCGTAATAGGCGGCAGGCTGCGACATGCGGAACACGGGAGTGAAATCTGATCCAAGTCCATTCGAGGCAAAACCGGCCCGCCCATAAGACATCTCGCCATAAAAACTGTCGAGGTTGTTTATCAACGTCACCGCACCAATTTCACTCAGGTTCACACCCTCCAGATCAGGGAAGTCCACCCGGATCAACAACAACTTCTTTTCCCCCTCCGTCCAGGTCGAGGCTTCCGGACTGCCCCCCTCGGGGGACGGTGGGCCGCTGTCCGCCGCCACGATCTTTTCATTTTGCCGGACGGCGTGATCAGGGCGGCAGAAGAAGACTATTTCACCGCCGAGTTCTGCTGCCACTTCCTGTTGAACGACGCGCGCGGACTGTGCCGTGATTGAACAGATCGGATCCGGATTTGCCGCTGCTGCCGCTGTGGCCTCATCTTCATCCAGGATTCGAAGCGCATTTTCGCTGAACGCGAACAGATTATCCACGGCAATGCCAGTCAAGGCGATGTTGTTGCGCGTTGGCACACCCAGACGCTCACCGTAGGTGTAAGTCTGGTATTCTTTGTCGCCGATGGTCACGATGCGGACGGTGGGTTGGACTTCTGACTCGCGTCCTGCCTCCGGCAACACACCCAGCACGCCAAGTTTTCCGCGCGCGTTGATTCGTTCCTCAAAGAGCGATGTGATTTCGACCGGCAGTTGCGCGCGGATGCCTGAAGGCACGGTCAATTCAAGTGCGCGTTTGGGATCATCCTTGATAAGTTGTTTGAGCGACTCCCGGCGGGCGGCTGCCAGTTCGATCCCTTCAGCAACCAGCCCAGGACGTTTGGTGGAATCAGCATTGAGATAACGCTGCGTCCATTCTTTGAACCGTGCGAAGGAAGCTTCGGTGACGGGTTCACTCCAGAGAATCTCGGCGGTCCGGAACAACTTGTTGGTGGTTGCGGCGACAGCATGGCGGGAAATGGGAATACGAGGCACAGCAGCCGTACGCCTTGGAACTTCCGCACCGGCCGGTCCGGACTGCGGGATCATTCTTTTGGGCGAGACAACACGGTTGCTGCCAGTGTGTCTGGTCTCGAAAACCAAAAGCACCGAACCAGTCAGGCTGGCGATGAGCAAACCCACAAGTAATTTGCGCTTCATATTGAATTGGTCAGGCAACGACCCTAACCCGCATTGATCGAAAATCAAACTTCAATGCCACTCAACGCAATGGCTTCATGGTATCTTCAGAATTTGAAACTGACGAATTTTCAAACTCAACGAATACAGGGAGGAAATGACGCAGCATCAGGACGGCAAGGGATTCGCGGCGTACTGGTCGGAAATCCTTTCGCAGATATCAATCAGCTCATGGATCCGTTGATCTGGCACGCCGATGTCAATGTCAGCGAAGACAAGATCGCAGGGGCCGTATTCGCGGGCGATCCGTTCAAAGTCATTGGTTAACTGTGCGGAGTTTTTTTCCTTCACATCCATCGGGGTGTACATCAAGGCGCGGCGCGCATTTGGAAACGCGGCCCGCGCCCGGGCCAGATCTGACTCCAGCCCCATGTCAATGTAGGCGACGTTCCGCAAGGTGGCGTAATGCGGCACGTAGGGATCGGCGTTCCAGGCGCAATTATGAACGCCGATCATGCTGAAAGCTTCCGCTACGCGGCGGTCATAGGGCAGGACAAATTTCTCATACATTTCAGCCGAGAGCATGTTGACCAGGCAGTTGCTGATCGTCACATGAGTCAACTCCACGCCGGAAGTTCTCTGCCGTTTGTAAAGCCGTTGGATGCCCTCGATCATCGTCCGCGTGACGCACTCGAAGATATGTTTGACGCGTCCGGGTTCGCAAATCATGTCGGCAAACAATTCCTCCCCTCGCAGGCGATAGGCGTTGTTGACCGCACTCTGCCAGTTCATGAAACCGACAACCTTTCCGTTCTCACGCG
>CAYSDO010000294.1:0-5970 GCA_964429665.1 uncultured Bifidobacterium sp.
ATCAGCGTCCCGCCGTCCTTGAGCGCGATGGTCTTCGAGTCGGGAGCAGGAGAAACGAGATAGTCGCCGGGGTGGGGCGCAAGATGGAATGAAAGCCCCTGAGGGACGGCGTTGAAAGCTTCATAGTAATATCCAAAACTTGGATGCAGATAGGCGATATGGTTGGATTTGGACTCAGCTAGCATCCTTTGGATGAGCAGTCCGTCGTCCACTTGCAGCTTATCGTTGATGTTTGTGATTGCCTGCCATCTCCCGGGATACTTTCGTGCGAGGTAGGTCTGGTAAGCCGGAGATTTCAACATGAAACTGTTAATGGCAACGTAGTCGGCTTTGCGTCCGGAATCGGCGATCTGGGCCTTGGCAAGGAACAGCAGATTTCCATCGTCGGCGAGTAGAATGCCTTTATCGGGAAGATTCTCCGCTGCGGCTGCTGCGAGTTGTTTGAGGATCGGCCCGTTGGTCAGCCGGATTTGCGGGAGGTTGCGATAAAGAAGTGCGGCAGGAATCAGCAAAGACAGGATGATGACCAGACCAACTGCGGTATTCTGGAGAAGCAGAGCTGTGCCCGTTGGCGGACGCAACCGCGTGCCGAGTGCTCGAAAAGCCAGAAGAAAATAACCGCTGAAGTAGCCTATGTTCAGCGCGACCAGATAGTAAAGTGTCAGGTAGGTGAACAATCTAACAAACGGATGATCGTGGGTGAAGGAAACGATGCGCGGACTGAAGGCTGGATCAAGACTCACCCACAAACATGCCAGCAGCACGATGAGATGAACCAGATGAAAAATCAGTGTGGTGAGGGCAACGCCGATCTGGCTCGGATCGCCGAACGATGCCGCCCAGCGGATTGAAAACAAGAATACGGGGACGAGCGAATACAACGTCAACAGGAGGAGCGTCACTTTTGGAAAGTTGAAGATAAGGAACTTTTGCAGATTGAGGTTCGTCTTGAGCAATTGCCAGAAGGTGAATGGTTGATCAGGGGCATTGCTGGCGATCAACGGCAACACCAGCAGCAGAAGCAGGCCTGCCAATCCGCACAGTGTTATGCGCCCAAGAAAACGCAGTTTGAAGAACGCCAGCTTTTGCGACCAGATCAAGGCAACGACGAACAGGGGGAAGTAGGTGATCATCGAGAGGTTGTTTGCCATCCCGACTGCAAACACGAATGCCGCTCGGCAGAGGCGCGATTCATTCTCATCTACGCGGAACTCCAGAATGCTCCGAACGACATAGGCAAATAGAAGCAGATCCAGCATTTCAACCGTGCCGTTGGTGGCATGTTCGAGGAATGTCATTTGAAAGCCGCAAACTGCTGCGGCAAACAGCGGCGGCAGCCATGACAGCGGAATGGTGAGCAGGGCGAATTCGTTGTCCTCACGGTCACGCTGACCGCGGGTGCGGTCGTGCGGCAACAACGCCACAGAGCGAGCCAGTTGCCATAGAGTAAGGGTTGCGCAAAGTAGAGAGAACAGGTTCAAGCCGTAAGGCAGCATTTTCTCCGGCAGCCACCGCAAAGGATAGGTCAGAAGATAATACGCCGGTGCGAAGGTTTCGGGCTGGGCTGTCCACCCGGCGATCCGGGCTGTAGTGGCGGGCAGGCCCATTGACGTTGTCCAATCACCAAGAAGCGAGAGCCATGGATTGACCGTTGCGAGATAAAACATCATCGCGGCGGCGGCGATGATCCATGGAAGCCATTTAAGCGCGAAATGACTTTTGCTGTCCGGCGGGTTAACCGATTTCATGCGGCGCGTAAGTTGAAAGGATGCGTCCCGGGTTGGCAAGGACTACTTTGCCGTGAGGCGCAGATCGGCCACGCACTCGATGTGTTGGGTTTGTGGAAACATGTCCAAAGGTGTCACCCGGTTCACACTAAAGACACCGTCTTGGCACAGGATGTTCAAATCACGCGCCATCGTTGCCGGATGGCATGAAACATAAATGATCTGTGCAGGACGATGCTGGCGGAATAATTCGAGTGCTTCAGGAAAACAACCCTTGCGTGGAGGATCAATCAATACGCTCGTTGCCTCCGATGAGAAACGGTTCATCAGCGCGGGCAATGCTTCCTCCACATTTGCGGAAATGAATTCACCATTCGTGACGTCACGCGTTCTGGCATTGTGTCGCGCCGCGGTGATCGCAAGTTTGTCACACTCCACACCGACGAATGATCGCACCGCTCCCGCCATTTCGATGCCGAAGAATCCAACGCCGCAGTACAAATCAACCAGGTGTTTTGTGCCTGCGGCTTCCAGTGCTTCACGAACGGTCTGGACAAGCCCTGGCAGGAGAAAAAAGTTGTTTTGGAAAAAGGAATCACGTGGCACGTCCCAATCGTCGGGTGGAATTCGAAGGACGACCTTGATACCGCCCTTGGGTGGCGGGTTGGCGCGGACGCGGGTGATCTCACTGTTCAATGCAGGTTCGGCGATCTTGCATTCCTTGATGTCTTCGACGAGGCCGCAATCACCGCGGATGAAACCGATGTTCAACTTCTGCTCAGGCTTGTTCCACTGGCTGCGGATCATGATCCGATTGCGATAGCCGTACGGCTCGGGGCAGGGGACGACTGGGGACACCAGTTCAGTAGGAATGCCGCCCAATCGCTGCATCAAATCTGAAATCTGCTTATGTTTCATCCGGACCTGCGCTGCAGAGGACATGTGCTGATACTGGCAGCCACCACAACGCCCGAAGTATTCACAGGCGGGTTGCACGCGTTCGGCTGACGAGGCGAGAACCTGGACAAGGCGTGCACGCGCAAAATTCTTTTTTAGTTCGACGATCTCGACTTCGACGCGTTCGCCCGGCAGCACAAACGGAGTGAATACGACAAACTCGTTGATGCGTCCGACGCCTTCACCACCAAACGCGATATCGTCAATCAACAACTCGTGACGTTGACCGGGACCTAATGTCAGCGGCTGAGGCAATGTTTCTGAAATCATCCGCCGAAGGTTAATCAAAACGCAGTGACGGATGAAGCGCTAACTGCACGATGCCATGAAGGATTACATCCGTGGCATCGTTGAGCGGTAATACATGTAGATCATCCCGGCAACGGTGGCGGCGGTTGCAAGTCCGGCGCATACGACGATGACGATGGTTCTAAAACGCCGGGAGCGATCAAAGCGACCTGTGCGGGCAAATGAGAGACGAGGTAATATGGTCATGTGTTTGTCTTGTCGGAAGAATTGGTTTTATTGTTTTTCACCGTTACCACCAGCAACAACTGTCCTGGCCAGACACGTATCATTGCGAACATGTTCAGGCCGGAAGGGGATTGATACCATTGGTGATGAACACGAAATCCGGCCCGGGGAAACTCGGGACACCGCGTCCGCCAAAGACCGGATAACCGTTGAACAGGCTCAAGACCATGCCGAATTGAGGCGATGTCACACGGAGACTCTGTGGCAGCAGGGAAGCCGGATTTGGCCCTGGCTCACGAATGTCAAACGGATGATACAAGTGTTTTCCCAGCATCATTCGGTTTGACACTCGGCGTGCATCTGGAAATCATCCTGTTCCGGCTGCCAGAGTAGCTCAGGGGTAGAGCAGAGGACTCATAAGCCTTTGGTCGCAGGTTCAATTCCTGCCTCTGGCACCACTTTCCACTTTTGTTTCATTGCTTTTCAAACTCAAACTAAGACGTGACGTTTTGCCTCCGACCGTGTCCAATCTGACGCAGAACGCAACTTTGCGGCATGCATGGGGTTTGTGTTAGCGGTGTGGGTTATGTTTCCCGGTTTCAAAATGAACAAGGCGTTCATGGTGGAAGTCTATTAGACAGATGTTCCCAGCGGTGAAAAGAAATGCACGATCAGGGCTGTTGGCAGGGGTGTCTTTGATACTCGTGCTGACAGGCTGCACCGTGAACCATTATCGCAAGTCCGCCGACCGCCAGGCCTACGCCGTGATCACCAAGAAGACTCCGCAGGTGCCGAACATGGATCCGCATTTCACCATCGAGCGGACCAACAATCTTTCATTGGAAGGGTTTCCAATTTCGACAAACGTGCCGGAAGCGCTTGGTGCGGATGGCGAACAGGAGCGTGGCGCTCGCGTCCTGCGGCTCGAAGATGCTTTGGCAATCGCGGTCGGGCACAGCCGTGCGTATCAGGCGCGCAAGGAAGATCTCTATCTGGCAGCGCTTGGGCTTACGGCCACGCGGCATCAGTTCACGCCAATTTTTTCGGGCAACGCTTCCAGCGAATTCGTCGGTATCGCGAATGAAGTCACCCGCACAAACATCATCGGAGCGAACACAAACATCAGCATCGCGTTTGTGGAGGACGACAAGGTTCACGGCAGCGGCAGTCTCAATGCAGAGTGGTTGATCCGGGATGTGGGCAAATTGACGACGGCGTTCACGGCGGACTTTTTGCGCTTCGTCACCGGGGATCCGAGAATGACCCGGTCATCGGCACTGAGCGCACAGTTCACCCGGCCCTTGCTGCGCGACGCGGGGTTCAAGGCGCAGATGGAGGCACTGACGCAGGCTGAAAGGAGCATGTTGTACACTTTGCGAGACTTCACCCGGTATCGCCGTGAATTCAGCGTCGGTATTGCCACCGCCTACTTCAACGTGCTCGGCAATCGCGATGCCGTGCTCAACAATTTCCTGAATTTGCAAAGCTCCCGAAAGAATGCCGAGCGTACGCGTTCGCTGGCCGAGGAAGGGCGCGTGACGCAATCGGACCTGGGTCGCCTTGCCCAACAGGAATTATCGGCAGAGAGCTCGTGGATCAATGCCATCCGGAACTACAAACAATCCCTGGACGATTTCAAGTTGCAGCTTGGTCTGACAGTTGACGAAAGAGTCGTCCTGGACGACCGCGAACTGGCAGCGTTGCAAATCCACCATCCAGAAATTGCCGTGGAAGATTCAATCAAGGTGGCTCTGGCATCGCGGCTTGATTACATGAACTCAAAAGCCCAGTTGGAGGACGAGGACCGCAGCGTGAAACTCGCGGTCAATTTCCTCAAGCCGCGTCTGGATTTCGCCTCATCCGTCACCGTGAACAGCAACCCGTCGAAAAACACCGGCGTCCCATTGCCTGATTTCAACCGCTACAGTTACAGTGCGGGACTGGACCTTGATCCGGCCTTCGACCGCACGAAAGAACGCAACTCGTATCGTCAGGCGCTCATTGCGCGGGATCGGGCAGCTCGCGCTGTCGAGCAGCAAGCGGATGAGATCAAACTCCAGGTCCGTGACAGTTGGCGCTCGCTAGATCAGGCCAAGCGCAGTTTTGAAATCAGCCAGATTGGCGTGAAGCTGGCCGAGCGCCGTGTCGAGGAGCAAACCATTCTCTGGGAGTTAAGCCGGTCGAAGGCGCAGGATCAGGTGGATGCTCAGAATGACCTTGTCAATTCCAAGAACCAGCGTACACAGGCGCTCGTCGCTCACACCATTGCACGCCTTAAATTCTGGAACAACATGGGTATTCTTTACATCAAAGAGCGCGGTCAATGGGAGGAAATCAAAGATGAAAAAACCAGGTAACTTGATCTCATTCATCCGGCGTCAACCGCGATGGCGTCTTGGGCTGGTGTTCGTACTTGTGGCTGCCGGCGTATGGTGGTGGTTCGGTCGAGGTAACACATCAGGCGCGCATGTGGCCACGTTCGCCGCCCGGCGCGGTCCGTTGGAAATCACCGTCTTAGAAGGTGGCAGTTTACAGGCGCTCGAATCGCAGGAAATAAAGTGCGAAGTCCGGGTGGGTTATCAAGGTACGAAGATTTTAAGGATCGTGGACGAAGGCTACCTGGTGACCGAGGAAGACGTGAAGACCAACAAGATGCTGGTGGAATTGGACTCCTCGGAACTGGAAAAGCAAATTGTGCAGCAGGAAATCCAATATCAATCCGCTGCTGCTTCACTCACCGATGCTCAACAGGGATACGAGATTCAGGTGAATCAAAACCAGAGCGACGTCAAAGGCGCGGAACAAAAAGTCC
>CAYSDO010000295.1:0-5938 GCA_964429665.1 uncultured Bifidobacterium sp.
AAACGCCCGCGTGATCAGATGGAATGATGGGCAGTCCGAGGCGATTTTGAAGACTCAAGGTCATTCCAGACAGCCATCATTAGATCAACGACGGCCAACTCTCATTGCCCACGGCTTGTCATCGAGGGTATCCAAATGCGGGATGCCTTTCCGGGGGGGGAGTTGCGCCAAAGCAAACGCCCGGATGTATTAGAACGGTGACCTCGCATTGTTGCGCGGTGTGAGCGGTCTGCGCTGCCGCCCGGGGCCAAGCCTCAATTCGTGAAATTTATCAAGGTTTCTCACCAAGCTGCGGTGTCATTGCGTCAATTTTGACATTTCTGTTACTGCTCTCTTTTTCAAACCTTGGCCAACGAGTCTGACAAGTGCCAAAGAATCGGAAGAGTCAAGCGCGGCACCGCATTCGTTAAGCGCAGCAAAATGTTTCCGGGCCTGTGCTGCATCGCCTTTCGCAGCAGCATCCTGTCCGGCTTGTGCCACCGCTGCGGCCAACTGCTTCAAGGAGTCAAGCTGTGGCATCATCTCACCCGATTTCGTCTGCCGTTCGGAATTTGAGAGCGCCTTGAACTGATCCTCCGTCAGGCTCAATGCGGAGCCGGATGCGAACAGTGGACGGCTGGTCCAGTCCGTCTCGACGAAGCGAGTCACGGCTGCGGCTTTGTCACCTTGTTGCCAGGCCGTGATGGCTGATTGGGTGACCGCTGCCGCTGTTGAAGGAGGAGAACCTGGTGAAGCTGATTGTTTGCTGCATCCCGCCAAAAGGAGGGAAGCTGTCACGATGGTAAAGATGGCTGTTGGTTTCATAATGTGCGAAGCGGCGACGGTCAACATGGCTTTTGCTTGGAGCGAGAGCGTCATCTGCTATGCGGGCCGAACACGGCTTTCTGTGGTTTCATGATGAGGTTTTATTTCACGCCTCCAGCTTTGTCAACAAGGGTTGCAAAGCTTTTGCTCCCGCTTTTCTCGAGTCAGGTAAGCGCTGATCTAATCGGAGTCAGCTCGCCTGAACTTCAGATTGCAGGATTTCGCAGGAGCGATTTTGATTTCATTGGGAGGTGAGTCCAACGGTCAAATTCGATGCGGAATTTTTGACACCGTATTTAATCTGCGCTTTCCTGGTGTGCAATATCCCTCCGCTTTTTGACATCTTGCTTGATCCGCCTCATAACCTTGATCTGATATCCGCAGGCATTACAATGTGGACGATGCCAAACCGTGTGGGAATCAAACCTGACAAATTCGACTCAACAATCATGTGCGCATCATTCAAACGATGCGTCCGATTTTCCGCAGCGTTGCTGGGCGGGGTTTGGTGGTTGGGAAACGATCCGGCCGCAGCCCAGATATTATATGATGGAGGGCAGGGGACATTGCCTGCGAATCAAGGGTGGACTTACGGTGCTTTTGGCGGTGCAACGCAAGGCGTGGTCAACGGATCTGTACTTTTGGACACGACACTGCCAGGCTCGGTGCAGGCGGGATGGACACGGTCGTCCCCTACACCACTGCAACGCACGAATGGGTTCACTCTTTTGTTCACAGCGCAGGTGATTGCGGAGAATCATTCGAGCACGAACCGGGCGGGATTCTCGGTGATCGTTCTGAGTGCGGACAAGCGCGGGATTGAACTGGGCTTTTGGACCAACCTGATCTTCGCACAGTCGGACACGCCGTTGTTCACTCATGCGGAGGAAGCCTTGTGGTCAACTTCAACGGGGCATGTGCAATATGCGCTGACCATGCTGGCGACCAATTACGTTTTGCGCGCCAACGGCACGCCGATCCTGGCGGGCCCGGTTCGTGACTATACTCCCTTCACCGGCTTTCCGGATGTTTATGAAACACCAAACTTCCTATTTCTGGGAGATGACACGTCGTCAGCGACAGCTGTGGCGGGTATCCGGCAAGTGATCTTGGTGCAGCCGCCGAGCCTTCGGCAGGTCAGTTCTGAAGTGGTTTCGTGGTCGGGCATCAGCAACTTGACGTATCGCGTCGAAGCGAGCACTAACCTTGTGAATTGGACCAGCGTGGGAGACGTCTCCTCGCTGACAAGCGACTTCTTTTATACGAACGGCACGCCAGTTCCACTACAGTTCCATCGGCTGGCGTTTCCGTGAAAGCCTGTCAGACGCTGATGAGGATTTTCGATGACCCGACTGCGTGAACTTGATGGCGACCTTATCAAGCAAGCCGGTACCTTCCCTATAACATGGAAGGAATGCGCTACGGGCCGTTTCGAGCGCGATAGAAGAGGAATTTGTTGGAGACAGCCTGTGGCGAAACGACGTGGAAGCGTGTGCCGGGGCTGTTGGTGGTCAGTAATTTTGGCCAGTTCACAGCCGTCAACACATTGGTGAACTCCACCGTCACGGTTTGACCGTTGGTGCAGATGACGTCGAAACTGAATAAGCCCGCCGTCCAGCTTGCATTGGTGAGCACCAACTGGCTGCCGCTGGTGGTGATCAACGAGAAATCCGTAAACGTCGCGCGATAAGCGTCCGTGGCGAAACTCGCATTCGTGGTGCCCACACGGCGGTAGAAACCGATCGTCGAATCGTAGGTGGAATTTAGTTGCAGGGTTCCAGCGGGGATCGTGAACGTCCGTGCCGTGCCGCTCAACGCTCCCGGCGTCCCGGGATTGGGGGAACTGTAGTTAGCGCCAATCTGCACATAGATGTAGTCAGCCGCCGTTCCGCCTGGGAACGCATCCCAGCCGAGAGCGAACGCCTGGCTGGGATTCACGGCCTGCGCCGCCGGGTAGTTGGTCAGGTGCGGCGCGCCGGGTTGGGCCATGATGTTTGTCGTGGGTAAATTCACCACGACCGTCTGATTCGCGGATGCCGCTTGGACGAAAAAACTGTAGTTGCCCGACGGAAAAGTTACTTCGTAGGTGTTCAGATTTGTGTCAACAGCGGATAGAATAAAAATCTCCGCCGATGGTGGAGGAAGGTGCGTCAAGTTGGAGACAGTGGCGGTGGGTAGTGTGAGAGCCACGCTCGTCGCCGTTCGGTTGGAGGAGAGCGACGTTACCCCGCTGAAACCGTAGGGAGTTACCGGATTAAGCATTGGGGAGCCGCTGGATGTTTGATTGTAATGATGAACCTTGCCCACGGAGAAAGTTGTGGTGGCATTTGTCCCGCTCCCGCCGCCGCCGGAGCCGGAGCCAGAACCGGTGGTGAATAAACCGCCCGGAGTTCCGCCCAATGGATCGCCGCCCGGGTTGGCGCCATACGCACTCCACACGATCTGTCTGTTGGCAGGAAACGATGGCGAAGGGGTGCATGTAAGTATGGTGTTGCCTCCACTCCAAACTCCGATCGTTGGCAAAGTGGCGAACGTAGTGAAATCAATGAAATCTACGCCGGTGACCGTTGGATCCGTATCCATTGCCTCGCTGAATGTGAAGACCAATGGTGACGAGGGTGAAACCCCATTGGCGGGTGGCGGCGATACAATGGTAGGTGCAGCTTTGGCTTGTGACACGTGCATAAGCGCCAATGCGAGGGTCAAAAGTCCGTAAAAAAAGCGATGCATAGGGGAGATGGGGATTTTCATAAAGAACCATGCGATTAGTCCACAGATGACGGGTTTTGTCACGAAAAACTTCGCAAGGCAGCGTCTTTGTAACTGTCCCTGATACAAGTTTGGCGTTTACATCAGAAACGCTGTAACGCCAATCGCCGCGCCAACAATTCCCAGCCCGATGCCGACATACCAGAGGGGACGCCATTTCGAGAGAATGGCCACCGAGCAGATCACAATGCCGATCTGCAAACCCAGAGCAGCATGATCGCAGCGGTCATTGATCTTGCTGTTCAGTTCAGCTTCAACAGCCAGCTTTTCAGCCTCGATTTTGATCTCGTCTTTTTCAGAACCGTAACGTTTCGCCTCGGTGGCAGTCTTGGCGATGGCCTGGCTTCGGGCCGCGGCATCCGGGCCGGGTTGGAGCAAGGTCAACAATCGTCCTTCAGTCTCGCACAGGTTTTGTTTGAGGCTTTTGGCTTGATAATAACCCCACTTGTTGGATGCCTCGTTGGTTTTGATGATGGCGTCGGTCTTCGCATTGTCACTCTTGCTGCCAATCACGGCCAATGCCGCAGCGAGGATTGCGATCGTAATGGCGACTTGTTTGCCGAATCTATCATTTGGCTCAGGTATTTCAGGTGCTTCAGGCATGAGCAAATTTAGTTTTCCAACCGTCAGATGCAAGAACACATGCCAGGTTCGGCCGATTTCACAGACGGTCCTTCTTGACCGGGATCAGTCGCCTTGGAAATTGCGACGGCAACGATTGATTGAGTCCAGTCGATGATAAAACGCTTTCAGCAAACGCGCCCGCGCTTCATGGATGATACATGGCCCGGAGGTTTTTCCCCGATCCAACGTTCATCAATCGGTTCGCTGGCGAGCTGGAATCGGGTATCGGTTGAAAGCCGGATGCGGTCGGTTGTGTTGTCGAGACTGCCGTGAACCAGTGTCATGTTGAAAATCACGGCATCACCAAGCCGGAAATTCTCAGCCGTCAACCACCGGCCACCCAAACTGTTCTGGAGTGCAACCGGATTGTTCGACAATGTGCCGTCCCACCATTTGCGACCGGCGGCAAACTCTGCCGCGTCGTCGTGATTGGAGCAATAGCTGTCAACGTCGCGGGCGAGGTAGGTTTGCAGCTCGGCGGATTTCTTGTGACTGCCCTCAAGTATCAAGAGTCCTCCCATGTCCAGCGGAACATCGCCGAGTGTCACCCAGAGGGTATAAACATTTGGAGTGCCCCGGCCCATGTAAACAAGATCGCAATGGATTGGGCTGCCTTTCCCGGTGCCCTTGGTGCGAAACCAGATGAAATCAAAGTGTCGCGCCGGGCCTCCGAGAAATTCTTCAAAGAATGACGTGACGTGTTCGCCAAAGACAAGTTCGCGCAAGGCGGGATCATGCTGGTCGAGGGGATTGCCCATCGCACGGCCAACTTCCTTGCCCAGAATGCAGCGGGCTTCGTCGCGTTGAGTGCCTTGCTGGAGAAAACCAAGCTGATGGAGCTGTCTGGTGAGCGAGTCACGCACCGTCTGGACGCGATCACGGCTCCAAAAGCCGCGTAGGAAAAGATAGCCATCGTCACGTGCCCGGTCCCGCAATGTGTCCATGGTGTCTTCGCCGGGCACGGTGGCACGCAGGAATCCGAACTTGTCGGGCGAAAGATCAAGCGGAACTCCCATTGCGCAAAGCTGCGGGAGCGACGAGGACAAAGACGATGTCATGTTGCAATTTGGCTCAAACTTGCAGGATCGTGCAATCTGGAAAAGATTCAGACACCCCGAACGCGAAGATGGCAGGACCGGATCGGTGCATCGTAATTGCTCCGGAATGACTGCGAGTCACGATCGCAGTGAAATCGTGTCTTCCCGCGATTTGTTTTGACTGTTCTCGCGTGGTCGGAACAGCGTGGCTCACTGTTTCTGACTCGCAACCGCGATGCATTCGTTCCTCCGAACCATGCAGCCCAACTGGGAAGCGACAAGGCGTCGCCTTTAGCCTGCCAATCTTGCCAACTTCGCGTTGTATTTTCGGATGACCGCCAAGGTGCTGTGGTCCGAATGCAGCACGCCGTTGTGATCGACAGGTTCGCGGAATTTCGAATTGCCCTTACGTCGTTGATGGTGTGCTTCAAGACTGCCTTCACCGGACCACACCCAAAAGTCTGCCGCTTGCAACGCGCCATCCGTCTGGCACGAGTCGAGCACGCATTGAAACATCCTTGAGTAATAATCATCCCGCATTGTCGTCTGGCTGTCTTGGTCGGTACTCTCATTGTCACGGTTGATGCCGAATTCTTCCATCACCAGCGGCCTGCCAAGCTGGGTTGCAAGAGCGATGTGGTCCTCGATGTGACGCTTGGCGCGGGCTGCCGCTTCCTCGTATTGCACCCCAAGGTGCGGTTCTT
>CAYSDO010000296.1:0-5917 GCA_964429665.1 uncultured Bifidobacterium sp.
CCCGGGTGGACGCAGCCCCATGGGTCCGGCCGCGGGTGTCGTCGATGAACGGCACATAGTTGTGCGCACTGGTGAAGCACACCGCCATGCGTGGACGTTCATTTGTACCGCTGACCTTGGCGCGCACGCGCCAACGACGGAGTTGTTTGAGACGATGTTTCTTTTGCGTTTGCATTTTTTCAACGACCACGGTCTTTGCCGTGACCTAAAATTATTGGACGGTCTTGCCTTCCTTGCGCTGGACGTGTTCGCCCGCGTAACGAACTCCTTTGCCCTTGTAAGGCTCGGGTGGATAATACGCGCGCAGTTCTGAGGCGACCTTGCCGACGATGTGTTTGTCCGGGCCTTCGATTGTGACCTTGGTGTTTTCTTCCACCGTGACCTTGACCTGATCCGGAATGGCGTAATTGATCGGATGCGAATAGCCGAGGCTCATGTTGACGACCTTGCCCGTGACGGCAGCCTTGAAACCGACGCCCTGTATTTCCAGTTTCTTGACGAAGCCATCGGTCACGCCCTTGACCATGTTGTTGACCAAGGCGCGGCTCAAACCATGCAACGCCTTTGCCTGCGCATCTTCACCATCGCGGCTGACCACGATGTTGCCGCCCTCGATCTTCAGGCTGGTGCGCTTGGGCAACTCCCAGTTGAGTTTACCCTTTGGTCCTTCGACCAGAATATTCTGCCCCTTCACCTCCACCTTTACCTTGGCGGGAATGGCAATCGGTTGTTTTCCAATGCGTGACATGATCGTGTTGCTTGTTGCGTAAACTTTTACCAGACGTAGCAGAGCAGTTCTCCGCCAATGTTTTTCTTGCGCGCCTGCGTCCCGGTCATCAGCCCCTCAGATGTCGAAACCACAGCCACTCCGAGTCCGCCGAGGACACGCGGAATTTGGGTCGAACTGACATAACGACGCAGCCCAGGCGAGCTGACGCGCTTCAATCCCTCGATGACGTTCTTCTTGCCCTCGTACTTCAGCCGAATCTTGATCGTCTTCTTTGCCTTGCCTTCCACCACAACCTCGCTGACGTAACCTTCCTTCTTCAGGATTTGCGCGATACTTTCCTTGATGCCGGAGTGCGGCAGTTCCACGACCGGCAACAACGCGCGGCTCGCGTTGCGGATGCGGGTCAACATGTCAGAAATCGGATCAGTCATATCAAAATCTTGGTCTTGCTCTTAATCTTCTGCTTCTTACCAGCTCGCCTTCACGACGCCAGGAATCAATCCGTTGAGCGCAGCTTCGCGGAACGTCATTCGCGAGCAGGCGAACTTGCGCAGGTAACCGTGGCGGCGACCGCTCATCGAGCACCGGTTCACAAGGCGCGTCGGGCTGGCGTCGCGCGGCAATTTTGCCAGGCCGGCGTAATCACGCTTGGCCTTCAACTCGGCCCGTTTTGCGGCAAACTTTTTCACCGTTGCCGCCTTGCGCTTGTTGCGCTCCAACCATGCTGTTTTGGCCATAAAAAATCCTTCTTACTTTTCCGCAAAAGGGAAACCCATATGCTTCAACAAATCCAGCGCCTGGGCATCCGTCGGAGCGCTGGTCACAATTGTCACGTCCATGCCTTGCTGGCGTTTGATCTTGTCCAGTTCAATCTCAGGAAAAATCGTCTGATCACCAATGCCGAAAGTATAATTACCACGACCGTCAAACTTGCGCGGCGACAAACCACGAAAGTCACGGATGCGCGGCAGAGTCACCGCAACGAGACGGTCAAAAAACTCATACATGGCATCCTTGCGCAACGTGACGCGGCAGCCGATGGGCTGGTTCTCGCGCAACTTGAAATTGGCGACTGCACGACGCGATTTGCTGATGGCGGGTTTGCGGCCCGTGATCATTGTGAGATCCTTGGCTGCATCCTCAATCGCCCCCTTTTCCAACGACGCACTGATACCCATGTTGACCACGATTTTCTCGAGGCGCGGCACCTGGTGGACGTTGGAGTAATTGTGCTTCACCTTCAAGGCGGGCACCACCTCGTTGACGTACTTGTTGTAAAGTCTTGCTTTCATTTTTTTATGCCACGGATTTGCCGTGACGCTTTTCTCTAAAATTGTTTCATGCCTTGGCTGCACCGCCGCGCTTGGAGGCACGGGCATCAAAGGCAGACGCGAGCATGACGTTTGACCAGTGAATCGAACCTTCGCGTTCGACTATGGCACCCTGGGGATGCTGCTGGCTCTTGCGGGTGTGTCGCTTGATCATCGCCGCACCTTCCACCACCACGCGCTGTTTGCCGGTGAGCACGGACAGGATGCGTCCGCGCTTGCCCTTGCTGGCTCCGGACGTCACCACCACTTCGTCGTTTTTCTTAACGTGACAGGTTGTCATAACTTCAGATTACTTCCGGGGCCAGCGATATGATCTTCATGAACTTCTTGTCGCGCAACTCGCGCGCGACGGGTCCGAAGATGCGCGTGCCCTTGGGGTTTTGCTCCGCGTCAATGATCACGCAGGCGTTGCTGTCAAACCGCAGATAAGAACCATCACTGCGGCGCGTGATCTGGCGGGTTCGCACGATCACGGCGTTGTGAACCTCGCCCTTTTTCACCGTTCCGTCCGGCGCGGCCTCTTTGATGTGAACTTTGATCACATCGCCAATGCCGGCATAACGCTGGTTGCGGCCCAACACACCAATGTTCCAGGCCACTTTGGCGCCGGAGTTGTCGGCCACATCAAGATGAGAGCGAACTTGTAACATAAATTGATTTTAGACTGCGACCCGGTCCACGCCGCTGCTTTTTTCCACCACGGCCACAAGTCGCCAGCGTTTGAGCTTGGAGAGGGGACGAGTTTCCTCGATCCGCACCTTGTCGCCAACCTTGGCTTCGGCCTTTTCATCGTGCGCGTAAAATTTGGAATAGGCGGTGACGACCTTCTTGAACTGCGGATGCGGGAAGCGGCGTTGCACGCGCACCACAATGGTCTTGGTCATCTTGTTCGAGATCACGTCACCAACGCGTTCCTTGCGCGTGCCGCGTTTCTCCACCGTCGTCGTTGTTGTTGCTGTGTCAGCCATACAAGGTCAGTTTAAGCCGTTTTCTTGTTGCGCAATGCCGAGGCGCGGGTTTCAACGCGCGCAATGTCGCGGCGCAGGGTGCGGAGGCGCGCGGGTTTTTCGAGCTGCGCGCTCGCCTGCTGCAGACGCAGGTTGAATATTTCATGGCGCAACTCCCGGCTCTTGGCTGCGAGTTCGATCTGCGTCATGTCTTTGATTTCTGAAAATTTCATAAACTCTTCCTTATCCGCGTTTGTGGCGCGAGATGAACTTGGTCTTGATCGGCAGCTTTGTTGCAGCCAGGCGCAGACACTCGCGCGCTACGGCCTCCGTCACACCGTCCACTTCAAACAAAATGTTGGCCGGACGCACAACCGCCACCCAGCCTTCCACCGGAGCCTTGCCCTTGCCCATCCGTGTTTCGAGCGGCTTCTTGGTGAACGATTTTTGCGGGAAGATGCGGATCCACAACTTGCCATGCCGCTTCATCTGCCGGGAAATCGCCACACGAGCCGACTCGATCTGCTTGCTGTCCATCCAGCAACGCTCCAAAGCCATCAATCCATACTCGCCAAATGCCACGGTGCTGCCGCCGTAGGCCAGGCCGGCGCGATTGCCGCGGTGCATCTTGCGAAACTTTACTTTTGCGGGTTGCATTGCCATGTGAAATTCCTTTTCTAAAAATCAGTTCGCAACGACTTCGCTCGGCTGCTGTTGCTGTTCAGCAGCATTCTTCTTCTGCGGCTTGTTCTCGCCTTTGCAAACCCAGCACTTGATGCCAAGTTTTCCATAGACGGTGTTCGCCTCGGCGAATCCGTAGTCCACATTCGCACGCAGCGTATGAAGAGGAACACGGCCCCAGTGATACTTCTCAACTCGCGCGATTTCAGATCCACCAAGCCGGCCCGCACAGCGAATCTTGATCCCGTCCGCACCGAAATCTTTCGCCGTCTGGACGGCTTTCTTCATCGCACGACGGAAGGAAACGCGGCGTTCCAACTGAAGAGCGACGTTCTCGGCGACAAGCTGGGCGTCCGTCTCGGGAGATTTTACCTCCATGATGTCCACGTAGATTTCCTTGCCTGTCATCTTGCTGAGTTCTTCCTTGATCTTGTCAATTTCAGAACCTTTGCGACCGATGACGACGCCGGGGCGCGCGGTAAGAATGGTGATGCGGCAACGGCTTGCGGCGCGCTCGATCAAAATCTTCGGCACACTGGCCATCTCGAGTTTCTTTTTGAGAATCTCGCGAATTTTACGGTCCTCGGACAGCAGCGGGCCGAATTCCTTTTTCTGCGCGTACCACTTGGACCGCCAGTCGCGGTTAACCCCGACACGCAAGCCGATTGGATTGGTTTTTTGTCCCATATTACTCGTCGGAAACTGTGATTTTGATGTGGCAACGGCGTTTGATGATCGGACCTGCCGAACCGCGCGCCTTGGGTGTAAAACGTCGCATGGAGGTGGCAGTGCCGGCGACAGCCTCTTTTACGCGCAGCGTCTCGGGCTTCACCTTGTTGTTGTTTTCTGCATTGGCAATCGCCGAGGCGAGTGTCTTGGACACGAGCCGGGCCGATTTGCGAGACACAAACTTCAAGACAGCCTGCGCCTCTAGCGCGGGCAATCCTTGAATCTGTCGCACGACTTCACGCATTTTCTGCGCGGACATCGGAACATTCTTCATGATCGCGTGGACTTGCATACTATTTCGCTTCCGCCTTGGCTGTGTGCGCACCGTGCTTCTTGAACGTGCGCGTCAGGGAAAATTCCCCGAGCCGGTGTCCCACCATGTTTTCCGTCACAAAGACGGGGTTGAAAACTTTTCCGTTGTGAACCGCAAAGGTCACGCCCACGAACTCAGGCGTGATCATCGAACGGCGCGACCATGTCTTGATCGGTGTCTTTGAATTTGCGGCCTTGGCCTTCTGGATCTTCTCCAAGAGGTGACCCTCTACAAACGGACCTTTTTTAATCGAACGTCCCATAATCTTTTACTTGTTCTTCATCGGAACACCATCGCGGCGAACCACGATGAAGCGATTGGAGATTTTCTGCTTGTCGCGCGTGCGATAACCCTTGGCCTGCAGACCCCAAGGCGAGGTCAAATGCTGCCAACCGCCACCGCCCTTGCTCTTGCCCTGGCCGCCACCGTTTGGATGGTCAACCGGGTTGCGCGCCACACCACGGCTGATTGGCCGGATGCCACGATGGCGTGAACGGCCAGCCTTGCCGAGAACCACGTTCTCATGCTCGGTGTTGCCCACCTGACCGATGGTTGCGTAACAATCTTCATTTGCCCTGCGGATTTCACCGGAAGGCAGCTTGATCTGCGCAAATCCTTCGTCGCGAGACATCAAAGTCGCAGCGCCGCCAGCCGAACGGACCATCTGGCCGCCACGACCAGGAGTCATTTCAATATTGTGAATGGAAGAAGCGAGGGGAATCGCCCGGAGCGGGAGACTGTTGCCAATTACAGGAGGAGCCATCGGACCACTCATCAGCTTGGCACCAACCGTGACGCCAACGGGAGCGATGATATAACGCTTCTCGCCGTCCTTGTATTCGAGCAACGCCAACCGGGCAGAACGCATAGGATCATACTCGATCCCGATGACCGTTGCTTCGACGCCGTGCTTGTTGCGCTTAAAATCTACAAGGCGAACCTTCTGCTTGTGACCGCCGCCGATACCACGCGCAGTGGCGCGACCAAAATGATTGCGGCCGCCGGTCCGCTTGTGAATCCGGACCAGGCTCTTTTCCGGCTTGGACTTCGTAATGTCGCTGAAATCAGCGAACGAGACGTAGCGCAAAGACGGCGTTAGCGGTCTAAATGTTTTGACTGGCATAAAAAGCAATGATTCCAGTTGAGCAACTCAGGGAGCTGGCAAACCATCATTCCCGTCCCCGCT
>CAYSDO010000297.1:0-5887 GCA_964429665.1 uncultured Bifidobacterium sp.
GCGTGTAGGTGTTGTGGTACATCCACAAAGCATCGTGCATTCAATGGTGGAGTTTGTGGACGGATCGTTGATCGCACAGCTTTCCACGCCAGACATGTGCCTGCCGATTCAATACGCGCTGACGTATCCCGACCGCGTCGCTAGCGAGCGCGTGCAAACGGATTTTGCGAGAGTTGGCAGCCTGACTTTTGAAGAACCCGACGTCGAGCGCTTTCCAGCCATCGAACTTGCGCGCAGGGCGGGGGATATCGGCGGAACATTACCGGCTGTTTTGAACGCGGCGAACGAAGTTGCGGTCGAAGCCTTCGTGAGTCGAAAAATCAATTTCCCGCAGATCACCGAAACCGTGCGGAGCACGATGAACACCCACAAGGTTGTATCGCATCCGACACTCGAACAAATCCTGGAAGCCGATGCGTGGGCGCGTCGCGAAACGAAAATCTGACCAGGAAGACATCAGATGCAGGGTTGCAGGCACGAATCCGGCTGATATAGTCCCGCCGCTCCGATTGGAGCACTGATACCTAAACATGGACATCTTGAAAGTAATTCTCACGGTTCTGGAAGCGTTGCTTGCCTTGAATCTTCTTATTTTTGTACACGAACTCGGGCACTTTTGGGCCGCCAAGTGGCGTGGATTGAAGATTGACCGGTTCGCCATCTGGTTTGGCAAACCGATCTGGAAAACGAAAATCAACGGTGTCGAATATGCGCTCGGATGGATTCCCGCCGGCGGTTACGTGGCCTTGCCGCAGATGGCGACGATGGAAGCCATCGAAGGAAAATCGTCCGACGGTACCGAGCCGCTGCCGAACATTTCTCCGCTGGATAAGATCATCGTGGCGTTTGCAGGGCCGCTTTTCAGTTTTCTTCTCGCGATTGGATTCGCGTTTGTGGTTTGGAACGTGGGCAAGCCGGCGCAAGTCACAGAAAACTCGACTTTGGTAGGCTGGGTTGACCCAAAAGGCCCCGCGGCAAAAGCAGGGTTGAAACCTGGCGACACCATTCTCGAAATTGACGGGCACAAAGTGACGACCTTTGCACCGCCGTCCCAAGACAGCGTTACCTGGCGGATTGTCACGAGCGAAGGAACGAACATCGTTTTCAAATATCTGCGGGAGGGCAAAGAATCGCTGGCTTATGCCACGCCTTACAAACGCAACACAAAGTGGTATGAGCGGAAGGCAATGCGGCAGGTCCTGATTTCGCCGGCGATGGAATCAAAAATATTTGAAGTGGCGAGCAACAGTCCGGCTGCGTTGGCCGGTCTCCGTCAAGGTGATGAAATCGTCGCCATCAACGGTGAAAAAATCTACAGCTATTACTCTGTTCTCTACGCACAGGAGCAGATGACGAACGGCATCGCACCGGTTACTTTCACAGTCAATCGTGGTACAAATCAATTTGACTGCACAGTCGTGGCCGTGAAGCCGGTAAAACCCGGCGATGCAGACCCGTCCTTCGGTATCCTGGCATGGCAGGGTAGGACCAACGACGCGCTCGCCTACCCAACACCGCTGGAGCAAATCAAGGCGAGCGCAGGTCAGATCTTTGCCACGATCAACACAGTTCTCTCGCGCAAATCAGACGTAGGAGTGCAGCAACTCGGTGGTGCTGTAATGATCATCCGGGTTTACAAAAACTTTTTCGACAGCGAGAACGGTTGGCGGATGGTGCTTTGGTTCAGTGTTCTGTTGAACGTGAACCTCGCAATGTTGAACATGCTTCCGCTGCCGGTGCTGGATGGCGGTCACATCACACTGGCATTGGTGGAAGCGGCGCGACGACGTCCGGTCGGCCCGAAACTTCTCAACTACATCCAGTCCGGGTTCGCAGTTTTGATCATTAGCTTCATGTTGTACATCGCCTTTTTCGACATTGGCGATTGGGTGCGAAGTGACCGCCACGATCGTAAGGCGAATGAGCCGGTTCTTTTTGCTCCACAAAAATAGATTGCGGCCTTCACTCCGCCGAGTTGAAGTCTATTCATTGGGCGTGATTAAACCCGGCTGAGGCGCTGCGCCAGTATTCCGGAGCGCGGACGGTCTCCGTCCGCTGCGTGCCGCCACCGCAACAATTGTAGGAACTTTCCATACCCCCTTCCTCAGCCACGCGCTGCGAGCGAGGGACCGCTCGCGCACCGACGTTCATTTCTGACACAACATCGTTGTTGTCAAAGCAGCACGCGTTTTGGAAACTATGTGTGTGGTGCTTGATCCAGTCACAAGGCGTGCGCGCGAAAGCTTCCGGGATTTCATGCTGAGGGTTGCGCTTTTTCTGGTTTGTTTCCTGGGCACGAGTCGCGATTCAATGGCTGAGGGAATCGGGTTTTCCGCCGGTGTTTCATCCAATCAAGTCGTCGCCGGCAATTTGATCACCTACACGATCAATATCACCAACACCACGGGATTCAGCATCTTCAACACCTATGTAACGAATCGTTTCTCCGGTTCAGCCAATAACGTTACTGCGACCAACAACATTTCACCGCCCATTGCCGGGCTCAATCCCATTGCGATTTCGGGCAACACGATTTTGTTTCGTCTCGACAACCTGACCAACAACGGCTCGGCCATTCTTACGGTCAATCTTTCCCCTACGGCAGCGGGTGAATTTACGAACAGTGTCACGGCGTTTGCGGTGACAGCAGTGGGCACAAATACAACCACCGTTCCTACAAATCTCGTAACACAGGTATTCCTGGGGCAGGCGGATATTTCGGTGACAATCACCAATATCCCGGTTGGTGTTTACTCGAATGACTGGACTTCGATTGGATTGATCGTAAGCAATCGCGGGCCGACTTCTGCGGCGAACGTGATTCTAAGCAACGCATTGCCCGCGAGTTTCAAATTGTTGAGCAGCACGCCTGCAAACTTGATCGGCGCGTACGCTGGCGGCGTGTTGATCTTGAATCTTGGCACTGTTTCGAGCGGAAGCTCCACTCAACTGGTCGTAAATGTGCAGCCATCGAACACAGGACAGTTCGCACTCACGGCCTCGGTGACTGCGGCAGGTGTCCTGGACACCAATCTGCTTAACAATGCTGCAAGTAACAGTATGAGCGTATCACCATTCATTGATACACAACTGGTCGTTACAAACATTTCCGTCCAACGATTCAATCCACAGTCGGCTTTGATGGATCAGTCGCTGCGCGTCGAGAATCTTGGCACAAGCAACGTTCCGGCCTTCAGATTGAATGTGTTTGGATTGACCGGCAGCAACCGGCTCGTTGTGGCAGTCGGTACGAACAACGGCCTGCCGTTCGTGTTGTACAACGACATGCTTGCCGCAAATCAAGGGGTGGATTTGCTTCTCGAGTACCACGTTCCACTGCGCACTCCACTGACAAACGTGGCGTTCGAGCCTTTGGCAGTTTCCAAGAGCGATTTGACAGCCCCGGCAAATACCGGCAGTTACGTTGCTGACCCGGCTTTCGAGATCGCAGCGCAGCGTCTCAGCAATGGTGGATTCATGCTTGAGTTTCCAGCCACATCCAACCGGACCTACACGATCCTTTACAGCGACAATCCGGCGTTCAGCAACGCGCTGGTATCGCAGCCATCCGTGGTTTCGACGGCAAGTCGCAAGCAGTGGATAGACAACGGTCCGCCGAAGACGTTGCGGCACCCAACAAATACTTCAGCGCGATTTTATCGTGTGTTGAGGACACCGTGAACTGATGACCATGAAAAATCAGTGTGGATCAATTCACAACATCTGCTGCCTCGCGGGCATCTTGTGTTCTTCCGGACTGGTATTTGCGACAGATCGGGAGATGAGCAACGCGGAGATTGCGAAGTATTTCACTTCAAAAAATTCGGACGAAGGCGACTGGTCACGGCACTTCCGCGTAGGGGCCGTCGTTGGCATGAACATCAAGGCGGATTTCAAAGTGGGCGGTTCATTCGGAGTGAGCGGCAGCAATCCTGGTCGAACGAATGTGTCAGGGCTGAATCATTTTTACGACGATGGCTACGTGCTTGTAGATGATACGGGCAATGCCGGAGGTGTGACGACTTACTGGGGTTACAAAAACGCCGACCAGTACAATGCTGCCGACCAAACGCTGACGTTTCACAGCGCCAACTCCTATACCACCAGCGGCAGTTCCAGTGTGGATGGAGACATGCAATTGGGTTTGGATGTCGCGTATGGAGGACATCTGTTCCGATATGGTCGGGCGCTCGTCGGTTGGGAGTTCGGGTTCGCATGGCTGCCAATCAGCATCAAGGACAGTCAGCAGCTCGACGCGACAGCCACTCGAACAGTTCATCGGTTCAGCACAGGCGGCACTTCAATCCCCGAACATCCTTACGATGGAAGCTTTGGAAGCGACGGCTACCCGACCATTCAAGATATTGCAACACTGGAGGACTCGAATGAAAACGCTGGCACTGCAACTGTCACCGGATCACGCGAACTCGACGTAACGCTCTACAACTTCCGGATCGGACCAACGGTGCACTGGGAATTGAATCGCAAGCTGGCACTGTCATTGAGCGGCGGCGCTGCAATGGGGATCGTCTCAGGTGATTTGAAGCACAACGAAACGATTGTGTTTTCAGACAGTAGCACAGCGTTGAACAAGGGCAGCACGAGCAATACTGAATTTGTTTATGGCGGATACGTCGGTGCGACATTGATGTATCACGTCGAGGATCAAGGTGACCTCTACATCGGTGCGCAATACATGCCGCTTGGCCGGGCCAAGTTCGGCGGTGGTGGTCGCCAGGCCACACTTGATGCTTCAGGCGGTCTGTATTTCTCAGCTGGCTTCAACTGGCCTTTCTGAAAGCAAAAACGCGCCAATGTTTCCATCGGCGCGTGTTGTTGTGAGATAATTCGTGTGAGTATCGCTCAATAATTTTTCGCGACTTCCGTCCAATTCACAACGTTCCAGAACGCCTTGAGATAATCAGCGCGCTTGTTCTGATACTTGAGGTAGTAGGCGTGTTCCCAAACATCAACGCCAAGAACCGGCTTGCCTTCGCAGCCTGCGACGGCCTTGCCCATGAGCGGATTGTCCTGGTTTGGGGTGGAAACGATTTCAAGTTTGCCGCCGTTGGAAACAAGCCAGGCCCAACCGCTGCCGAAACGTCCGATGCCTGCGGCTTCAAACTTGGCCTTGAAATCATCGAAGCTGCCGAACGCAGCCTTGATGTCGTCGGCCAGTTTGCCCGTGGGCGCGCCACCTGCATTTGGGCCCATGCTTTTCCAGAAGAAGGAATGATTCCAGTGACCACCGCCGTTGTTGCGGACGGGTCCGCGGATGGCGTCCGGCACGACGCTGAGATCGCGGATGATCTGTTCGAGAGTCTTGGCTTCGAGCGCGGCGTTGCCAGCGATGGCTTTGTTGAGGTTGTCCACATAGGCCTTGTGATGGCGTCCGTGGTGGATTTCCATGGTGGCCGCGTCAATGTGCGGTTCAAGCGCGGCTTTGTCGTAAGGAAGTGCTGGTAGTTCGTGTGGCATAATAGAATTCAATGTTAATGGTTCATTTGACTGATTCAAACTTAGCAAAGCAGAGCGAATTGCCAAGCGCCGAAAATCTAATTCGACAGCCCGACAAAATTTTCCAACAACTTCAAACCAACCGCCTGGCTTTTCTCCGGGTGAAACTGCGTGGCATACACGTTGTCTTTACAGACCGATGACGCGAACGTGTCGCCGTATTCCGTTCGCGTGGCGATGATGGTTTCATCCGTCGGCTTTGGGAAAAAGCTGTGAACGAAATAGACGTAACTGCCGTCTTTCACACCACGGTAAAGCGGACAGTTCTGTTGCACGATCTCGATCTGATTCCAACCGATCTGGGGAATCTTGTGGCCGGGCTTTTCAGTGAATCGCACGACACTGCCACCGAATATCCCCAGGCCAGCCG
>CAYSDO010000298.1:0-5845 GCA_964429665.1 uncultured Bifidobacterium sp.
CCCCGCGCAACGTTGGCCTCGGTCTTGGTCTCACCGTCTGCCGAAAAATCATCGAGACGCACCATGGCAAACTGGAAATTGTAGCGCCAAAGACCGGCCACTCTGGTATTGTCCGCATTTCGTTGCCTCTGGACTCGGTGCAGAAGAACTGATCTTCGTTCTGGCAGATTGTTTTGACTTCAAAACTTGGCCTCCTTGCGTTTGAATCAACGGTGCTATGTCCCCGCTCACTCATTTCATGGCAAGCTGGCTCGTTGCGGCTGCGACGACAGAAAATCCTCGCGACCGGCGTCTTATTACGATCGCGGGTGTCATCCCGGACATTGACGGCTTCGGCATGATTGCAGACGTGGTGAAGTCAATTGCCACCGGCGAACCCACCACATTTTTCTACTACCAGCGTTATCATCATTACCTCGGGCACGGCTGGCCGGCGGCGATCGTCTTCACGCTCGCCTTTGCTTGCCTGGCGCGACAACGCTGGCGGACGGCATTGCTTTGCCTCGCCATGTTTCATCTCCATTTGCTGTGCGATTTCATTGCGTCGCGCGGGCCCACGCCGGGAGACATCTGGCCGATATTGTATGGTGAACCCATTTCGAGGCATCCGGTCTGGATGTGGAAAGGTCAATGGCAGTTGGACGGCTGGCAGAACCGGATCATTGCCGTGCTCCTCGTATTTACCGTGCTCGGCGTCACAGCACGCAGGGGAATCTCCTGTCTCGAAGTGTTTAATCGCAGGCTCGATTCCGGTTTTGTACGCGTGATCCGGAAATGGTATTCCACCTTCCGGCCCGGGCCGAAACCGCAGGAAAACACCAAGCCTCAAGATCAAATTTGACCGGGCCCAAGCGGAATGCTCACGCTAAAATAGTTATTTTGATTGCTGGCAAAGGTTTGCTGTCTAAACCAGACTGGCATCAACACATGAGCGAATTCCAGATCATCCAAGGTGCGCTCGAACGCGCGGCCCGGCGACGGCGCTGGGATCGCGCGTTGCGAGGGTTGTGGGTCGGTCTGCTTGTCGGCGCTGCAGTTTATCTCCTGGCTCTTGGCGTTTTCAAACTTCGTCCGATTCCCGAAGAAACCCTTTTCTGGTCTGGCTTGGTTGCCGGCGGATGTGCGTTGCTTGGGTTCATCATCGGTGGCTGGCGCAAACTGACTCTTGCCGAGACCGCTCGTTGGGTGGATGTGAAGCAAAACCTCAAGGAACGTCTCAGCACCGCGATGGAGTTTTCCGAGGAACGCGAAACATCCCGGTGGGAGCAACTCGTTTTGGCAGACGCTGCCTCACACGTTCAGGAAATTGATCCGCAGAACCTCGTACGTTTTTCTTTGCCCAAGGTCACGCGTTGGGCGTTGCTCCTGTTGATGCTTGCCGTAGGGCTTGGCTTTGTTCCTGAGTATCGTACCAAGGCTGACAAACAAAAGGTGGCTGACAAGAAGATCATCAAGGATACGGGTCGCCAGCTTGCCAACCTCACGCGACACGAACTTCAACAGCGCAAGCCAACGCTTGAAACCACCGAGAAGTCCATGCAATCCGTCGCTGAACTCGGCGACCAGCTAGCGAAGGCGAATCTGACCCGCAGCGAGGCGTTGAAGGACCTCGCTAACGCCACAGAAAAACTCAAGGATCAGCTCAAGGAGATCGCCAAGGACCCGGCCATTCAGAAACTCGAACAAGCCGCGCGTTCTCCTGGCGGCAAGGATGCGCAGAAGGCGGCGGGTTTGCAGAAGCAGATGGAGTCGTTGCAGAAAAAACTCGGCAACCAGACCGGCAGCCCCGAGGCAATGGACAAACTCCAGAAGGATCTGGAAAAACTTCAGGAGGCTGCCAAAGCCCTCGGCGATAAAAATGGCGGCGGTACCGAGGCCGACAAACAGCAGCTTTCGAAATCGCTCAGTTCTCTTTCTCAGCAGGCGCAGCAGATGGGGTTGAATCTCCCGCAATTGGACGAAGCTATTGCCGCACTAGCTGCCAACCAGACCGATCGCGCGCTGAAGGATTTGAACGAGGCGCTAAACGATCTCGAAAAGACGCGCGACATGGCGAAACAGCTTCAACAGATGCAGGCCCAGGCTGACAAACTTGGCAAAGACCTCGCCGAACAACTCAAGTTCGGTCAGGCCGATGCGGCAGCTCAGACGTTGAACAAACTCGCAGAGCAGTTGAAGTCCGGCCAGATCTCCCAGGAGCAGATGAAGAAAATCATGGAAGAAGTTTCCCAAGCCATTCCGCAGGCCAAGGAATATGGCAAGGTTCAGGATTTGTTGAAGCAGGGTGCAAAGCAGATGCAACAAGGCGACAAGCCAAATGCCTCGCAATCCTTGGCGGATGCAGCCAAGGAACTCGACAAACTCATGCAGCAGATGGCAGATGCCGAGGCGATAAAAGAAGCGATGCAAAATTTGAAAACCGCTTCGTTGTGCGTGGGCAACTGCCAGAGTTGGGGCGCGTGCAACAAACCCGGCATGGGCAAGGGTGGCAAACCCGGAAGCGGTGTCGGCACCTGGGCGGATGAGAATGCGTGGTACGATGGCCAATGGAGTGATCGCTGGGACAATTCTGGAATCAAGGACGAGGACCGGCGACAGGACGCGCGCGGCATCACCGAACGCGATCAGACTTTGAGCGACCAGCTCACGCCGGACAAAGTGAAAGGCCAGTTCAGCCCCGGCGGTCAGATGCCGAGCATCACGCTCAAAGGCGTCAGCATCAAAGGCACAAGCAAAGTCGCCTACGAAGAAGCCGCCGCCGCCGCCCAGACCGACGCGCAGAGCGCGCTCAGTCAGGAAAAAGTCCCGCGCGCGTATCAGGGCGCGGTGAAGGATTATTTTGATGATTTGAAAAAGTAGTGAGTTGAAAGTTGCAGGTTGAAAGTTGCAGGTTGTTTGCGCCGATTCGGGCGGTGACTTGTAGCTTTCAACCTGCAACTTGTAACGGGGAAGAACGCAACAAACCGAGTAGGATCACGTTATGCCGACCGCACAACAATTTGAAGACTTGCATGTCTGGCAGGACGCACGGGCTTTGGTGAAGGACATCTACACAGCTACGAAGCAGCGCGATTTCTATCGCGACATCGGATTGCGTGAACAAGTTCGCCGCGCAGCCTCTTCCGCCATGTCCAATATCGCGGAGGGTTTCGAGCGAGGGACACGCAAGGAATTCATCCAGTTCCTCAACATCGCAAAAGGTTCGGTCGGCGAAGTGCGCTCGCAACTCTACATCGCACTCGATCAGGAATATCTAATCGAGGCGCGATTCAACGAACTCAAAGCTCAGGCCCTCACGTTGTCCCGTCGCATCGCAACATTCATCACTTATCTCGGAAAATATCCGCACAACTCTCGCGTCCGAAAACAGGAAAAACGCTAGACTAGGAAAACCTGCAACTTTCAACCTTCAACCTGCAACGCTCCGCCTCATGAACACCGAACAACAGATAGAAAGCTTCCGCTCCACTTACGACGCTCTCCGCACAGAAATCGGCAAAGTCATCGTCGGTCACACCGAGATCGTCGAAAGCACGCTGATCGCGCTGTTTGGCGGCGGCCACGTGCTGCTCGAAGGCGTGCCTGGCCTGGGCAAGACGCTCCTCATTCGCACGCTCGGCGAAGTGCTCGACATGCCGTTCAGCCGCATCCAGTTCACGCCCGACCTCATGCCCGCCGACATCCTCGGCACGAACCTCGTCATGGAAACTGACACCGGCCGGCGCGAATTTCAGTTCCAACGCGGCCCGATCTTCGCGCATCTCGTCCTCGCCGACGAAATCAATCGCGCCACGCCCAAGACCCAATCCGCCATGCTCGAAGCCATGCAGGAAAAACAGGTCACTGCCGGCGGCGAACTTCGCAAGCTCACCGAACCCTTCTTCGTCATGGCCACGCAAAACCCGATTGATCAGGAAGGCACGTATCCACTGCCCGAAGCGCAACTCGACCGTTTCTTCTTCAAGATTCTCGTCGGCTATCCGAGCGCAGCGGACTTGAAAGAAGTCATCAACCGCACCACCACCGGCGCGAAAGCCGAGGTCAACAAAGTCCTCGACCGCGACACGCTCATGGAACTCATGAAACTCGTGCGCGAAGTCCCCGTCGCATCGCACGTGAAGGATTATGCCGTGCGCCTCGTGCTCGCTACGCATCCCAAGACCGACACCGCCGCGCCGATTGCGAACCAATACCTCCGCTTCGGCAGCAGCCCACGTGGCGCGCAAACGCTCATCCTCGCGGGCAAAGTCCGCGCACTCGCGCAAGGCCGCTTCAACGTCAGCTTCGAGGACATCCAATCCGCCGCGCTGCCCGCGTTGCGCCACCGCCTCATCCCCAACTTCGAAGCCGAAGCCGAAGGCATCACCACCGACCACATCATCGCACAAATCCTCCGCGACGTGCCCGTAACGGCGGAAGCGGTGAATGCGTGATGGTCTCAGCGGGATCGAATTCGAAATAGGAATAAAACAAATCCAAACACGTCAGAAAGCGCCCGATATGAGCCAAGAGAAAATAAAAGAAACGAAAGAAAAACTGCTGGAGATCAACCAGCTCATCAGTCAATTGGATTCGTCGATTCGAGCTGATGCTTTTAAGATGCTCGCGCCTCTGTACTTTCAACAAAGTCCGCCAAAGTCCGAATCTGAAAAGGCTAAACAAGAAGTTGACACTTCGCTGCCTGTTGACACATCGAGCGCCGAAACCTTCTTCGGCTCATTCGAAGATATGAAGCCTTCTGACAATGTTTTGCTAATTGCGGCTTGGTTGTATTCCCAACATGGCGTTTTTCCCATAACTGTTGATAGGGTGAAGGAAATTGCCACACAGACAGGTTTAACAATCCCAAACAGGACGGACAACACCCTTCGTCAAGCCATACGGGATGGCAAGAAGCTATTCATCCAACAAAACGATGGATGGCAGCCCAACGTAGCTGGCGAGAAATTCCTCAAAGAGAAGTTTTCTGTTAAGAAGGGAACTAAGCCACACGAATGACCCTTGTAGAATTCATTCATCCGTTGAGAAAAAGGGCGGCTCGCGAGCTTTGTCTTGCCGTGCTCTTCTTTGATCACGTTTACAACAAAAGCGATTCCCTGACCGTTGAGCAGATTCGCGAGCGGCTTCAACGTGCACGATCGCCTGCCGCAAAAGCGAACATTGCAGACGTCTTAGCAAAGTCGGGGTCGTTCGTTGATTGCCCAGGCAAAGATGGGAATCGTTTGCTGTGGGCACTGACACCAACAGGTACCACACACGTTCGAGAATTGCTGGGGTTGCCTGACGAGAGGGTCGAGATTGAGCACGATATTGCTTCTCTCGAAACGTTGCGGAAATCAATTGCCGACCCCGACGTTGCAGATTACTTGGACGAAGCAATTAAGTGCCTGAGTGTGGACGCGCTGCGCGCTGCTGTTGTCTTTCTTTGGGTTGGAGCTGTTCAGGTTTTGCGGCGGAAAGTGTTCGCGAAGGGAGTCTCTGCAATTAACGCGTCACTCTTGAGTCATGATCGAGGTGCCCGAACAGTTTCCAAGGAGGAAGACTTTAGTCGCATCAAGGAATCCATGCTCTTGTTAGTCGCGATGGACGTTGGTGTACTGGACAAAAACCAGAAGGACATCCTTGAAGTCGCCTTAGACTTGCGGAATAAATGCGGACATCCGGGAAAATATTCACCGGGACCACAAAAGGTTAAGGCTTTCATTGAAGACGTGATGGCGATCGTTTTCTAAAATGCCGAAGCGCAGAATTCTCCATCCTTTATCCTCGCGATAATTCCCATGTCCCTCCTCACCCCCGAACTTCTCCGCCGGCTCGAGCAATTCCAATTGCTCGCGGCGCGGCG
>CAYSDO010000299.1:0-5828 GCA_964429665.1 uncultured Bifidobacterium sp.
GGACATTGTTTACAATAAACAGCAGCGGGGCAAGGCGAGGAACCGGCTTAGCAGAACCAAGAATCTCAATGGCCTGATCGCCCACCTGGAAACCAAAAATCAGATGAATCTGCGCAGGACACTTTCCAGCCATGTGCGTCGAGGTTGAACTCCAACGCCCCGGTCTGGCGGGTGTAGAGGACGGGAATCTTCCTTTGACCAAGGCGTTCGCGCAGCTGACCGCTGGCGCGTTCGGTGGCCGGGAATTCCGAATCGGCTACGACGATGAGTTTTGGCTGGATGGCATCCAGCAATGCGTCGCATAGCGGCTCGGTCTTCACGGGCAGGCCGGTGACCACAATATCCGCGCGCAAATCCCGCGTGCGCGCTATGAGGTCGTTTTGTCCGGTGCGACCCAAATCCGACACCAACAGGACGCGCACGCCGTGAAATTCGCCAAGCAATACGAGTGCGCCGTCGTCGGCCTGCCCATAGGTATCGGTCAACGCCGGATGCAATACTTCCCAGATGCCCGCTTTGTCGCCGCGCTTGACGATTTTCCAACCGTCCTCCTCCGCCTGAGACGCAAGCCTGCGATAAGTCGCCGAGCGGAATCGCACCGGGCCTGCATAGATTTCGCCGACCTGGAACGTCGTCACGAATTCCTCGGTCGCACCGACGTGTTTGAGGTCGCCATGAGTCAATGCCAGTTGGGGCAGCGTGTTTACACCTTTCGCATGGAGGAGCGGTCGCGTGACGAACTCAAACGAATTGGTGTTGCCGCAGTCGAACATCCAATCGTGGTCGTGGCCTGCGTTGTCCACGAACACGCCGTGCGCACCGTTCAGCGGCAGAACGGTGAGCCTTGTTGCGTTCCGGGCTTCGAGCCATTGCCAGCCGTAAAACAGGGTTACGACCACGAGCGCCAGAATGGTGCGACGCCTTTGCTCCGGCTTCCAAAGCCAGCCGTTCAACGTGCCGATCAGGAATCCATAGTAGAGCACGAACGTCAGCCATGACGGCGCCGGCACATAATAAAATGCGCCGGGCAGTTCGGTGCTCCACTGGCTGATCTTGACCATGCCCGCCATCCAAAACCAGCCGCAGTGGTTGAAAAGTTCTGTTGCCCAGGGAAACCAATCGCCGCAAAACAAGCTGCCGAGGTTGCACGCGAGCGCGGCGCTGCTCATCGGCACGACCACGAGATTGGCAAGCAACGTCACCGGGCTGAACAAATGAAAATAGTAAGCCGACAAAGGAAGCGCACCCAGCCACGCGGCCAGCGAAGTCGCAAAACTCGTCAACACCACACGCAACACGGCGCGCAGGGCGCGTTTCCAGGGCGGCAGCAACTCGCGCGGCAAAAGAGGATCCAGTTCGAGAACACGATCCCGCAGCACTTCGAGCGGTGAGAGAAACAGCGCGAGGCTCAATACGACGAAGAACGAAAGCTGGAAACTCGCCTGAAAGAGTTGCTGTGGATCCCACGCCAGAATCACCAGACCCGCTGCCGCGAGGGAATTCAACAGATCGCCCGGCCTGCGCAATGCCCATCCGCCGACAATGATTGTCATCATCACCGTCGAGCGGATCGCCGAGGACTGCCAGCCTGTCGCGCCCGTGTAAAACCAGATCAAAGGAATGACCACGAAACCACACGCCATGCGAGGCACGCGCACCACACGCAGAACACCAACGAGAATTGCAGCGATCAACGCGATGTGGAGTCCTGAAATCGCGAATATATGCATCGTTCCCGAGCGCATGAATGGTTCGCTCACCTCGTCTGTAAGCGCAGTCTTCCAACCCAACGTCATGGCCCAGATCAGGCGCAACGGCTCGTCTTTCACAGGCATCCCGTACGCAAGCGTGCGTTGCGACCAAAGGAGGAAACGATCTGCGAGCGGGCGTGTATTTCTTGTTGCCGAAACCAGTTTCCAATCTTCAGCCGTACTGGCCTTGAGTTGCCGATAAACTCCCTGGCGCGCAAGATAGGAGCGGTAATCAAACAGCAACGGAGACACCGGCAACGGCGGCAGACCAAGGACTCCTGTGATTTCGACTTCGCTCCCTTTGAAATAATCGGACGGCAGATCGCCGCGCGTGGAAACCATGACCAGGCCGGTGGCAGATTCGGGCTTGTCCTTGCGGATCAATGAACGGACGCGCACGAGAGCCATGGTGTGAGTCATTTCAATTTCGCCGACTTCGCGAACCCGCAGGCTTGGAGTTTCCTCAAGCACGCCACGCACGGTGACGATTTCCTGCTCATCACCCGTCAGTCGCCGCGAATCATCCGGGGCGAGCACGGCGGTGCGCGCGACCATATTGGTCCAGCCGACGAGCACAAGCAGCAGCCAGAGCAACACAGGACGCAACCGGGAGATGAACAACCCACACAGGAAGACAACCGACGCGACCACGAACAAGCCCGCAAGCGATGGCTTGAAAAAATCTCCAAGCAACAGACCTGCGACATAGCACAACGCCACTGGCAGGAGGGGGCGTTTCATGATGAAAGATTTCTACCAAAGCATCCGGGCCAAGTCACGCATAGAGTTCGTTTCACATTAGTTAGGATGCGGCGTTCCTTCCGCGCCACGTCTTCGACCGGGGTTCATGCCTGACGTAAATGACAGTACAGCACGGCAAAAAACATTCTCGCCAAACGCCCCAAGTTTTCGGATGTTATGTCTCCTGTTTTAACATTGAACATGCAATTCACCGGAACTCACACAGCCATCGTAACGCCGTTCAAGCACGGCAAGATTGACGAACCCGCACTGGAACGCCTCATCAAATCCCAGATCAAGGGCGGCGTGGACGGCATCGTCCCCGTCGGCACCACCGGCGAATCCGCCACGCTGGATTATGAGGAACACATCCGGCTCATTGCGCTCTCGGTAAAACTCGCCCACGGCAAAATCAAGGTCATTGCCGGCACGGGCGGCAACTCCACCAAGGAAGCCATCTATCTTACGCAGGAAGCCGAAAAAGCCGGCGCGGATGCCTCGTTGCAGGTCGCCCCTTATTACAACAAGCCCACGCAGGAAGGTCTGGTCCAACATTTCCATGCGGTCGCCTGCTCAACGCATCTGCCAATCATCCTATACAGCATTCCTGGCCGTTGCGGCATTGAGATCGGCGTGGAAACGGTGAACCGCCTCGCCCACGACTGCATGAACATTGTCGGCATCAAGGAAGCAGGCGGCAACCCCGACCGCGTTTCACAACTACGCGCCACGCTCGGCCACAAGTTTACGATCCTCAGCGGCGACGATTCACTCACACTGCCGTTCATGGCCGTAGGCGCACACGGCGTGGTGAGCGTCGCCTCGAACGTAATCCCACACGATGTCGCGCGCATGGTCCGTTCCTACGCCAGCGGCAACACGACTCTGGCGCTAAAACTGCACGAGAAGTTTTATCCCCTGTTCAAGGACCTGTTCATCGAATCCAACCCCGGGCCAGCAAAAGCCGCGCTGGGAATGATGGGAATGATGGAGGATGAAATGCGGCTGCCAATGGTGGGCCTGAGCGCGGCGAATCGCGACAAGTTGCGCCAGACAATGAAGGCGTGCGGCATCTTGAAATGAGTTGGAGTTTAAGGTTTCGGCTTGTCCGATTACACCCGCGCGTGGACAACAACGCAAACATTCCATGATTAAGATCATCATCACCGGCTCGAAAGGTCGCATGGGCAGGGCGCTCGCCGTCTGCGCGCCGCAGCATCGCGAACTTGAAGTCACCGGCCAGATTGACCAAGGCGACGATCTCGCGGCCATCATCAGCAAGTGTGACGCGGTGATTGATTTCAGTTCACACTCTGCCACGGCGGGAATTGCAGAGCTATGCGCGAATCACGGCAAGGCTCTCGTCATCGGCACGACCGGCCACGACGACACCGAGAAATCCCGCATCACGCACCACGCCGCACGCATCCCGATGGTTCTCGCATCAAATTACTCCACCGGCGTCAACACACTTTTCTGGCTTACACGCAAGGCTGCTGAAATCTTGGGCAACAGTTACGATCTTGAGGTCGTGGAAATGCATCATCGTTTGAAGAAAGATGCACCGAGCGGCACTGCCAAATCGCTGGCTGAAATTCTCGCAGAGGTTCGCAAGCAGCAACTCTCCCGCGTGGCACGGCATGGACGCGAAGGCATCGTCGGTGAACGTACGACGGAGGAGATCGGCGTGCATTCCATCCGCGGCGGCGATGTCGTCGGGGATCACACAGTCATCTTTGCAACGAACGGCGAACGCGTTGAACTCACTCACAAGGCATCGAGCCGCGACACATTCGCCAACGGCGCCTTGCGCGCCGCCGCGTGGGTCGTCAAACAAAAGCCCGGCCTCTATGACATGCAGGACGTGCTTGGATTGAAGTAGCGCAACTGCAATTCCGAAACCCGGAACATGGTAAACGGAACTCAAAAGTTGAGTGAGCCTCCGAATCCCGTCTCGCTCCGACAGCATGGGTTTCAAATCATTCAAAACCTCGTTCCGCCGGAGACGTGCGACCTGCTGGCAGTTGAACTCACCGCGCTGATGGATCAGCGGTCGGGCCACTCGCGTCACAAGCCCGGTGGCGTACGCAATCATCTTCTGCGCCTAAGCCCAAACGTCGCCGAACTGGCAAAGTCTTAAAGCATCACCGCTTTCCTGGGCGAATTGGCTGGCAAGCCCTGCTTCCCTGTTCGCGCGGTCCTTTTTGACAAAACGCCGGAGGCAAACTGGAGTGTGCCATGGCATCAGGACCTCGCCATTGCCGTCGCCGCACGCCTCGAGACGCCAGGTTTCGGTCCGTGGTCGGTGAAAGACGGGATTCCCCACACGCAGCCGCCCATGGAGGTTTTGGAGAAGATGTTGACCGTGCGCTTGCACCTTGACGCATGTGATGCGAACAATGGAGCGCTAAAAGTGATACCAAGTTCACATACGCGGGGTGAATTCAGCGCGGAGGCCATCGCAGCCATCACGGGTGCAATCCAGCCCGTCGTCTGTGAATTGCCCAAGGGCGGCGCGCTCGTCATGCGACCACTCCTGCTTCATGCCTCCTCGCGCTCCGGGAAACCCGATCATCGCCGCGTGCTGCACATCGAGTACGCAACGGAGGAACTGCCAAACAATCTCAAGTGGTTTGACCGCCCATGAACAACGCTCCTCGCATTCCACACACCACATTCGTCGCCCTTGGTTCGAACGTGGGTGACTCGGCCACGATACTGCGCCGCGCCATTGCTTCGCTTCAGGAACTGTCTGCGCAGCCACTGACGGTTTCCTCGCTCTGGCAAACGACGCCGGTGGATTGCCCACCGGGCTCCCCGCCATTCGTGAATGCCGTCGTCGCAATGACTCCGCGTGGGGATGAAACGCCGGAATCGTTCCTGAAGAAACTGCTGGCGATGGAGAAAGAATTTGGCCGCCGACCGAAGAAGGTTCTGAACGAACCCCGACGGCTCGATCTTGATCTCATTGCGTTTGGTCACGAAACCCGCTCCACCTCCGAAATCACCCTGCCCCACCCGCGCGCCCACGAGAGGCGGTTTGTGCTGCAACCGCTGAGCGAGATCGCTCCAGACCTGCTGCTGCCGAAGCAGACAGCCACAACGACACAATTGCTCGCCAGACTTTCAACGCGAGAAAAGCTGGTAAAGCTGCGTTGACAAGGCTGTCCCTGCATCAATGAGCTGGCGCAGAACCTTCGCCATGAGCACTAATTGATTTCGGCGGATTGAAAGCAACGACAAGAAACACCGCTCCCAGCAACGCCAGTCCCGCAGGGATGAGAAACAGGGATCTGAAATTCGTCACACCTTGAGCATCAGTGAAATGCCCAGTGA
>CAYSDO010000300.1:0-5821 GCA_964429665.1 uncultured Bifidobacterium sp.
AGGCCTGCATCGGGTAGGTCTTCTTGATGCTCACGAAGACGAGGTTGTGGAAGACACCTTCCATCATTCTAATTCACCAGCCGATACCAATTGTCGCGCTGGTGCGGTTCGTAGCCGAGGTCTTTGATGAGGCGATGCATGTCCGGCACGGTCATGCGGAACGTTGTGCCGGCCTGCGACACCACGTTCTCCTCAATCATGATGCTGCCAAGATCGTTCGCGCCGAACTTCAGCGCGACCTGGCCGATCTCCAATCCCTGCGTGACCCACGAGCTTTGGATGTTCTCGAAGTTGTCGAGGTAGATGCGCCCCAACGCCTGGGTGCGGAGATAATCGTGCGCGCCGACCGTTGGCGCTTTGAGCTTCGTGTTCTCGGCCTGAAACGTCCAGCAGATGAACGCGGTGAAATGGCCGGGGAGTGCGCCCGCCCCGGGCGCAGCTACGTTGTTGGCTGAACCGCCGTTTGAAAGCTCCGCAGTTCCGCCTGCACCTGTGCCCGCTGTGGCCGGGGACGGGCACACTCCGCTTCTTCGCGCGAGCGACTTGTCCTGCTGCGCTCGCAGTCGTTCCAGATGCTCGATGCGGTCTTCAATCGTTTCCACGTGGCCGAACATCATCGTCGCACTCGAATAGAGTCCGAGCCGATGCGCCACGTCCATCACTTCGAGCCAGTCGCTGCTCATCGCCTTGAGCGGAGAAATGCGCTGACGCACGCGGTCCACGAGGATTTCGCCGCCGCCACCGGGGATTGAGCCCAAGCCCGCCGCGTGAAAATCGCTGATGATCTTTTCCAGCGGTTCGTTGAACACCTCGCGGAAATGGATGAACTCGCTCGGGCTGAAACCGTGGACGTTCACCTGCGGGAACTTTGCTTTGATGTGCGCGAGCAGTTCGAGATACCACTGCTTGGAAAGTTTTGGGTGATGGCCGCCCTGCATCAGGATCTGTGTGCCACCTAAATCCAGCGTCTCCTGGATTTTTTGATCCATTTCCGCGTGACTGATGACGTAGGAATCGAGGTCCTTCTCGGTGCGATAAAACGCGCAGAACTTGCAATAGACGTTGCAGACGTTCGTATAGTTGACGTTGCGATCCACGTTGTAGGTGACGATCTTGTTGCCGCGTCCGGAGTAAGCTTTCGCCTTGGCAAGCTGGCGACGATGATCCGCCAGCGCGCCGAGTTCTTCGAGCGGCAGAGTGGAAAGCCGTTTGGCGTCGGCAGCGTTGATGCGTTTGCCGTCCCAGACTTTCTGGAGCAGTTCGTCAAGTGACGCGTCGTAAATCACGGCAGCAGGTTAGCTGGGAGACGGGCAGGCGACAAGTGGCCAAGGTGAAGATGTTCAGTCAACGAACATCAACTCATTCGAGAGGAGAAGCACTTGAGCATATTTTTCAAGTGGTGAAAGCTTCGCGTCCTTTTCCGGTTGAGAGGCGACGAACTTCTTTGCAAGCCGGGTTTCCTGGGCCTCGGCGGGACGCTGCCACACCAGTCGTTGCATGGTGCGGATTTTTTCATCCTGATTGGCTGCACGTTTTACCTCGTCCCGTTGCACGAGCGCGCGGGCCTGTTCAATGACGAACGGACTGTTCATCATGAACAACGCCTGTTGCGGCACGGTGGTGGTGAAGCGACCCTGGCTGCTCACGTCCGGATTTGCAAAATCGAACGTCCGGAAAAGTCCCGGCAGATTCTGGCGTTCGATCAATCCGTAAACCGTGCGCCGTGTTGGAAACGGCTCGTTGACGATGTCCGCCGGAACTCCGCCGATCGTCAGATCAATTTTGCCCGCTGCGGCGAGCAGCGTGTCTCGCATGGCTTCGAAATCAAGACGCTGCCGGTTGAAGCGTGAGAAGCAGCGGTTGTCCGGGTCTGCTTCCAAAATGGCGGGTGATGCGTCGCTGCTTTGTTGATACGTCGCAGAAAACACCATGAGCCTGTGAAGTTGTTTCGTGCTCCAGTTGTTCTCGACAAAGTATGCTGCGAGAAAATCAAGCAACTCCCGTTGTACTGGCGCTTCCGTACGAACACCGAAATCGCCCGGGGTGCTTACGAGCGCCGCTCCGAAGTGATGCAGCCAGACGCGGTTTACAAATACCCGCGCCGTGAGCGGGTTGGTCGGACTGGTGATTGCGCGTGCAAGGTCCAATCTGCCGCTGCCATTCGTGAGTGGCATGATCGCAGGCCCGCTTAACACTTCGAGGAATTGACGTGGGGCTTCGGGGCCACGATTGCCGGGGTTGCCGCGCAGAAACACATGCGAGTTGCCGGGATTTGCGCGATCCGTCATGGCCATCGCGCGTGGCGGAGCGCCGGGATGTTTCCAATCCAGGTCGGAGATGCGTTTGCGCATCGGAGCGGCACCTTCTCCAAGGCGGCGACCGTGCATGCTGCGAACTTCGGCTTCGGTGAGATTGGGCGGCGCGTTCTCGGCGTAGAGCAACTGTCGAACAGCCTCGCGGCCCGCTTCAGGAAGAGCGATGGGCGCGGGCATGTTGGTTGCCGATTCCACCGCTGCTTTCCACTCATCGTCAACGTCACGAAAAAGTTTGCTGTAAGCCGCTACAACCTGCGCCAGTGAATTTGTGACCTGTTCCGCGAGGGCCTTCGCGACAAAGGGATTTGCTCGGGACGAATCGTTGGTAATCGCTGCGAGCCGGGCTGGAAGGTTGGTTGAAATCTCTTGCTCACTCAACGCCGCCAGATCAAACCACGGTCCGAAGATGGAATCTGCATTGGTGCGCCTTTTTTCAAGCTCGGCCATCCATCGGCGAAGCACGGCAGGGTTCGCCTTGTGCTCACCCGCAAATGTGTCGAACTTGCCTTGGTCCTCGAGTTTCACCGCATCGCGTGCGGCGAGAAGGTAGTCGCCAACGTTCTGTCGGAGATCGTTTTTGAATTTGGCGATTTCCTTTTTCTCGAACTCGACTATCTCGTCTTTGATTTTCTCCTTCTCCTTCAGGTAATCGGCATACTGTGGCGAATCACGCAGCGGGCCGAGCAGAGGGAGTTCGCCCGGTTCTTCACTGCTCGCGAACACGCCGTGCAACGAATAGTAATCCCGCGATGGGATCGGATCGAACTTGTGGTCGTGACAACGCGCGCAGGTGACCGTCAACCCGAGCGTCCCGCGCGTCACCACATCAAGCCGGTCGTCAATGATGTCGTTTGGGTTGTTGAGAAAGCGTCGGCCCAGCGTGAGAAAACCGAGCGCTGCCAGAGCGCGTTTGTCTTCGCCAAGTTCCAGGCGATCTGCTGCTATCTGCTCAGTCAGGAACTGGTCGTAAGGCTTGTCTTCGTTCAACGCACGTACGACGTAGTCGCGGTAGGTGTATGAGAACGAGTATCGGCGCTGTTCGCCGCCCGCGAGGTAGCCCTTGGTATCGGCGTAGCGTGCCACATCGAGCCAGTAGCGTCCCCATCTCTCGCCGTAATGTGGCGACGCGAGCAGACGATTCACCAGCCGAGCATAGGCATCGGGTTTCTTGTCCTTGGTGAAGGCTTCAACTTCATCGGGAGTGGGTGGCAGTCCGGTCAGATCGTATGTCACGCGACGGATGAGGGTGCGGCGGTCGGCGGCAGGCGCAGGCTTGAGTTTCCTCTGCTCCAGCTTTGCCAGAACGAAATTGTCCACGGGCGTTTTGATCCAGCGAGTGTTAATCGCCGACGGGGGCGAGGGTTTGGTAACCGGTTGAAATGCCCAATGCCGCCGCCTGGCTTCCGCGATATCGGTCAATGGTTTCGGGCCGGCGGGAATTCGCGGGTCCGGAGCACCCATCTTTACCCACGCTTCAAGATCAGCGATCTGCTCGGGCGGTAGCTTCTTATCTTTGGGCGGCATTTGAAGCTCAGGATCGGTGTAACGAACCGCCTTGATGAGGAGACTCGCTTCAGGGTCGCCTGGCGTGATGACCGGGCCGGTGGTCCCGCCTTTGAGCAGGGAGTCGCGGGTGTCGAGTTTCAAACCGGCTTTGACTTTCTCGGCCTTCTCACTGTGGCAGGAGTAACAATGTTCGACGAGGACGGGGCGGATTTTGGACTCGAAGAATTCGATCTGTTCGGCGGTGGGAGAAGAGGCGGAAGCACCCAAACACCCAAACACCCAAATAGCCAAACACCCAAGCCACGGTCCTTGGGTATTTGGTTCGTTGGGTATTTCTTCTCCCCTCACGCAATCAACTCCTTGACCACATTCCCATGCACGTCGGTGAGTCGGAAATCGCGGCCCGCATGTCGGAACGTCAGTTTGGTATGATCGAAGCCGAGCAACTGGAGCAGCGTCGCGTGCAGATCGTGAACGTGGACTCGATTCTCCACCGCCTTGTAGCCAAATTCATCCGTCGCGCCGTGGACATAACCGCCGCGCACACCGCCGCCAGCCAGCCACATTGTGAATCCATGATGATTGTGATCGCGGCCATTGACCTTGCCGGCATTCGCGCCGGCGGTGGGCAGTTCGACTGTGGGTGTGCGACCGAATTCACCGCCCCAAATCACAAGCGTGTCCTCCAACATGCCACGTTGCTTCAGGTCTGCGAGCAATGCGCCGATGGCCTGATCGGACTCTCCCGCGAGCTTCCGATGATTGTCTTCGAGATCATCGTGGCTGTCCCACGGTTGGTTGTCGCCATGCCAGACCTGTACGAAGCGCACGCCTCGTTCGATCAGCCGTCGGGCGATGAGCATTTGACGCGCTTGAGTGCCGGTGCCGTACATCGTGCGGATGTGTTCGGGCTCCTTGGAAATGTCGAATGCATCGCTCGCGTCAATCTGCATGCGATACGCCAGCTCAAATGACTGGATGCGCGCTTCGAGTTGTGCGTCGTGGGCGCGTCGGCGGGCATGGCGTTCGTTCAGTTGATGCAGCAGGTCGAGCTGTTGTCGTTGCTCAGCCTGCGTGACGGAATTGTTTTTGATGTGCTCGATGAGATCCTCAAGCTTCTCCTTCTTGGTGTTGATGTATGTGCCCTGATAAATCCCGGGCAGGAACGCGCTTTGCCAGTTCTGCGATTCCTGAATCGGATAGCCGGGGCACATGCTGATGAAACCGGGCAGGTTTTGGTTCACCGTCCCCAGCCCGTATGTGACCCATGCACCCATGCTGGGCCGGGGCAGTCGTGCGTCGCCGCAATTCATCAGCATCAGCGACGGTTCGTGATTCGGCACGTCTGCGTGCATCGAGCGGATCACCGCGATGTCATCAATGTGTTCCGCGACGTGCGAGAATAATTCACTCACTTCAATGCCGCTCTGTCCGTATTTCTTGAAGGCGAACGGAGACTTGAACGCCGCCCCGGTCTTGCGCTCGGTCGGCAGATTCTGCATCGGCAAAGGCTGGCCGTGGAGTTTGGTGAGTATCGGTTTGGGATCGAACGTGTCCAGGTGCGACGGCCCGCCGTTGGCGAAGATGTGGATGACACGTTTGGCTTTCCCCGGAAAGTGCGGCGACTTGGGGGCGAGCGGAGAGTTGGACTTGGCCTCGGTTTCCGTGAGCGCGGCGCCGAGGGCGTCTGGCGCAAGCAGGCCGGCGAGGCTGACCATGCCGAAGCCCATGCCGCAGCGTCCAAGGAAATCACGACGCGTGAGAAAGCGATCTTCCAGTCTCGGTTTGTGATGTGGCGTACTCATGCAACGACCGTCCTTTGGGACGTGCTTTCTTACCTGAATGCTCCGTGTTCTGACGGCGGCGTCAACCTGTAAATTCAACGTCCGCCAGAACGGACTGCACGAATCTTCGTCAAGAACCGGGCGATCTGCATGAAGAGCATGGTCTGTCCCTCAACGTCTTCAGTTCTACTTTATAGGCGAATAATCCGTTGCAGA
>CAYSDO010000301.1:0-5813 GCA_964429665.1 uncultured Bifidobacterium sp.
GATCATTCCGGCGTGGACCTGCTGCCAGGGCCGAACAGATAACCCACCAGTCAACGCAAAGATCGGTGGGAAGCCGGTCAGATCGAGAGTCGCTTCCCAGCCTGTGCATTTCTGATTTGCAACAATGCACACGCCTTGGCGCATCAGCACTGCAAGTGCAAAAGCAACCTCAGTTGCAAGGGCCCAGCCCTTCTCAATCCTTCTCATCACTCCCGACGGAAAACGGTTGACGTTTTCAAACAAATGACCCGGGACTTTTAACTGCGCGTGACTTGCAACCCGGTATCCGAAAGGCTGAAACTGACGAAGCGAGCGCGCGGGTTCGGCGGATTTGCGGTCAGTTGATGTCGTATCCGGGCTGCCGCAGTCTCATCCCTGGCAAACATCAGCAAATAGCCGCCGCCCCCTGCCCCGAGCAGTTTTGCTGCAGCCAGATGATCCTTCAAAGAATTCAAGATCGCCTGGATCGCGGGAGGATTGGTGCCGACATCCAGCATCTGCGTCAACCGCCAGCGCTCGCGGATGGCCTCGGTCAACAGCTCGTAATCGCACTTCTGAACAGCGGTGCTCGCCGCCTCAGCATTCTCGCCAATCTGGCCAATCAAGCTCAGGTGGGAGGGAGAGTTCAGAAAAATGCCACGAACAATCTCGGCCAGGATGTTTTTCGCCAGCCGCGTCACGCCGGTGTAGTACAACAACACGCGATGATTTGCAAACTCATGACCAAACAGGTGATCGGGCAACCAGCGCAAGGTCGGCTTTTGAGAAAGACCCGGTTCGGTTTCAATCAGCTTGATGCCGCGATAAAGTCCGCCCGCCTGATCCTGCCAGCCGCCGCCCGTGGTGAGCAATTGTTCCAACGCCAGCGTCCGCGTGAACAACACCGAGCGATCCCAGTTCAATCCGCAAAGCTCGCTCAATGCCGCAAGGACGGTTGTGGAAAGAATGCTGCTTGTTCCGAGCCCGGAGCCTTTGGGCACGGCGGACAACAGGGATAGTTCAATCCCGCTGCCAAAATCCGCAAGCTGTGCATCAAGGGAACTGAATCCGCCGTTCGTGTGAAAGCGTGGCAGGAATCCCGCCAATGCAAATGCTGCACGAGCCAGGGCAAACGGACTGCCCGGGTGCGCCTGCGCCTCAAGATCCGCATAGGTGCCGACGCGCTCTTCCACACCAAGATCAATCGAGCGGATGATGATTTCATTCTTTTCCGATCGTTTGGCAAATACCTGGATGGGCGGCTGACCGTTGATGTCCACCGCCACGTTGAGCACCCTGCCGCCAAACTCGATACAATACGGTGGCGTATCCGTCCAGCCGCCTGCCAGATCCAGTCGCACGGGACTGCGCGCCCACACGATCTGGTCCTCCAACACATTGCAGCGCGGCAACGCGGGAGAAAGTTGCGCCTCATGGACAATCAACTCACGCAACCGTCCGAAGGCATTCGCCTCAAAAACCTCCCAGCCGGACTGTTTGCGATGGCGCATCACGGCGCTGCGGAACATCTGATCGTGAACCATGGCCAGCGGTTCATCGTTTGCTCCAATCACCACCTCAGGCAGCACGACATCTGAATCCGCAAAAATGCGCGCCGTGGATTCGAGGTCCAGCCGGTAGAAAACACTCCAACGAAAGTTCCGCATCAATGGCGCGAGTGAAACGTGGCGCAGCGCCTCGCGGCCCGCATACAGCCGTTTGAAATTGGTCAACTCACAAAGTGTCAGGCCCGAATGTCGCGGAGTTTCACGCCACAGTTTTGCGAAATCAGGGCGCGAGGCGGGTTGTGCGGCAAAGAGCCATTCAATGAAACGCGGATCAATCTTCGCTTGTGGCTGAACAGGAAAGATCGCACTTAACTGGATGTCCTCGTTTGTGTCCAGGCTGCACTCGTCCAGTTTCAGTCCGCGCGCAGCAAACCATCCGGCAACAGGACGGCCCAGCCACTTTGTATTTGCATCACCCAGCTTGCCGCTGAAGGAATCGCGGAAACCGTAGGGCCTGACACAAACATCGGTTTCGCCAACCGGGACAAAATCAAGGCAGACACCGGGTTCGAGCCGCAAATCCCAGCCATTATCGGGAACGCCGGTGAGAACGTGTTCATGCGCAAGTTTCCACGATGCGGGCACCACGCTATTCTCCACCCAGAGCGTGTGATTCTCCTCCCGGCGCAACGGAGAACTGAAGCGGGTGTTCTGCAGATACTGATCTGGATGTCGGCGCCCGGCGAACGAGCCAAGCTTTGTTTCGTCGAGCACAAGGTTCTGCAATTCGGAAACCGACTCAATCATCTGCGCGCTTGTGCCAAAGTGATAAAACTCCGCGTCCGGCAGTGGAACGACTGCGCACGAGAGCGATTGAACAAGTTCGTCGTGCTCGACAGGCTTTGTGCCGACGGCAAGACCGAAGCGATGATAAAACTCGTAGCTTCCGCAACGACCACCATCAAACTGAGACGTCAGTTCATTCCACCCGCACCGCTTCATGAGCACGTTCACGGCGCGCTCGCTCAACAACCACATGCCCGTGTCGAACAGATAAAGATATTCCTCGGCGAGTTCCCGGATGCGTGCGGGCGAAGGCTTCTGCAGGAAGAAGGACAGTTCGTTAGGCTTGTTGCGAGGCGTAAAGAAGACGCCGAAGTCTTTGGCCTTTTCTGGCGTGCCCCACATGCCGAGCCCGAGCAAATCCACGTCTGGAAACGGCGGCAGCGTGTTCGGAAGACGGATCAATGTATCGCCGCTCACGAGCATCATCCGCGACTTTGGACCACCGTGATTCAAGACCCGGGTAAACCCGGGAAGCTGGAGGTCCAGGAGTGTTTGATCGAGCCGCTGGCCGCGTGACCAGCGAAACACTGGCACGGGCATGAGCAATTTTCCAATCGGCGCGTAGGCAGGCAATCGTCGGCTCTGTCCCCCGGAGTGGAGGATCAATTTGCGGCTGTCATTCAGCCAGACGGAAAAATCCCTGCCGTCACCCGTATTACGCCACGCCTCCACAAGAAGATTGGCAGTTCCGCCACCCGAGCCGAGGGAGGGTCCGCTGGAATCCGAACAGGCAAACCATTCGGGACGTTTGCGGTTTTCAAGCGACTCGAACCGGCCGGCGATGCCAGGCGGAAGCGTGAGGAGAAATTGAATGAGGCCGTCGTTCGCGAACATAAATGTTCACGGATGATGCGCCACGGTCTTCACGGGTGTCGAGATGATACAACGGGCTGTTGGCATGCGTGAACGCAATTTGCAAACTTTGCCCCCAGCAGCCTCCAAGTCATCAAGGCAAGGAAAGACTGTAACCCATCACTTGGCCGGCCAAATTGAGGCAACAACTGGATGTGCCTCAATGCAACGAATCAACTCTCGGAAGCATTTGGTGCGGCTTTGACTGGATTCCCGGCTCCGCCGACGTCAAATCGCACATGGCAAACCCCGGCTTCGACGGACGTTTCCATTTTACCGGCCACAGTATTGAAGACCCGCAACATGGCGTGATTTTCCACCAGGGTATCGGCAGTAAAGGCTTCAATGCCGTTCGCGCGGGCAATCTTCATCAGTTTTTTCAGCAGGAATGAACCGATGCCGTGGCGCTGAAAGTCATCATGAACTGTGAATGCGACCTCGGCCTCATTGTGTGTCGCGTCGCGAAGATAGCGTCCGACACAAATCATCCGCTCGCGCCCCTCGTGCGGCACAAGTCCGACCAGCGCAAAGTCGTTGTGATAATCAAGCGTGACGAATTTCTGGACCTGTTCGTGCGAGAGATGCCGGATGTGTGTCAGGTAGCGTTGATAAACCGTCTGCTCGGAATGGGAGTAGAACAATTCCTTGAGCAACGCCTCATCCGTCGGTTGAATGGGACGGAATCTCACCTGCAGGCCGTTCTTGAACGTGGCCTCGGACTCATACTTTTTGGGATACGGCCGCAACCCGGTTGGCAACGCAATCTGATTCGGATGCACAAATCTTGCCTCACGCGCCTGCCGCATGAGTTCGTCGCGAAACTTCGGATGGGCGATGTGAATCAATGCGATGGCGCGTTCGCGGACGGTTTTTCCGTGCAACGAGGCAATGCCATATTCGGTAACCACGTAATGAACATCCGCGCGTGAAGTCACCACGCCCGCCCCGGTCTTTAGCCACGAAACGATCCGCGAGATTGAGCCATCGCGCGTTGTGGAAGGCAGCGCTATGATGGGTTTGCCGCCGATGCTTCGTGCCGCGCCACGAATGAAGTCCACCTGCCCGCCGAAACCGCTGTAAAACCTTCCGCCGATGGAATCCGCACACACTTGCCCCGTCAGGTCCACCTCGATGGCCGAACTGATCGCAACCATCTTTGCATTGCGGGCGATCTGGAACGGGTCGTTTGTAAACTCGGTCGGACGAAACTCGAAGAAGGGATTGTCATGGATGTAATCATAAAGCCGGCGCGTGCCAAAACAGAACGACGTGACGATCTTTCCGGGCAGCAAGGTCTTCCGCCGGCAGTTCATCGCACCGCTTTCTATGAGCGGAATCACCGCCTCCGTGAACATCTCCGTGTGCATTCCGAGGTCTTTGCGGTCGGCGAGACATGCCATCACCGCGCTCGGAATTTCCCCGATGCCCGTTTGCAACGTTGCCCCGTCCTCGACGAGCGACGCGATGAATTCGCCCATCTTCATGGCTTCAGCCGAAGGGGGCTGGTTTGCAAACTCGAGCAACGGCATTTCGCTTTTTACAAGCGCATCCAGCGCGCTGACGTGAACAAAGCCATCACCCAGAGTTCGCGGCATATTCGGATTGACCTCGGCAACGACATAATCCGCGCTCTCAACGGCGGCTTTAACCACGTCCACCGAAACGCCAAAGCTGCAAAACCCGTGCGCGTCCGGCGGGCTCACCTGCACAAGCGCGACATCGAGGTGTATCCGTTTCTGTCGAAACAGCGCAGGGATGTCACTGAGAAAAACCGGCGTGTAGTCTGCAACCGCCTCGTTCACGGCGTCGCGCACATTTGGCCCGATGAAGAAGGCGTTGTGGCGAAAATTGGCAAGCAGTTCGTGCCGCGAGTACGGCGCGTCGCCAAATGTGAGGATATGAATGATCTCAACATCGAACACATCATGCCCGCGCCGTGCCAGCGCGGCCACGAGCATTTGTGGAGCAGCACAGCCCGACCCCACAAACACACGCATGCCGCTGCGCAAATGACTCAACGCCTGATCCGCCCCCATCCAATCTGAAGCAATTTTTTTCATTCAAATTCGATCGAAATCTTCATCCATGACCCATCTTCCAGCTACACACCTGTTGCTTGATCTTGCCCGCATTTTGAGCCGTCGGATTCATCTCCAGACTTGCTCAACATCCGTATCGCCTCATGAACAAGCCTCTCCATGGTCGCTTCGTCCACGGCAGCGACATTGTATTTGTGCACGCCGGCTTCGTGGAGTTTGAAATGTTTGAAGTTCAAACATTCCCCCTTGCGCAGCAATTTTGCGCCGCACTCCCACCAACAGCCGTCAATCATCAGGATGCAGGAAGCATCCTGCATGGCGGCCAGGGTTGAAGGAATACGGCCATCCACGCCCGCGAGACAGATCATCTCTGCAACTCCAAGCTTTTGCAATCGCCGTGCAGTCTGGTCCGCCAGTTCTCCCGCAGCGCAACAGCCGGAGCACGCGAGCACGCATGCAACAGGCCTGGACGAGCCAGTTGAGGGGAAACCGCTCATTCAATTTCAGTGCATCGAGTTGGTACACAAGCTGAACGTGCCACGGTTCACATTCCATGACTACGGTCAGCAGCAGGGACACTACATTTCCG
>CAYSDO010000302.1:0-5729 GCA_964429665.1 uncultured Bifidobacterium sp.
CTTTAGAGAGCGTGCCGAGTTGTTTCATCAGCGCGGTGAACTTGCCGTTCGGTCCGATCCACGCGCCCTTGGTTTGTTCGAGCGCAGCGATGTCAGGCGCGGCTTTCAGCTCTGCCAGAGCGGTCTGTTTCAACGGTTCAATTTCATCAAGGAATCCAGCCATAAGTTGTATGGCAGTCTAGCTGCAATGAGGATCAAAAGTCACAAACGAAATGTCCTGCCGTGTGACAACCATTCAATTCCGACCGGAATGAAAGAGTCTTTGTTTCGTCCGTTGCGTGCTGCTAATCTGATTTTGTGGCCAATCTGACCGCAACCAACACCAAACTAGCTGATGCGGCTTCCATTCCGCCAACTACGCCCGGCGTCGCACGCCCGCCCGAGTTGTTGTCTCCAGCAGGCGACTGGGATTGTGCCAAGGCCGCCGTTGAGAATGGTGCTGACGCGATCTACTTCGGTCTGGAAAAGTTCAACGCGCGGATGCGGGCCAACAATTTCACCGTGGCCGATCTGCCACAGCTGATGGAGTTCCTGCATCGCCGTGGTGTGAAAGGTTACGTCACTTTCAACACGCTGGTGTTTGAAAACGAGATGGCGGACGCAGAAGATTATCTGCGTTCCATCATCACGGCCGGAGTGGATGCCGCCATCGTTCAAGACGTGGGTATTGCGCGATTGATCCGCTCGCTCTCGCCCGACTTTCCAATTCACGGTTCGACTCAGATGACCATCACGAGCGCAGAGGGCGTTGAATTCGCTCGTGAATTGGGCTGCAATCTCGTCGTGCTAGCACGTGAGTGCTCGATCTCGGAGATCGAGAAGATTCAAACGGCTCAAAAGCCGGCCACACCCCCTGAAGCTGCTACCGAAGGGACTACAGTAGAAAGGCCACAACAAGTGATGCGCCCTGCCGGCCTACCCCTCGAGGTTTTTGTGCATGGTGCGTTGTGTGTGGCTTATTCCGGGCAATGTCTCACCAGCGAGTCGCTAGGAGGCCGGTCAGCAAACCGCGGCGAATGCGCACAGGCATGTCGAATGCCCTACGAACTAATCTCGGATGGAAAACACGTTTCCCTCGGTGACAAACGATATCTGCTCAGTCCCCAGGATCTTGCCGGCTTGGATGTATTGCCCGAAATCATCCGTTCTGGCGTGGCTTCGTTGAAGATCGAAGGCCGTCTCAAGACGCCTGAATACGTGGCAAACATTACACGCATCTACCGCAACGCGCTTGACGCAATGGCAACGCGCGCAGCGGCACCCGCACCACCACCGATTCCTGCAACGGATCATTACGACATGGAGATGGCATTCTCACGCGGGCTTTACACGGGTTGGTTCGGCGGAAACAACAACCAAAAACTCGTCCATGCGCGCTTTGGAAAAAAGCGCGGCGTTTTTCTCGGTGAGATCACCCGCGTCACCCATGAAAAGGTCGCCATCAAACTCGCCAACACACTGAAGCCAGGCGACGGAGTTGTGTTCGACGCCGGCACTCCGGATCAAACGGAGGAAGGTGGATTTGTTTACCAGGTGGACCAAAAGGGAGACGAAACCTGGCTGGGCTTTGGCCACGGCGACGTGAATTTTAACCGCATCCATGTTGGCAACAAGCTCTGGAAAACGAGCGACCCGGAACTCGACAGGCGGTTGCGACAGAGCTTTGACGGCGACACGCCCAGATTTCAACGTTGTGTTGAAATGGAAGTGCATGGTCTGGCGGGGAAGCCATTGACGCTGCTCGTGCAGGATCAGGACGGCCATGTGACCAAACAGCAGTCTGCGATGGTGCTGACCAAGGCAGAAAAGCAACCGATCACAACGGGGCGGTTACGCGATCAACTCGGCAGACTCGGTGGCACGCCGTTCAAACTGGGTAGGTTGAACAACATGTTATCTGGTGAAGTCATGTTGCCCGTCAGCGAAATCAACCGCCTGCGTCGCGCGGCCGTGGCCGAACTTGAACGACAAAGTGCACTTCCCAAGCAGTGGACGCTTACCAGATCCAACAGCATCGTCACTGAGTGCAAGAGCTCTCTGCTCACCCCAGCCTCCCTGAAGCGCAACGATGAATCAAACCTGGCAATCCTGGTCCGCAACCTTGAGCAACTTGATGCGGCGTTGAAATGCGGAGTCACAACCGTCTATTGCGATTTTGAAAATCCAAAAAAGTATCGGGAGGCCGTGACTCATTTTCACACCGCACACGGCTGCGTTTCTCACTCTTCCATTCTCCATTCTCCAGCCTCGCCTCCCTCGATCTGGGTCGCACCCCCACGCATCTTCAAGATGGGCGAGGAGTGGATTTTGAACCAGGTCCGCTCCTGCAATGCAGACGGCTATCTCGTCCGCAATTATGATCATCTGAAATTCTTTGCCAACGACCGGCGCGTGGGGGATTTCTCGTTGAACATAGCGAACCGCCTTGCCGCAGAGTATTTCAAGAACCACTTTGATCTGGAGCGGGTCACAGCGAGTTACGATCTGAACGTTCATCAACTCGACGCTCTGCTTCAATCCGCCCCGCCCGAGTGGTTCGAAGTCACGATCCACCAGCACATGCCGATGTTTCACATGGAGCATTGCGTGTTCTGCGCGTTTCTATCCAGCGGCAAGGATTATCGCGATTGCGGTCGGCCGTGCGACGTTCATGACGTCAAACTGCGTGACCGCGTTGGGATGGAGCATCCACTCAAGGCTGACATTGGCTGTCGCAACACCGTCTTCAACGCCCAGGCACAAACGGGCGCGGAATTCGTGGAACGCTTGCTGGCGCTGGGCGTGCGGCATTTCCGCGTTGAATTTGTGAACGAAACTTCTGCGGAGGTGGAAAGAACTATCACGAAGTATCGGCAGCTTCTGCTTGGGGAGATTTCCGGTACTCAATTGTGGCGTGAGTTGAAACTCTACAATCAACTAGGGGTGACGCGCGGCCAGATGGGAAAAGCGTGATGCATGGTGCGTGAAACCAGAAGTCTGCCGAACCGGATCACGCACCACGTTTCCTCGCCGCGAGTTGTTTTGCCAACTTGATTGCCGAGATCATCGAAGATGGATCAGCGATTCCCTTGCCCGCGATGTTGTAAGCTGTGCCGTGGTCAGGCGAAGTGCGGATGAACGGCAGGCCAAGCGTCCAGTTCACTCCTGTGTCGAATGCCACGGTTTTGAGCGGCGCCAGTCCTTGATCGTGGTACATCGCCACCACTGCGTCAAATTCGCCCATCATGGCCTGATGGAACACCGTATCGCCACTCAACGGGCCCACGGCGTCGAATCCATTTTGCTTCGCGGCGGCAATCGCCGGTTCTATGACATGTGGCTCTTCGTCACCGAACTCTCCACCCTCCCCACAATGTGGATTGAGTCCACAGACAGCCACACGGGCGCGATGCAGGCCGAGGTCGCGGCACGCTTGCGCTGCGCGTTCTATGGCGAGCACGACTCTTTCCTGTGTGAGCCTGGCGGACACGTCCCGGATTGCGATGTGGACAGTCGCAAGCGCAACGCGCAGCCATCGCCCGCGCTCGTCATGCCCAAGCAACATCATCACTGTCCGATCAGCGTGAGCGAGCTCAGTCAGAAATTCCGTCTGGCCGGTGAATTTGTGTCCGGCGCGGATGATGGCCTCCTTGTTCACCGGTGCAGTGACCATTGCGTCAATTTCGCCGCGCAAACAACGTTCGCCCGCGTCTTGCAACCACGACACCGCCGCATTGGCAGCGGCAGCCTCACCGGGCTTTAGATTCGTCGGCAGATGCATCGTGATCGGATTCGCAATGAGAAGCCGTCCCGGTGGGCTGTGTTTTGAGAAATCCTCCAGGTGGAGACCCGCGCGGATCCGCGCGTTCAACTCTCGCAACCGCATCGCATCACCGATCAGCAGGTAACGCGTGTCATCTTCGGATCGAAGCGCGGCAATCGCCTTGAGCGTAACTTCAGGGCCGATGCCCGTGACGTCGCCGAGGGAGATGCCAATGTTCAAGGACATGGTGTCAGGCGTTCGGTTTCAGGTGCGGGGTGTCAGTTGTCAGGCAGACTGAATGTAATGCGGGCGCGAAACCCGACACCTGATCCTTAGCACCTCGCAGCAGCTTAAAAATAACGAACAAAGGTCTTTTTCTTGAGCTTGTCAATGTAACGCTGGGAAGCCTTCGCGCGTTGCTGATCGAGCAGGACTTTTTCAATCTCTTCGCGAACTTCGTTGATGGGGCGGGAATGAGCATCGCGCTTTTCTTCAACCAGCATGATATAAAGCGCCCCGTGCGTTTCCACCACGCCGCTGAGTTCTCCAGGCTTCAGCGCTGCCGCAGCATCGCGGAGTTCCTTGCGCAATCCCTTGGTTTCAACCCAACCCATGTCGCCGCCCGGATTGCGCTGTGAACCTTGTGAATGCACGGAGGCCATTTCGGAAAATGCCGCACCCTCCTTGATTTTGGCGATGATTTCGGCTGCCAGCGCCTTCGGGTTTTCGCCTTCGGTGGATGAATTGTTGAGGACGATCATGCGGAGTTTGACCTGTTCCTCAACCGCATATTCGGCTTGATGCGCCTTGTAGTACGATTCAATCTTGTAAGGTGAAATGATCGTCTCCTGGCCGATGTTCTTGCTGCGAAGAATACCTACAACAATGCGGTCACGCGCCTGCTGGCGGTATTTCTCGTAGGTCATGCCCTGCGCCTGAAGTGTCTTGGTAAGTTTGGCGCGACTGCCATATTCAGTGCGTATTTCCTCCTGGATGGCTTCCTCAATGTAACTCTCGGGCAATGTAAAGCCGCTGTTCTTGAAATCGTTCAGGATCAACTGGCGTTCGACGAGCTTCTCCGTGCTCTCACTCTGCAAGGAGGCGACGCGGCTGTTGAACTCCTGTGGTTTGTCGGCGTACTGACGAGCGAGAGTGCTTGCAAACGGGGCGGTGAGTGTCTCCACCTCCATTCGCGTGATGACCGCATCGTGCACCACGGCCTGAATTCCGTTCACAGGCTGCGCGGAAAGTCGTGGGAGAAATCCACACGCCACCACGACAACCACGAGGCGAACGGCAAGGAATGTTTTCATCAAGTAACGATGCTAGGAAACGTCAAGAGGACGGTCAAGCGTGCCGCAGGTTCGACTCACCCTTCACAGACTCAGCGATCAGATCATAATCCGTGTGGCCGATGATTTTCACACGCGCAAACCTACCGACGGCAGCCTTTCCACGAATGTAAACCCGCCCGTCTATATCCGGCGCATCTGCCTCACCTCGCGCGACCCAATAATCCTCCGCCCCAAGCCGGGAATCCGGAGTTTCCTTGTCACGCAACAACCCGTGTTCCCACGAACTCACCTTTGCTCCAGAGAGTTGTTTTGGATTTGCCTTCCCCTCGACGAGCACTTTGATCGTCCGTCCCATGAATGATTCGGCCACGTTGACCGCGACCTTGTGTTGCCCCGCCATCGCGAGTTCGCGTCGGCGCTGTTTCACCTTTTCAGAATGCTGCCCGACCATTGAGCCAGCGCGGGTACCATCTTCCTTCGAGTACGCGAAGACTCCGAGCCGTTCAAACCTGGTCTCACGGATGAATTCGAGCAGGTCCTCAAAGCACTTCTCCGTTACAAATCCTTTACAACTTTCCATCATAACTCCATTAGTATCTGGATACTTAAAGCATCCAACCCATGGGCTCGATTATGAAAATTCTCTGCTACGCACTCCTGCTGCTTTCATTGCCCCTGCACGCGGAAGCCGT
>CAYSDO010000303.1:0-5728 GCA_964429665.1 uncultured Bifidobacterium sp.
TGCGCTGGAGCTGCGGGCCTTTTTCGTCGCCCTTGTAATACGCGGCGGCCACGCTGGTGAGCTTGAACGCGCCGATGTTGCCCGTGCGCATCACGTGCGGCCCGGCGCAGAGATCGAGGAAATCGCCGTTCTGGAAATACGAGATGGCTTCGCCCTCGGGAATCTGCGCGATGAGGTCGAGCTTGAACTTGCTCACATTGCCGGGGCGCTCGCTCAAGCCGCCGAGGCGACCGCTCTGCGCGTCCTTGATGGCCTGTTCGCGCGGCACTTCGATCTTCTGGAAGACGTGGTTGGCCTTGATCTCCTTCTTCATCTCCTCCTCGATGCGCGCGAAATCCTCCTGCGAGATGCGATGCGGCATTTCGAGGTCGTAGTAGAACCCGGTCTCGACGGGCGGCCCGTACGCGAGCTGGGCCTCGGGCCAGATGCGGAGGACGGCGGTGGCAAAGACATGCGCGCACGAATGCCGGAGGCGTTCGAGATCGGACATGGCATTGCGCTGGTCGAGCGACTTGCGGTCTTTCGGTTGTTCGGCTGCTTGCGGTTGCTGATTTGCTTCGGCCATAAATTTTAATTACGAACCAGAGGATAACAGGAAGTTAGGGCACAAAGCCAGTGTTGGAAATTCAGTGAACACAAATACCCGGCGAGGTGTCCCCCCGCAATCTGGTCGGATTGATTGAGGCTGTCGCAGCAATTCTCCTTTCCAAACTGACAATGTGAGGCTTCGTTCCGCAGGGCACGGGTGTGTTTGCCGCATCAAGGCGAGCGCGCGGAGTAAAAGCGTCGAGCACTGTTGGTGGCTTGTGTGTCGGTGAACTGGAACTGCCCAGGGGATATTTCCGTTGCGGGGCCGACAGCGGTCCAGTTGCCTACTGCCAGCGACGGATCCGCTGAGGCCAGCACGGTAAAGGTTGCTCCCGGGGTATTGGTGAAGGCGAATTGGATCGCGCCGCCGGGGAGTTTCAGCGCATTGGTGAGAACAATCGCGTCCGGTTTCACGGTTTCGATTCGGAGGATACTGGAAGCGCTAGGGATGCCGTTTACAAACATCGTTGCCATCGCGTAGCCCGCCGGGAAGCCGCCAACCGGCAGCGAGATGAACGAATTCGTGGACAAGTTTGTGGACAGCAGCGACAAGGTCTGGCCGCCTTCCACGCTGCGCAATTGCACGAGAGGATAATCGGCTGGCGAGTCCTGACCGTTGCCAGATGATGCGCCTGAGATGCCGCGAAACTGCGAGCCGGTAACGACCAGACTACTGCCGGGATTGAGGGGCGAGATGACCGAGGTAATCTGCGGTTGCCAGGAATTGCTGAAGCTCAAACCAACATCATAAAGCTCTGCGCTGGAAACAGACCCGCCGGTGTCTGCGCCTCCCGCGATCAGCACCTTCCCGTTGGGCAGCAATGTTGCCGTGTGATAGGCACGTGCGCCGACCAACAGACCGGTCGCCGTCCATCTGCCATTGACCGGGTCATACAGCTCTGCCCTGTTGGTGACGCCGCTGCTGCCAATGCCACCCGTAACGAGCACAGTTCCGGTGGGCAGCAACGTAGCTGTGTGTTCACTGCGGGAATTCGTGAGCGCTCCGGTCGTGGTCCAAACCCCGGTGGTCGGATCGTACAATTCGGCTCGGTTGGTGACGCCGCTGCTGCCGATGCCGCCAGCGACCAGCACTTTTCCATTGGGCAGCAAAGTCGCCGTGTGATCGCTCCGCGCATTGGTCATCGAGCCGGTGACAGTCCATAGCCATGTGCCTGGATCAAACAACTCTGCTTTGTTTGTCACACCGCCACCACCAATACCACCGGCGACCAGCACCTTTCCATTGGACAGCAATGTTGCCGTGTGACTTTTGCGGGCCGTGGTCAATTTGCCTGTAGAAGTCCAGCTTCCGTTGACCGGATCATACAGTTCTGTGCTATTGGTAATGCCGTTACTGCCAACGCCGCCGGCAACGAGCACTTTTCCATTTGCCAACAGTGTCATCGTGTGTTCGCGCCGGGCGGTGTTCAACGGGCCGGTTGACGTGTTTGTACCAGTAGTCGGATCGTACAGTTCAGCGGTGATCAGAAAGCCGCTTGTATTATTGGAGCCCCCGGCAATAAGCACCTTGCCATTTGGCAGCAATACCGCCGTGTGAGATTCGCGTGCGGTTATCGGCGTGCCGGTCGTGCTCCAGCTTCCGTTTGCTGGATCATAGTTTTCAGCACTGTTCATCGCCGCCCCGCCCCCGGAGCCTCCCGTGACCAGCACCTTTCCATTGGGCAACAAAGTTGCAGTGGCTTGTTTACGTGAGACGGTCATCGAAGCAGTCGCCGACCAAGTCCCCGTGACCCAATCATACCGCTCGGTATTTGGAGTGCGATTACCGATGTTGTCCTCGCCACCGGCGACAAGAACCCGCCCATCAGCCAGCAAAGTCGCTGTATGGGCATCGCGTGCGGTGTTCAGCGCACTGGTCGCCGACCAGGTACCGGTGGCCGGGTCAAAAAGTTGTGCGCTGGAAAGAGCGCCAGAATTGGCAAAACCACCAGTGACGAGCACTTTGCCATTGGGCAGCAAGGTCGCTGCATGAAACTCGCGTGCGGTGGCCAGTGCACCGGTCGTCGTGTTTGTACCGGTTGCAGGATCGTACAACTCCGCGCTGGCAAGTCTGCCACTTACGCCAAACCCGCCGACGAGCAGCACCTTTCCATTGGGCAACAAAGTCGCCGTATGCGCATCACGTGCGTCGGCCAGCGATCCTGTCATCACCCACACGCCGTTTGAAGGATTGTAGAGTTCCGCGCTGGAACGGGGGATGATGTCGACGCCACTGATGTAGGCGCCTCCGGCGACCAGCACTTTTCCATTCGAGAGTAATGTCGTGGTATGCCCATACCGTTCATTGGCCAACGCGCTCGTTGGAGTCCAAGTTCCGGTGGCCGGGTTATAGAGTTCCGCGCTGGCAAGTGGAACGCTGCCATTATTGCCGCCTACAACCAGCACCTTGCCATCGGGCAACAACGTCGCCGTGTGAACCTGGCGCGCAGTCGTTAGCGACCCTGTGGTCGTCCACGTCCCCAAGATCGGATCATATAACTGCGCGCTGTTGGTGGGATTGACGCCGCTACTGTTCTGGCCCCCTGCGATCAGCACCTTCCCATTTGTCAGCAAGGTCGCCGTGTGATATCGCCGCGCGATTGTCGGACTGCCCGTCTCCGTCCACGTTCCCACGGCTGGATCGTACAACTCCGCACTGGCAAGATGGCCGGTGGCTCCGATGCCTCCGACGGCCAGCACCTTCCCATTGGGCAGCAAGGTCGCTGTGTGAAAAAAACGGCCGATAACCAACGGGCTGTTGGTCAGGAAGGAAGCGGCGCTGGCCTGCGGTACCGCCTTTGAAAAGAGGAGTAAGACCAGGGCGACAAACGCAAAAAAGATTTTGGCGACCACACCTGGAGTGCACGAGTGCCAGACGCGCTCCAGCCTGGTCATGGCGTTGGACTGGTCAGGCGTCTTGCGCTTGGAGTTCGGCTGGGACGGTTTCTGGGTTCGATTTTCTTTGGCCATAAAAGTTCAATTGAACAACAAAGGTGCGAGAGCACAAAGGAAACCGAAGGTGTTTGTCGGTCTTCGCGTCTTCATTGTTTCACGTCGGTAAATGAAAACGCCCCGGACAATCAGTCTGAGGCGTGGGCGATTATCTCAACTGGAGATGACCGCTAAATCATAATTAAAATCGCGTCTAGTCGCGTTGTTCACGTTGGTGTCAGGGTGAGAAGACGGTAGCGAAGAGCAGGCGGTCTTGGCAAACCGATTCCATGCTTATGAAGCCTTCGATATGAATTTGGAAGGTTTCCTTCCCCTCTGCTTCTGATTCCATAGATTTTTCCAGTGACCGTTTTTGCGCGCTTCGACGAGAGTGCACAGATAACGCAGCGGCGTCCGGCTTTGAGTCCAGCCGTTGAACTGGTCAAAACGCTTTTCATTTTGCGCAAGGTTTCTACACTCCGCCCAAGGCAACCGGTTCGGAGCAACTTCACCTGGCTGCTTGAAGTGGCGGGGACGGCGGTTATGATCTTCGTCCGCGAGCGGCGGGCCAGAAGTTAAGCCGCGCGACCTGCAAAAGAGAACCTAGATGACCACCAGAAAAAAGTTGATTGTGACCGGGGCGAACGGCTTCGTGGCCGGCAGTGTCCTGGCACAGGCGAGTGAGGAGTGGGAGATTCATGCGGTCTCGCGTGGCGAATCACTCACCCGGCGCGGCCAGCTCCAATGGCATGCTTGTGATACCCAATCTCCGGAACAACTGACCGGGATTTTTCATGAGGTGAAACCGGACGCGGTGATTCACACGGCGGCATTGGCGGACATTGATTTTTGCCAGTCGCATCAGGAACTCGCGCGTGCCGTGAATGCGGATCTGACGCGCACACTGGCGGACCTCTGCGGCAACACCGGTGCAAAACTGGTTTTCTGTTCCACCGACACCATTTTTGACGGCGAACATGCGCCTTACGATGAAGCCGCCCAACCCGGCCCGATCAATTTCTACGCCGAAACGAAGGTGGCAGCAGAACAAATCGTGGCCCGCCTCGGGGCGAAGTCGGTCATCGCCCGCCTGTCGCTCGTAGTCGGCCTGCCGGTGCTCGGTGCGGGAAACTCTTTTCTGCCGCGCATGATCGCCACGCTCAAGGAAGGATGCACGGTCGCCGCAACGGAGCGCGAAGTGCGCACGCCTGTGGATGTCATCACCGTGGGCCGGGCGTTGTTGGAACTCGCGGCGGGAAATCACTCAGGCATCTTCCATCTCGCCGGTCGCGACAGATTGAACAGATTTGAGATCGCTCAAAAGATCGCGGCGCGGTTCGGATTTTCCAAGGAGCAAGTCGTGTCACAGCCGGTCGCTGCATCGCCCGGCCGGGCGGCGCGACCCAGGGATGTTTCGCTGGGCATCGCCAGCACCTGCGCCCAACTCAAGACACCGATGCTCACGCTCGATGATGCGCTGTCATTGATTCTTAAAAAGTCAGAGACCAAACCTTTATGAGTTCACCCAAGATCAAGTTCGACCTTCAAATCAAATACGGCTCCGAATACGGAGCCGATGAGGAACGTGCGGTACTGGAGGTGATGCGCGCCGGAGCGCCCACGAGCGGCGAAGCATGCATCCAGTTCGAGAAGGAGTTTGCAGCCTACTGCGGGACGGCCCACGCACGCGCTGTCAGCAATGGTACCGCCGCGCTGTTCCTGTCACTTGTCGGCATTGGACTGAAACCCGGCGACCGTATCCTGACGAGTCCGATGACGTGGATTGCGACCGCCGCCGCGGGCGCGACCCTGGGGGCTGAAGTGGATTTCGTGGACATTGATTCTGAGACCTGCAATCTCGACCCGCGCCAGTTGGAAGCTAAGATTACTCCGAACACCAAGGCCGTTCTCCCGGTGCATCTCTACGGCCAGTGTTGCGACATGGATGCGATTCTCGGCATTGCGCAACGGCACGGCGTGGCCGTGGTTGAGGACGCCTGCCATGCAGTCGGAGCCGAATACAAGGGACGCAAGGCCGGCAGCATGGGCGCAACCGGCTGCTTCAGTTTCCACGAGCAGAAAAACATTTCCACACTCGGCGAGGGCGGAATGATCGTGACCAACGACTCTGCGGTGTTCGAGCGGGTGGCGCTTTATCGCTCGCACTGCACGCGCGATTTCGGGAAACAGCCGCGTCGCGACTCTTCGC
>CAYSDO010000304.1:0-5695 GCA_964429665.1 uncultured Bifidobacterium sp.
CGGCTTGAAGGCGTTTCTCTTCGTTTGTATTGCCTATGCCTTGATCGCAATTGCCACGGCTGCGGTTTTGAAGTTACGTGGTTCAAACTGGAGTTTCACCTCGGGCGGCATCAAGTGGAGTCTTGTGGCGGGTGGCGCCGGTGCCATCGGGGCGTTCACGCTGGTGCTTGCGCTGGGAGCCGCAGCTCAAACCTACAAGGGTGCAGCAGCTTCGGCGGTGATGCCAATCGTGTTTGGTGGTGCGCCAATCGTGAACACAATTGTTGCGATGTTACTCCATCCTCCCGAAGGCGGGTTGAAGGCGTTGCCCGTGCCGTTCATCCTTGGCTGCCTGCTTGCGGCTGGCGGCGCTTTCCTTGTAGCCAAATATGCGCCGTCCAATACGGTGGCGACTGTGAAACCGTCTGCGCCGCCGATCGCACCGATGGATTCCAAGGCCAACTGAAAGTGGCAATGGCCGATGAAAAGCATCCCAGCCGCCGCGAGATCGAGTCCGCGCAACTCGAACAACTTCGCTCGCTCCTCGCAGAACTGATTCCTGCGAACAAGTTTTACACGCGCAAGCTTCAGGATGCAGGGGTCGGTTTCGACATCGCCTCGTTGGTAGATTTCTCTGCACGGTTCCCGTTTACCACCAAACCAGAACTCGCGGCGGATCAACTCGCGTCACCGCCTTTCGGCACGAACCTGACCTATCCGCTGGATCGCTATCCGCGCTTTCATCAAACCAGCGGCACAAGCGGTGCGCCGTTGCGCTGGCTGGACACGCAGGAAAGCTGGGACGCCATGTTGGACAGTTGGGCGGAGGTATTTCGCGCGGCAGAAGTGGGCGCGGGTGAGCGTGTGTTCTTTGCTTTTTCATTTGGGCCGTTCATCGGGTTCTGGCTGGCCTTTGAATCGGCGCAGCGGCTCGGTTGTCTTTGCATTCCCGGTGGCAGCATGAGCAGCGAGGTTCGTGTGCGTGCCATTCTCGACACCGGCGCAACGGTTCTTTGCTGCACGCCGACGTACGCGATCCGGTTGGGTGAAGTTGCCGCGCGCGAAAAGGTTGATATGACCCGCTCGCGTGTGAAGCGCATCATCGTCGCAGGTGAGCCCGGAGGTAGTTTGCCCACCACGCGCAATTATATTGAAACCCTTTGGCCTGGCGCTAGCGTGTTCGATCATCATGGCATGACTGAAACAGGGCCGGCGACCTTCGAATGTCCTGCACGCGCTGGTGTGTTGCACATCATAGAGTCCGCTTTCTTCGCTGAAGTGATTGATCCGGCCTCAGGCAAACCTGCGCAGAGCGGCGAACTTCTTTTGACCACACTCACCCGAACCGGATCGCCGGTGTTGCGTTATAGGACGGGTGACCTGGTGAAACTCGAAACTCGGTACTCGGAACTCGGAACATGCCCTTGCGGACGGCATGGACTCGCCTTGGAGGGCGGCATTCTTGGTCGGGTGGATGACATGATCATCGTTCGCGGCGTGAATGTTTATCCCAGCGCAGTGGAGGGAATTCTTCGAAATATCAGTGATGTGGCGGAATATCGCGTCAATGTCAGCACTCGAAATGCACTGGTTGAAATGAGTGTGGAAATTGAACCCGCCCGGAGTTGCCTGGATGCCGGTGACCTCACGGCTGTTGTGAGTCGCGCTTTTGAAAATGCGCTGGCTTTGCGTGTGCCGGTGACCTTGGTTGAGCCCGGCAGTTTGCCTCGTTTCGAAATGAAATCCCGCCGTTGGATCAAGGAGTAAAATGGATCGGATGTTGGTGCTTTCACTCTGAGTCCGCCTTTGTTTATCTTTTGGCATGCGACTCCGACAGGCAACGATCAAGCGGCATACCAAAGAAACGCGCATCAGTGTCAAGCTTGTGCTTGATGGCAAGGGCCGTGCAAAGGTTCATACCGGTATCCCGTTCTTCGATCACATGCTCACGCTCCTTGCCAAGCATTCCGTGACGGATATCACCCTCCGTTGCGATGGCGATCTCGAAGTGGACGCGCATCACACGGTTGAGGATTGCGGGATCGCGCTTGGACAGGCGTTTTTGCAGGCGTTGGGGGACAAGCGCGGCATCAGGCGTTACGGAGCAGGCTTTGATCCCAGTAATCCGTTCACAGGCGAGGCGTATGTGCCGATGGACGAATGCCTCGCTCGTTGCGTCATTGATTTCAGTGGCCGTTCCTACTTGGTCTGGCGTGGGTTGAATGACTTTAGCTATAAAAAACTCAGCCGCGACGAACGAAAACAGGACGCCTCCACAGCATTTCGGTTTGGCCTTGCCAGGGAATTTTTTCAAGGCTTTGCAAATGAGGCCCGGTGCAACCTTCACATGGAATTGCTTTATGGAGATGAGCCGCACCACATCGTGGAAGCTTTGTTCAAGGCTTTCGCCCGCGCCGTGGACGCCGCTTGCAGCCATGACCCGCGTATTTCTGGACAGTTGCCTTCCACAAAGGGCAAACTTTGATCGCTTGAATAAAGCCAAACCCTGATCCGTCCCATCCATGGCCGATAAAGATTATTCCTCAACCAGCGACGAAGAGCTGGTGGCGATGGCCCGACAGGGAGACATGGTCGCCTTCGAGGAATTGGTGGCCCGGCATCGCGACAAGATTTTTGCGCGTGCCTTCACCATGATGAGGAATGAGGAAGAGGCAATTGATCTTTCACAGGAAGCCTGGATCAAAGGCTGGCAACGGTTGGAGCAGTTTCACGGCGATTCCAGTTTCACGACCTGGATGACCCGGATTGTAATCAACCTCTGCCTCGATCAACTTCGCCGCAGAAAGAAGCGGCAGACGGAGTCAATCGAGGAGATGAACGAGGAATCCGGCGGGGTGGAACGTCAGATGCCTGTGGTTATAGTCAACCCGACGGAACGGTTGGAGAGGGCGGATCTGAGGGCGCGGATTGACCGGGCATTAAACCAGCTTTCTGATGTGCACCGGACCGTGCTGGTTCTGCACGAATTCGAGGAGATGGAGTACAAGAATATCGCCAGGACGATGAACTGCTCCATCGGCACGGTGATGTCGCGGTTGTTTTACGCGCGCCGGAAGATGGCCAGTTTGCTCGCGGATTTGAACAAGCAGGAATGAGAGGTTGTATGAAAGACGAGTCACAATTAAAACTTCAGGCGTATCTTGACGGGGAACTCCCCAGCGCGGAACGAAACGAAATCGAGGCATTGCTCGCGCAGGACGCGGACGCAAAGGCGCTGTTTGCCGAACTTGGAAATACGACGAAGGCCTTGGCGGGCTTTGAGGCTGGAATCAAGCTGCCCGAAAGCCGCGAATTTTACTGGTCAAAGATCCAACGCGAGATTGGCCGCCAGCCGGCGCAAACACAGCGCCCAGCTTCGTCGTTCGCGGAGCGGTTGCGACGGTTGCTCGTTCCTGCGAGCGTATGTGCTGCGGCTGTCATCGCGGTCGCCATAGTCCTGCCGCAACTTCGGCATCAGGGTGTGACTCTCACAGACTCCGACGATGCGGGTGTATTCACCTACCACAACTATGAAGCAGGGGCGACCCTGGTCTGGCTGGATTATCCGGCAGAAAACAACTTTGCCGACATCGAGGTGGACGATATATTTGACCTGTAAATGAACTTACACCTGGGATACATCTGGAAACGTGGTTGGGCTGTTCTCGTGCTTTGTATGCTTGCCTTGGGCTCTGCGTCCACACGGGCAGGCGATTTCAAATTTGAAGCGCAACTTGTTTGGGCCACCGACGATGAAAAATCGCCGGATAACAAGCACAAGCCTGTGGATAAAGAAACGCGCAAGGTTTTCGAGAATCGTCCCCTCAAGTGGAAGCATTTTTTCGAAGTCAAGCGGGAGACGGCCACCGTTTCAAAAGGCGGCTCCAAAAAAATGGCCATGAGCGAGCGATGCTCGATTGAAATCAAACACATCGAGGGCCAGAAGTTCGAAGTTACCCTCTTCGGCAGCAAGGATAAGGTTTGCAGCAAACAGACTCAGACCCTCGAAAAAGGAGAGTCACTCGTCGTCGGTGGGAATGCACCCAACAAGACCGCATGGCTCGTGGTGCTCAAACGAATTGAGTAATTGGTTTTTCAGAAAATGAAAAACGCCCGGCAGAATTCTGCCGGGCGTTGTGATTTTGCGCGGTATGTTATGTTATGAACCCACGCTTGCCAGCTCTTCGTTCGTCGTCACATTTTGAATCTTGAACTGTTCCGCGTGCATCCCGGTGTCAGCGCGGAATGAGAGTTTTCCGAAAGAGCGCTTCTCGAGTTCGATTAACAGTTTTTCGTCCTCCATGCGCAGACGATCCATCACAGTAGGATGAACCACGATGCGCAACTGGAAGTCCGACTCGTCGCGCGTGCGCTTCTTGAGGATTTCCTGGAGCTTGCGCTGGATTTCCACGCTCATGGTGATTGAACTCTTCACCTTGCCGCGACCCTTGCAGTAAGGGCAGTCATCGTACACCGCAGACCGGACGCTCTCGCTGTGGCGCTGGCGCGTCATTTCCATCAAGCCGAGCTGTGAGATGGGCAGGATGTGTGTCTTGGCCTTGTCCCGGCGCAAGCCATCCTTCATCCGCTGGTAAACATTCTGCTGATCGCGGCGCGATTTCATGTCAATGAAGTCGAGCACGATCAACCCGCCCATGTTGCGAAGCCGCAACTGCCGGCTGATTTCGTCTGCGGCCTCCTGGTTGACTTTGAGGATCGTTGACTCCTGATCTTTGCTGCCCTTGTGACGCCCCGTATTCACGTCAATCGCCACCAGCGCCTCGGTTTCGTCCACAACGATGTAGCCGCCGCTTTTCAAATGCACCTGACGCGAGAATGCATTCTCGAGCTGCTTGCTGATGTTGAAGCGATCGAAAATAGGCTGGGCTTCGTTGTAAAGCTTCACCTTGTCAGCGGAACGCTTCGAGATTTTTGAAACCATCTCCCGCATCCGGTCATAAGCCTTCGGGCTGTCCACCACAATGCGCTCGACGTCTTCGGTCAGGAAATCGCGCACGGTGCGCTCAATCAAATCCGGCTCCTGGAACACGCATGTGGCCGGCGGTTGCTTCTTCATCTTTTCCTGAACGCCGTTCCATTCTTCGAGCAACAAAGCAAGGTCGCGCACGAAGTAACGCATCTGCTGGCCCTCTCCGGCAGTGCGCATGATAACACCCATGCTGTCCGGGATGGCGAGTTCGCGCAGAATCTTTTTAAGACGCTGGCGTTCCTGCTGGTTTTCGATCTTGCGCGAAATGCCGCTTTGATCCGAGTTGGGGAGCAACACCAAATAACGTCCAGGCAACACAAGATTCGTTGTGATGCGCGGACCTTTGGTGCCGATGGGGCCTTTCGTGACTTGCACGATGATTTCCGATCCTGGCGGATACAGACGCGGAATGTCCTTCTGAGTTATCTTCGGTTTGTCGCGCTTCTTTGTCGGGCGTTCAACAATTTCCACACCGCTGTCGAACTGGTTCGGCACAATATCCCAGTAGTGAAGAAACGCGTTCTTCTCGAAACCGATGTCCACGAATGCGGCCTTGAGACCGTCTTCGAGATTCCGCACGCGTCCTTTGAAGATGCTGCCGACCAGCCGCTCCTCGGTCGTGCGCTCGATGTTGAATTCCTCCAGCTTGCCGTCTTCGCTTACAGCGACGCGTGTTTCAAGCGTCTCGGCGTTGATGAGAACCTCCTTGTGGATTTTTTTCACGGG
>CAYSDO010000305.1:0-5645 GCA_964429665.1 uncultured Bifidobacterium sp.
CCTCGCTCTCAAAACACAGCCGGACATCGCCGTACTGGATATTACCATGCCTGAATTGAACGGGCTGGATGCCACGCGCCAGATTCGCGCCGCACTTCCTTCAACCCATGTGTTGATCCTGACCATGCACGATTCCGATGCACTGGCAAGGGAAGTTCTTGAAGCGGGCGCACACGGCTACGTGCTCAAAAACGACGCTCCCGAGTTGCTGCCGCAAGCCATCGAATCTCTGGCGGGCGGGCGCGCCTTCTTCACCTCCCGCATCTCGGACATTCTTTTTGGCGGACTGACTCCAATCAATTCCCTGAAGACAGGCGAGCCTCCCCGCAGCCGCCTGACACCACGTGAGCGCGAGATTGTCCAGCATCTGGCCGAAGGCAAATCCAACAAGGAAACGGCCAATGCGCTCGGCATCAGCCTTAACACCGTGGAAACCCATCGAAAAAACGTGATGAGCAAGTTGAAACTCCGCTCTGCAAGCGATCTCGTCCGTTATGCCATCCGGAACAAGCTCGCCGAGGCGTGACCGTGTCCCACACCCTTCCCTTCGTAAGCTTAATCTTCATCCTGATCTTGATCTCCGGTGGTTGTGTGTCTCATTGTCCTCTCCGCCTCGATTTCCTTCTGCGCATCGGATGGGGTGAGGGTTAGCGCAGGTCGGCTGATCTATGCCCGGGAGAGTGGGGAGAGGAATCAAAGGTGATGTGTTGAGCCTAAAGCCGCGTTTACTCTGCCCATCTTCCACCCTCCATATTCTATCTTCGCTACAACGCCCGCACCGTGTCCATCTTCACCCGCGCACAATTCCTCCGAGCCTGCGCAGTTCCAAAAGTACGACACACCGTTCCAATCTGACACCACACAGGAGTAATGTACCACCATCCATTTCCAATTTTACAACTCGCACTTCCAATAGAACAACTCACACGAGGCACCGGAGGCAATCCCGTTCCAATTGTATAACACAAATGGCTTAAAAGCTGTTGTTCAAGTTTCCGGGCACCCAGCCGCTGGTGCGGATGAAACTTCGCAGCGCGTCGCGTTCGTCGCCGCCGATAGCGCCGTCTGCATTTTTGTCAAATCGTTCGATTAGCTTTTTCACCATGGGCGCATACTTAGGACGCTGAATCGCCCGGTCAATTACCATGTCGGTGGCATGATCCTTCAATGCATCGCGCAATTTCTCCACATCTGCTTCTCTTACGGGAACGACATGCACGGTGATGCTGCCCATCTCGTCGGTGGAGGATGGCCCCCACTTCACGCGCACGGGCGGCGAAATGGGATTGCGCGGGTTGTTGGCGGAATTGTCGTAAGTGAGTTCAGATTCGATGCGTGTGCCTTTGGGAAGTCGCAGTCGTTCTTTGAAACTGTATTGCTCCTGCCATGCAAAATCCCAGTCCGGTATGCGCATGAGAATTTTTTCGCCGCCACCCGGAAGCACCGCTTTCATCGTCATGGTTTTTGCGATGTAATGGGCATGGGGACTTATTGAAAATGCATCTGCATCCACCGGCAGCGTAAACGAATCCTTGACCATGTAATTCGACACTCCAGCGGGGATGTCAATGCCGCTGATCTCGCCGAACGCTGGAGGCACTTGGATTCCGACAAACGAACGTAGCGGAGGTTTGTCCGCAAAGAAAATCCCGACCGTCGAAAGCTCCTCCTCCACTTTGCCGCTGGGATGAAAATGCGTTTGCACAACGAGGTCCGCGCCTTTGGAATACTTGTAAGCCAGATCATCCGGCAGCACCCGGACATTGGAGCCGATCGCCCAGCCACCCACCGGTGTGAAGGTGCGACCAACCCGACCTTTCTCTTCAAAACCAGGCTCGTCATCTGCCGCCTCCAGTTCCCGAGCCTTGCCAGTGGTGTCGAGATAGAACAGGGCATGATGAACAATGCTGCGCGCGCCTGGACGGAATTCGATGGCTCGCACCCATTTGTCCTCCGGGAGGTTCAGTGGAAATACGAAGTTGCGATAAATGTCATGGCCTTCCGCATAAAGCTTGAAGGGCTTTTCCATCTTCACGATCAAGTCCGGCTTGCCGAGTTGCCAGCCTTCCGGAAACGTCGGCAGTTTTGGCAGGAGGGCGGCGGCACCTTCCGGCATGCCGCCTTCATACCAGCTCCGCAACGTGCCAATCTGTTCCTCTCGCAACACGCGAGCATTCTGAAATTCCACATGGCCGGCCTCCGCATGCCAGGGTGGCATGAATTTCGTTCCCGTGACCTCGGTGATCTGCCGCGCGTGTTTGCGAACCTGTTCAAACGTCATCAGTGAAAACGGCGCGGCCTCACCCGGGCGATGGCATGAGACGCAGCTTTGGAAAATGATAGGCGCGACATGTTCGGTGAACGTGGGCTTGGTAACCGGAGATGTTCCCGAAGGCCGGGCGTCGTTGGCAGCAGCCGCGCACCAGCTCGGATTGGCGATGGTGACAACCGTGGCGGCTACTGTGAAATGAAGGCGTAGTTGCTTTACGCTCAAATTATTTTTCAGCAAACTTCGAGTTGTCATTTTTTGTAATGTAGCACCCAATCGCCTTGGTGACAGGTATGACCACCGGTTTGCCATCGAGAATGGCGTCCAATGCCGAGCGCAAATCCCGCTTGGATGGCGTGAGGCGGTGCTTTCCGAAAGCAGCCACGCGATCATCAATGCGACCCCGATAAAGCACAGTGTTGTCCGGCGCGAGCACAGCCACTTCCGGTGAGACAGTCACCCGTGCAAATTTGACTAGCTGATGTCCGGGATCGAGCAGGGCAGGGAGTTTAAATTCATGCTCCTTTGCATGTCGTCGGGCTGCGTCTGCCGACAGGTCGTCCTCCACATAAATCAAATAACTCCGCACTCCCCGGTCTTTGTACGCTGCGACGATTCGATTGATTTCAGGCGCGTAGGAATTGGCGATCGGGCACTCTGACATCACGAAAAACAGCAAGGTGCATTTCTGACCGGCGGCGGTCAGCGGTTGATGACTGCCCCCTTGCACATCCTTGAAAATCGTATTCCCGACATCAGCTTCGCCATTACCAGGCTTGCTTGGTTGTTCCGCCGCCGCAAGCACGGCGGCGGATAACAAAACCCAACCCATGACTGTAATGAATGATTTGATCATGGACTGCTCCGGGCTGGAGGACGATTCAGAACCTATGTTGGCCCTGTCAATTATTGCGGGCGACCCTTGGGAACAAATTTGTGTGGCAAAACGTCCGGCACGACGCGAACCTCGGTCGTGAATTTCAGACGTTCGGAGTTACCCGTTGGGAAGGTCAGTTCTACAAAGAAGGCCGTCCAACCTTTGGGCGGTTCTGGAACTTTGCCGACATAAACTCCGCCACCTTGATCGGTAAGTGGACTTCCCTTATATTTCGGTCCTAACGTCTCCAATCGAAAATCGCGTGCATCAGGGTTGGTTGCCTGCCAAAGCCAGACCTGATAGGGTTTGTCCTTGGTCGTGACTTTGATCGATCCATCTTTTTCAAGCGTCCATGAGAACTGGGGCAGGGGAGTCTGACTGAGCACGGCTTGGTAGCAGGCCTGCAATGTCAGGTATGCGTCAGAACCCTTGAGCGAATGATCGGCGTTGGGCACATAGCGCAGGTATTTTACGCCGGGCAGGTCGTTGAAATAAAACTGGGAGGAATCCGGCAGGAAGAACTGGTCGCCCGCGGCATTCACGATGAATTTGGGCATCGTGAGCCGGCTGCGGTATTCGTAGGGGTCCTCGATTTTCAACAATGCCCTGTCCTCTGGCGTGCCATTCCATTCCATGATTTTGAACGCCGTATAGTCACCGACGGCCGGCGCCCAGAAACCGTAGGCGCCATAATGGTGCTTCATGGAGGCTTCAAGGTTCAGCACGTCAATCACGATGGGCACTATGGCGACCACGCGTTTGTCCACCGCCGCAGTTGTCCATGTTGTCCAACCGCGTTTCGATCCGCCCGTCACAACGAATCCATCAATCTTTGTATTGCCGCCTGCGGTGCTGTTGCAGAAGTCCGTTACGGTATCCATCGCGCGCACGGCAGATTTTGTCATCGGCAGACGGGCCGGCCATTTCTTGTCGCCCGTTCTCAAAAACTTGTCCCAGGTGTAAGCAATCAGCGAGTCCTCCTTCCGCCCCTCGGTTTCCCCGGCAAAGACGAGCGGCTGGTTGGGCACCATCTTCAGTTCAGTCACCACGGATTTGGTGGCGAGGGCAATCTTGACAAGATTTCCGTCTGCTCCCTTGGGCTGGGCGCCGCCATTGCCGCCTCCGCCAATGAACAGCAAAGATTTTGAACTGGTGACCTGATCTGGCTTGACGATGGTCACCCAATGTTTCCAGAGCGGACGATCCACCTCGTTTGTGGTAAGCCATGCCTGCGAAGTCATTTCAATGATGTGCGTGGTCTGGCCATTGCCGGGGATGCTTGCCAAAACATGGTAGCTGTAATTCGCATCTGGTGCGGCCACGTACTCATCCAGTGCGGTGCGATCATCCTGTACCGCCTGCCGGGTTTCTAGTGCAGCAGGCTTTGGGGTGTTGGTCTGCTCGACCTTTGAACAGCCGGCAGCCAGCAAGATCAGAAGGCTGGCAGAAATCGAGCACCGAGTTAGGATTTCAAACTTTTTTTTCAAACGTGGGTTCATGGATTTGGCGGGTATCGAGAAAGCTGGCTTGGGTAATATGGGGACTAGTCTGGCTGCTGGATGTAATTCTTGGTTTTCTTGGATTGTGGCAACATGACCGCATTCTTACGACTTTCTCCCCGGATTCTTATTCAATTAAATCCTGATGTCTATCCGCATTTGCTGAGGGGTAATCTTCGCAACATTTTTCAGTGGTCATTGTCATTGTGTTGAAACATATGATTGACACGCTTTGGAGAATCTGATAAAAACAATCAATCAGCCATTTCAGAAGTCGAAAAGGTGTGACCTAGCAAATGTTATAACCTATAAACCATAGCGAATCCGTATGAAAAACACGTTGTTCTCAGCCTCCTTTAACCGCCTTAGCCCAGCCTTTGTTGGCGCGATTGCATCGCTGGCGGTTATTGCTTCCAATACTGTTCAAGCTCAATTCTCTGATAATTTTAACACAGGTACGGACCCCGCGTGGACACATTATGCGCCAGGCGCGCTTGGCCAGACCTTCACTTTTCCAAACAATCCTGCTGACAGCACTTCTGCATATAGGATTACGGCGAATGCAGGGACTGCTGTCAACCCGGGCCGGGTGGGTAGTTTCGTAATAGGTGGCCCAGCGATCCCAGATTTTACCATCAAGGCTGATTTGATTGACTGGAATAACGGTATGAGTATGAACATGGGTGTTATGGCCCGAGTGCAGACTCCACTTCCTGGCACTACATTCCCGCTTGGCTATGCTTTGGTTTATACTGATCGTTTTTCTTCAGGTGGCGGTGGCACCGACCAATTGAGGTTATATAAGGTTGTGTCTGGAGGGCTCGGTTTCATGAATACAACCACCTTGGGTGCCCAGACTAATGGGAACTTGGGTCAGTTCGGGGTGGTGGCAGGGGGATCAGCACCGCCAAATCCTAACAACGACTATCAGCTTGTCTTTTCTGGTTACGGAAATTTATTTACGGGCCAGATTATCGACAAGAGCACCGGTTTGGCATTG
>CAYSDO010000306.1:0-5604 GCA_964429665.1 uncultured Bifidobacterium sp.
CATTTGCAGCGCACGTTGGAGTCGCTGATAGGGCAGGGAGTGGTGGCGATGTATTACAACGGCGCGGAAGGGGATCAGTCTCCGACCCCGCCTGCGGATGCGGGGAGCAATTGGGAACGAGCGGAGCGATACGGTCGCGAGATGGGGATTGAATCATGGCGCTTGTGGGACAAGATCCGCCTGCGCCAGGTGGATGTGTTTGGCTTTTGCAGCGAGGAAATAAAGTTGCCGAAATGCTCATGGCACCCTGATTTCATGAAGACTGGCGGCGCGGAATATGGATTGAACGAGACGACGATGCAGGCGTTCCTTGATCATTTGCAGCCGACCCAGACGCGGAGCATGTGCTTCCGCATGGGTGATCTCGTCATTCTCGGTGTGCCTGGCGAAATGGCGGCGCAATTGGGAATGGACACGAAAGTCGGGGCGCGCGAGATCACCGGCGCGAAATGTGTGACGATTGGCGGGCTTGCCAACGAATGGGTGAGCTACATGTTGCCGACGGAGGAGTATCGCAAGGGTGGCTATGAAGCGAGCGTGAGCTTTTACGGTGAGACGCTGGGGACAACGATTGTAGAAGGCGTGCTACGCTCCGCTCGAGCATTGAAATGATTCCGGCAAGTCCGAGATGTTCGCAGCAACGAGTTCAGCGAGGTGGCCGGGGGGGCGTCGGTATCGGAAAAAGTGTGGAGAAACGATTTGCCCGTTGGAGACGAACGTCTTGCGGCGCTGACGTGCGTTGTCCCGCACACTGCTCTACCGCAGTGTGCGGGCAATCGTCGCCCTCTCCCATGCGGTTACAGTTGCCGCACACCAAACCTTCCCAAATTATGGCAGGCGCAGACGATAGAGTCGGCCCGTTACTCCTGAATCGTTCATCACGGTGTAGGACTTCGTCCCGCCGCTCTCGGTGATGCCGCTCGTGATCTCTTGCCAGACCACAGGCGGTGTCAGGCTTTCGGTGCATTCCAGCACGAAGCCAACGTAGCTGGCCGGCCAGGAGAGCGTGAACAACCCGCCGCCCCCACCACCCAAGCTGAAGGACATTTCGGGCGGACTCAGCACCGTGAGCGTGCCGCTGTTCGTCGTGACAGAATAATTGCCCAATTTGCCATCGGGATCACTCCACACCGGTGTGATGGGATAGTTGCCTGGTGGATCCGCGGTGGTCGCCGGAGTCGCAAAGGTAGCGGTGACATTGTCGCTGTTGACCACTCCGACCAGCGAGCCGGTCAGAGGCGGATTGGTTGTGCCGTAAACGCGATTGGTATCGAAAGCCGTGACGGTGAGCGGCGCTTTGGCGATGATCAAGTCGAACACGTCGTTGGTGCTTAACGCGGGCGAACCGTTGTCGGTCGCGGTAACGGTCACCGAATGGGTGCCGACGGTCGTGGGCGTGCCGCTGAAAGTGCGCGTGGCGGGCGTGAAGGTGATGCCAGTGGGCAATCCACCCGCTGAATAGGCCAGCGTCTGGCCGGCATCGGGATCACTGAATGTATTTGCCGCGAAGCTGAAGTTGAATGGAGTGCCGTAAATTCCGTTCGCATTGGGGATTGGGTTTGCCACGACTGGACGTGCGTTGGGGGAAGCTCCAGCGTATTTGATCGTCACCCAATGTTCAGCGTAGGGGATTGGGAACACAAAACCTCCGTCAGTTGCACCCACCACTACCACTTCGCCGGCGGGAGTGATGGCAACAGATTGACAGAAGAGCGTGGTCGTGTCGTCGCGATTTGCTAGGCCGTTGAATCGCGTTGACCAGAGGACCGCGCCGTTTTTGCCGGCGTACTTGCCGGTGTAAATATCCGAGGTCAAGGTGCTGTTGCCGGTAAACTGGTCTTGGCCATACCCAGCCCAACCCGTCACGATCACATCATTGTTCCCATCAGCAACGACGGCTGTGAAGAAAGACAAACGGTTGTTCGGATCATGGTATCGTCTGTCCCAAAGCAGTGAACCATCCGAAGCAGCGTACTTCGCAGTGTAAGAGTCGGAGTTGTCCTGTCCAGTGGTCACTACGTTTCCGTCAGCGTCCATGGCGATGGCATAGTTTCTCGCTGCGGGCCCAACCGTGTGGCTTCGCTCCCAAAGCAACGCGCCATTGGCCGCGGCATACTTGGCTACATACAGATAAGAGGCGGAATTTATTTCGGTGTAGCCCGCGATGGCAACATTGCCTAAAGCATCAATCGCAATTGCATTGGGTCCAGCGGATTCAAGTCCTGGACTTTGGGATTGTGTTTCCCAAATCTGCGCGCCGTCCACTCCGGAATATTTGACGGTGACGGCTTCACTTTTGACGCTATTGATGGCCCGTCCACCCGTGATCACAACATTTCCGGCTCCGTCAACGGCAATTCCCTGGGCCGCCTCCGACGGTCCATGAAATCGTTCCCACAGCAACAATCCATCCGCAGCGGCCAGCTTTGCCGTGTAGCTGTAGTTAGTATGATATGTGGTTTGACCTTCAAAGAATTTTCCGGTGAAGATGGCATTGCCGCTACTATCAACTGCAAGGCCACTAGGAGATAGGTTGTTTGGCAGGCTGCCAAAGCGCTTTTCCCAGAGCAACAGCCCGTTTGTTCGCGAGTATGTGTCCACGACGATTTGGCTGCTACCTTTTACCACTAACAAGTTTCCGTTCCCGTCGAGTGCCGCTTTTGGATCCAAATCCTGATCTTCCAGCATCCCGTTGTTATCATTGGTCCAGAGCGGAACACCGGAACTGGAATACTTGATCGCAGTGACGCGCCAATAACCGTTTGTGGCGCCATCGGTGTACCCGGTGACAATGATGTTGCCCTCATTGTCCACCAGGACCGAACGCGGATTGCCCCCTGAAGTCAGCGAGTTTGTTACCGGGTTGTGATTGGTCCACACGACCGCAACGGTCTCGGGAACCGCGACGAAAGGTATGATGGTCGCAGTCGCTTCGGGCGAAGGCAGGCTGAGGCAACTGTTGCTCACCACGCACACGTAGCCGTGGCCAGCCCCGACACTGTCACTGGGGTTTGCGGGGTAGATCGTAAGCCGGTTGGAAGTTGCACCTGAAATACTCCCGCCATTCACAAGATTGGTGCCGTCCCTGCGCCACTGATAGTTCAACGGCGAGCCGGTGGCGGTGACAGAGAACGAGAGATACCCACCTTGATAGTTCGTAAGGTTTGAAGGACTGGGCCCTGCGGTAATAGCTGGGGGAACAACGATTGAAACCGCCACACTGCCATTCATCAGCGCGGTAGCCGCAGTCGCTGTGTTGCTCGCCAGCACGGAGTAAGTGCCACCAACAGTCTGGTTACCGAAGCTGAGTGCGCCCCCCGTGCCTTCCGCCAAAACCCCGGCATAAACCAAATTTGTCCGCAGCAAATACGTCACCCCAACTTCGGAGCCATTCAATCCCACGGGCACGCTGCCACAACCAGCGCCCCCACCCGTGACAGTGAATGTGGTCAATTGCGCAGAAGCATCGGACGGCCCGCGCACGAAATTCCCGCGCAGTTCCGCGTCAGTGAGCACGCGGTTGTACATCCTGAATTCGTCGAATTCCCCTTGCAGGTTCAAGTCACTGGACCATTGGGATCGCCCAAGCCAGACATTCACATCATTAAGTTGCGCGAGCCGAACAGTCTCAGTCCGGTTGATGGCAAATTCTCCATTCTCGTAGATCTTGATTTCACCTGTGGCATCATTCCAGGTGATGGCAAAGTGGACATCCTGACCGTAAGTCGTCGTACCATGGCCAGTCGAACCGCCACCACCGGTACCACCAACACTGTCGTTGTTCTGAATGTCGAGCCGTCGGTTACGAATATCCGTGTTGACTTGCGCCAGGTAGGCAACGTAATCCTGGCCCGAGCCACCGCTGGAAGAACCGAAGTCAAAGAAGCGTGACCACGCGCGACTCGCCGTGGGCTTGACCCAACCCTCGATGGTAACCTCGCCTGAGCCGCCCTTGGTCGTGCTGTTTACGGACAGCAGGCCATCCGGCAAGTCCACATATGCCGCCGTGCCCGAAGCGCCGCCGGGTAACGTCAGGCGACTACCGGTAAAGGTGGCTCCCGATCCAAGAACGGTGCCGTTCGCTGTGCCCACCGAATCCTGAATGACCGAACCCGCCGTTGCTGCGCCTGCCGTATTATTGAATTGGTAACGATGCGCCGGACTCGAAAGCAGTTGCACGCCCGGGCCATTGGTAAATGCTGCCACTTCGAGGAGGTAATTCGTCGCGATTTGCGATGCGCTCAACACTCCGTCATGGATACGCACTTTGCCGATCGTGAGCGAGCCGCGGAGAGTTGCAGTAACGGTTGTGCCATTAGCATCCATCTGCGCTGCGAGGTTAATCGGTGGGCCGGACGCGATGTTCAACGAGACGACCTCAGAATTCTTCTGAACCCCGTCGGCATAAACCCGCTGCGTGGTGCCGTCGAACGTGTAAACCAAGTGGTGCCAGACACCGGCACTGGGGACACCCGCGCTGAAAATACCGCCGCCGTCCAAGCCAGAGGTCCATCCGATGCTGGTCGGCGAATCCCAGTGCGCCATCGCGCCCCAAGCTGCGTCCCAGCCGTAGATGAACGCGTGGTGGCTTTGCGTCTGTAGCCCGCTCCGTTTCCCCCACGCAAGAATGGTTTCTTCGCGATCAATTGCTCCGTTGAGCACCCACACCTCGATGGTGCAGGTTGGATTCACCCCCACCAATCCTGCCGGTGCGGGCACCAAAGCGCCGCCCACGCTCACGACATGCTGCAAGTAATCGTCGCCATCGAAGCGGATTCCTTTGGTGCCGCCGCCATCCACTGCGGCTACAACCGGCACAGTCGTGCCGCCACCGCGAGCATAAAAGAATCCCCCTAAAGTTCCCCTGTTGGTAATCGAGGTCAGCGTGCCCGAAGCCAACCCGGTGGCGTCGACATCCACAAGTAGTTGCGCAGTCTGAATCTGAACCGTGACAGTGACTGTCGCCGTTACATTGCTGCCCAAATCATCTGTAACCTGAATCGTATCCAAACCGGCACTGGTGCCGGAGGTATAAAGACCACTGCCTGCATTAATTGTCCCGCCGGAGTTGTTGGCGGTGATGGCAAATGAGTAAGGTGGCTTTCCTCCACTTGCCCCAAAGGCAACACTCGTTCCCACACTTACATTTGTGGTTGTCGGCTGGATGGCTAACGGCACCACAGTTACCGTGATCGTCGCAAGCGCGTTGCTGCCGACAGAATCGGTGACCAGCACTGCGTCGGTGCCGGCAATGTAGCCGGCGGTGTAGAGCCCGCCACTAGTCACACTGCCGCCAGAATTGTTAGTTGCGAGACTGAACGTATGGGGCGCTTGGCCACCGCCAGCCACAAACGCCACAGCACTACCGGCGCTAACATTGGTGGTTGCTGGTGAAATCGTCAGGACTGCCGCACTCACGGAAACGGTTGCCATTGCGTTGCTGCCCATCGAGTCCGTAACGACCACGGTATCGGCGCCAACTTGAGACCCGGCAGTGTACAGACCAGTGCCCGGATTAATTGTGCCACCGGAGTTGTTGGTGGCGAGCGTGAAGGCGTACGGAGGTTGCCCCCCAGACGGGCTGAAGGCCACCGTTGCCCCAAC
>CAYSDO010000307.1:0-5603 GCA_964429665.1 uncultured Bifidobacterium sp.
CGTGTGCCTCAGATCGAGTCCGAAGATTTCCAACCGATGCCCCCAGTCCTTGAAGTCCGGTTCGGCGGCGTAACGCGTCGCCGAGTCACGAGGAAAACGCGTCGTCACCACGACGTGCGCGCCTGCACGGAGCAGCTTGATGCCCGCCTGATAACCGATTTTCACGCGACCTCCCGTGAGCAACGCCACGCGGCCTTTCAAATCCGCCAGTTCAGTGCGTTTGCGGAAATTCAACTCTGCGCACCTGGGACAAAGCTGGTCGTAGAAATGGTGAATGGTCGAATAATCCCTCTTGCAGATGTAACAGTTCTGCGGCTCGACGACTTCGCGGAACTCCACCTCGTCCTCCACCTCCTGCGGTTCGATATCCGGCGGCGGCGGCAGGTTCGGCGTGGTAAACACAGGTTTGCGCCGTAGAGTTCGGATGCCAGTTTCGTTCAATACGCCTTGATCTCGTTGCAGCTTGTCACTCTTTCGCTGACGCGACCGCGCTTTTACGAGCCGTCGCCGCTCGCGCACGTCGGGGCAAAAAATGTCACCCGCCGCCTTGAGCAATCGCGTGCGCTCCTCGAGCGACAGTTCGGCGAGCAGCGCGCGGTTGCCCGCAACTTGTTCGAGCAACTCTGCTGCGGCACGGAGTTGCATCGGAACCGAAAGGGCCTCCTTCTTCGAACCGTTTGGGGTGTGACTCATTTTCTAAAATGTCACAAACTTTATCGGGCGCGGCAATGGCGGGCAATCTTTACGAGCGGAGAAAAAGATTGATTGAGCGCGGGGTTGTATCCAGAGTTTTCACACTTGGTGGAGAGATGGCTGAGTGGTTTAAGGCACACGCCTGGAAAGCGTGCGTAGGTAACACTACCGTGGGTTCAAATCCCACTCTCTCCGCCACGTCGCTTTTCTTCCTCGAATTCGGATGAACGATCATGGACGCAAAGACGAGGACGCTTGTTTTACTCCATCTCAATCGAGACATGCTTCGTTTCCAAAAATGCCTCGATCCCTTCCGGTCCCAACTCACGTCCCCAGCCGCTTTGCTTCAGTCCCCCGAACGGACATTGTGACGTGGTGGGCATGCCGTCGTTCACGCCGATGATTCCGGCCTCAAGCGATTCGGCCATCCGGAACATGCGATCCATGTCGCGCGTGAAAACGTACGCGGCCAGACCGTGGATGGAATTGTTTGCAAGTTCCACTGCCTCGACCTCCGTCTCGAAAGGCGTTACTGGTGCGATGGGCGCGAATGTTTCCTCAAACATGCACAGTGCGTTCCGGCTGACATTGCCGATGACCGTCGGCTCGAAGAAATAGCCCGGACGACGCAACGCACTGCCGCCGCACATCAGTCGCCCTCCGCCGTTGACCGCGTCCTGAACATGCTCGTGTGCGCGCTCCACCGCTCCGGCATTGATGAGCGGTCCGATGTCTGATTGAGGATCCATGCCGTCGCCTGTTTCCATGGCTTTCACGCGATCCGTCAGTGCGCGGAGGAATCCGGGATACATCTGCCGCTGTACGTAGATGCGGTTTGCTGCAATGCATGACTGGCCGCTGTTGCGAAATTTTGCCATCATCACACCCGCTAGGGCAGTCTCCAGCGAACAATCATCGAACACGAGCACAGGCGCGTTTCCACCAAGTTCGAGAGACAAAGGCTTCACGCCTGCCGCCGCGCCTGCGATCAACTTGCGTCCCACTTCCGTCGAGCCGGTGAAAGTGATCTTCCGACAGAGCGGATTTGCGAGAAGCTCCGCGCCGATTTCAGCGGCATCTCCAACCACCAACTGGAATACACCCTTGGGCAGTTCCGCCTTTGCCACGCACTCGGCGAGGGCCACGGCCGTAAGCGGTGTCTGGCTCGCAGGCTTGAGAATCACCGGGCATCCCGCCACCAGCGCGGGCGCGATTTTCCGCACCGCAAGCACGAGGGGAAAGTTCCAAGGGCAAATCGCGCCAACCACGCCGATGGGCGACTTGATAACGAGATGACGTTTGCCTTCCACCTGATGTGGAACAATTCGCCCATAAACTCGTCGCCCTTCCTCCGCAAACCAGCGCAAGTGATCCACGCTCATGGCGACTTCGCCCTGGCTTTGGGCGATGGGCTTGCCATTTTCGAGTGTGATGATGCGCGCAATCTCCTCGCGACGCCGGTCAAGTTCGCTTGCGATCTTGTGAAGCAACTCGCCCCGTCCTTTGGCGGTCAAATGCCGCCAAGCCTCGAAAGCCTTGTGCGCTTTCTTGATGGCAACCGCCACCGCCGGGCGGTCCAGCGTGGACATTTGCGCGAATGTTTCGCCGCTTGCAGGATTAACAACAGGCAAAGCCGTGTCGCTGTTGAGCCATTCACCGTTCAGGTAAAGTGGATAGGTTTTCATTCCGAACTTTGGGCCAGACAGTAAGTCCCATTTGGTAAAACCTCAACAGGTTTGCACGATTCTTCCGGTGCGCATTTATCGGGGCAATAAACCCTTGAAACGATGCCAAGTCCCGCTACGATGATCATGAACCCACACGCAACAGCGACCATACGCTTTTGCTTTTCAAACCTTTGATTAAACTGTTTATGAATACGAGAACCCAACTGTGGTGTTATGCGATCCTGACCTTTATACTTGCTGACACGAGTCTCATTGCCCAAGGCACGGCGTTCACCTACCAAGGCCGGCTCAACGACGGCGGGAGTCCGGCCAATGGAAACTACGATTTGCAGTTCACGATTTACGGCGCGCTATCCAACGGCAGCGCTGTTGCCGGGCCGACGGTTTTGAACGACGTCGCTGTGAGCAACGGGTTATTTACGGTGGCGCTGGATTTCGGCAACCAGTTCCCCGGTGCGGCACGCTGGCTGGAAATCGCTGTGCGCACGAACGGTGGTGGCAGCTATTCCAACCTCGTTCCTCGGCAGCGGATCACCGCCGCGCCCTATGCGATCACGGCGAGCAATGTCTCTGGCACGATCAGCGCCGGCCAACTGAGCGGAGCGATCCCATTGGCGCAATTGCCAGCGACCGTTGTGACCAACGGGGCGGGCGGCGTGAACTTGACTGGCGCATTTTCCGGTAACGGCGCGGGCGTGACCAATGTTCCTTTGGTGGCGCTCAATTCAGCGGGGATCATTACTTGGCCAGGCAATTTCGTCCTCGCCTCCTCGCCATTCGTGGGCAGTGCTCCCTGGTCGGTCACAGCGGCGGATGTCAATGGGGATGGCAAGGTGGATTTGATCTCCGCGAATGCCAATGACAACACGCTGTCGGTGCTGACCAACAACGGCGGCGGCTTCGTGCTGGCCTCCTCCCCGTCCGTGGTGGGCGGCACTCCTCAATCGGTCACGGCAGCGGACGTCAACGGGGATGGCAAGGTGGATTTGATTGGCGCCAGTTACTTCAGCGGCACGCTGTCGGTGCTGACCAACAATGGCAGCGGCGGCTTTCTGCTGGCTTCCTTGCCGGGCACGGGCCCCTTGCCTTATTCGGTCACAGCGGCGGATGTCAACGGGGATGGCAAGGTGGATTTGATCATCGCGAACAACACATTTTCCGGCACGCTGTCAGTGCTGACCAATAACGGCAGCGGCGGCTTTGGTCTGGCCGCCTTGCCGGGCGTGGGTTCCAGACCTCGGTCAGTTGCGGCGGCGGATGTCAACGGGGATGGCAAGGTGGATTTGATCAGCGCGAATAGCGGCAACGCCACCCTGTCGGTGCTGACCAACAATGGCAGCGGCGGCTTTGGTCTGGCCTCCTCGCCCAACGTGGGCGGCTTGCCTTATTCGGTCGTGGCGGCGGATGTCAACGGGGATGGTAAAGTGGATTTGATCAGCGCGAACGCAGGCGGTTCCACGCTGTCGGTATTGCTCAACACGCCGACTTTTGCTGGCGCGTTCACCGGCAACGGTGCCGGCCTGACCGGTCTTAACGCTGCCAATATCACCGGCACCTTGGTCACCGCTCAAATTCCAAATCTCGACGCGAGCAAGATAACGACCGGCACGCTGACCGACGCGCGGCTCTCGGCCAATGTCGCCTTGCGCGCCGGCGGAAACACTTTCAGCGGAGACCAGATTGTTACCACCGGCAGCGTGGGCATCGGCACCGCGTCGCCCGGCAGGGCGCTGCAAGTGGGCGACGCAGCGATTCCCGGCTCCGAAGGCATGATCCGCCTCGGTTCGCGCACGTCCACGGGCAACAACGTCGCGCGGACCTGGGATGTGGGCGTGCCCCAGACCGGAGACGACGCCTCGGGCACCGGCTATTCGTTCGTCATCAAGGACACCTTGCAGGGCAGCGCGACCAACTCTACGCCAGAGTTCATGATCAAATATGTCACCGGCTACGTGGGTTTGGGCACCAATGCCCCACAGGAAAAACTCCATGTGATCGGCAATATCCGGGCCAGCGGCAGCATTTGTGCAAACAACGGCGTGAACTGTGTCAGCGACCGAAACGCCAAGCGGGACTTTGCGCCGGTCAACAGCCGCGAGGTACTGGAGAAAGTGGCCGGGCTGCCTCTCTCCGAATGGAGTTACAAGACGGATTCATCGGGAACCCGGCACATCGGGCCGATGGCGCAGGACTTTTATGCCGCGTTTGAAGTTGGCCTGGACGAAAAGTCCATTGCCACCGTGGACGCCGACGGCGTGGCGCTGGCGGCGATTCAGGGGTTGAATCAAAAGCTGGAAACGGAGAACTCGGAATTGCGCAAAGAACTGGCCGACTTAAAGGAAGCGGTGCAAAAGCTGGCCCGATCCCGTTAAGAATAATTACCCCATCACACACCCTATGAAAAAACTCATCACCCTCCTTGCCATGGGGCTTGGCCTCAGCTCCACCCTGGCGCAAAACACCGTTATCACCTACCAAGGCCGGCTCAACGACGGCGTGAACCCAGCCAATGGCAGCTACGATCTGCGCTTTGCGCTCTTCGACGCGCTGACGCTTGGCAATCCCGTCGGTACGCCGCTCACCAATTCACCCGTCAACGTGACCAACGGTCTCTTCACCGTCACGCTGGATTTTGGGAATCAATTTCCCGGCGCGGATCGCTGGTTGGAAATTGGTGTGCGCACCAACGGTGCGGGTGGTTTCAGTACGGTCAGCCCACGACAAAAACTCACCCCGACGCCCTACGCGGTGACGGCGGGGAATCTATCCGGAAGTCTGCCCGCGAGCCAGTTGAGCGGAGCGGTTTCCCTCACGCAACTGCCGGCGGGCGTGGTGACCAATGGGGCGAGCAATTTGAATTTGACCGGAACCTTCACCGGCAATGCCGCGGGTATGACCAATGTTCCTTTCGGGACGCTCAATTCAGCGGCAAGCATCACTTGGCCGGGCTACTTCTCGCTCGCCACCTCGCCGGGCGTGGGCAGCATTCCCGAGTCGCTCGTGGCAGCGGATGTTAACGGCGATGGCAAACTGGATTTGATCAGCGCAAACTTCCTTGCCAACACCCTGACGGTGTTGACGAACAACGGCAGCGGCGGCTTTGCGCTCGCCTCCTCGCCGGGTGTGGGCCTCAATCCTTATTCGGTCGCGGCGGCGGATGTCAACGGAGATGGCAAGGTGGATTTGATCAGCGCAAACTTCAGTGACAACACGCTAACGGTA
>CAYSDO010000308.1:0-5593 GCA_964429665.1 uncultured Bifidobacterium sp.
GGCATTGCACAGCGTAACCACTGCGCCGGATGTCGTTCTGCGCCGGAATGCCAACCTCCCCACCGTGCATTCGCTTGCCATCGGCAATGAGAATCTGCGAGCGGACGAGATCAATGCCGGTGATCACCTCGGTGACCGGGTGCTCCACCTGGATCCGGGGGTTCATCTCGATGAAGAACCATTCCTTTGAGTCCTGGTCGTAAAGAAACTCCACCGTGCCCGCGTTGTCGTAGCCGATTTCCTTGCACAACTTCACCGCCGCATCGCACAACTCCTTGCGCACTTGCTCATCAAGTTCCACGCTTGGTGCGATCTCGATCACCTTCTGGTGGCGTCGTTGCACCGAGCAATCGCGTTCGTGCAGATGAACCACGTTGCCATGCTTGTCACCGAGAATCTGCACCTCGATGTGCTTCGCGCGCGGAATGTAGCGTTCGAGGAACACCGCCGGATTGCCGAACGCGCGACCTGCCTCGCCCTGGGCTTCATCCAGCAAATCCGCAAGGTCACCAGGCTTGGTCACCACCCGCATTCCACGACCACCGCCACCGAACGCTGCCTTGATGATCAACGGAAAACCAATTTCCTTTGCCGTCTTCAAAGCTTCACCGCGATCTTCAATGGCGTCTTCAGTGCCGGGTAATGTGGGCACGCCGACTTTTTGCGCGAGCGAGCGGGCGGCGGTTTTATCACCCATCATGCGCAGCAACTCCACTCGCGGCCCGACGAATGTGATGCCAGCCTCGGCACAGGCCTTGGCAAACTCGGCGTTCTCGGACAGAAATCCGTAACCGGGATGGATGAACTCCACGCCCTTTTCCTTCGCCAGCGAAATGATGCTCGGAATATCCAGATACGCGCCGACCGGGCCTTTGCCTTCGCCGACGACATAAGCCTCGTCCGCCTTGAAACGATGAATCGCCAGCCGGTCCTCCTGCGCGTAGATGGCCACGGTGCGGAAGCCGAGTTCTGTCGCCGCGCGAAAAACGCGGATGGCGATCTCGCTGCGATTGGCGACGAGCAATTTTCTCTGAGGACGAGGCGCGGCGTGTGAACTCATAATTAAACCCGGCAGATGAAACATAAATAGTCGAAAGCAATCAATGATGGAATGTGATCCGAGGTGCGATTCCTTCCCAAAAGGCTCATTGACGCCGCGCGTTTCCCCCATATCCTCTGCGGCTCGTGTTGCCGCTGGTAAATCCATGACTCCGGCCCGGATGGAGTTGGTTTGATCCTCTGTTCGTTTTGTGACGGAGAACCGTCAGCCATCACTTTTATTCCATGCTCATTATTCGTGATCTTAAGATAGCGCTCGGCGCGCGGACGCTGTTCGAGAATGCGTCATTCCAGGTGAATTACGGCGACCGTGTCGCGCTGGTCGGCCCGAACGGTGCGGGCAAATCCACGCTGTTTTCCATCATCCTTAAACAGCGCGAGCCGGACGCCGGCACCGTCGAACGCGATGAATGGACGATGGTTGGCTATCTCCCCCAGGAGGCCGAAGGGCATGGTGACGAGACGGTGTTGGAAGTGGCTACCGGTCGTGTGGATGAATTACCAGCCCTCGAAAACCGGTTGCACGAACTGGAGAAGGCGGGCGCGGTGTCCACTCCGGAATACATGGAGGCGCACGCGAAGTACGATGCGCTGAACGATGCCGAGGTGGAAACCAAGGCGAAGAAGATGTTGCGAGGACTTGGTTTTCGCGACACGGATTTCGAGCGCAAGGCGAAGGCCATGAGCGGTGGCTGGATCATGCGTGCGCGGCTGGCTCGGTTGCTTGTCATGGAGCCGGACCTTCTGTTGCTCGACGAACCGACTAACCACCTCGATCTGCTCTCGCTGCTCTGGCTGCAAGATTATCTGAAAAAGTATTCCGGCGCCGTGCTGCTGATTTCGCATGATCGCCAGTTCATGGATGAGGTCATCAGTCAGGTTCACGAAATCTCGGAGAAAAAGTTGATCGCCTATACTGGCAACTATACCGACTTCCTGCGCCAACGCGAGGAACGCTACGAACAGCAACTTGCCGCGTACAAGAATCAACAGAAGGAGATCGCGGCGCTCCAAGAGTTCGTCTCCCGGTTTCGCTCCGTGACATCCAAGGCGTCGCAGGCGATGAGCAAGCTCAAGCAGATTGAGCGGATGGAATTGATTGAACAACCGCAAGCCCCGAAGAAGCCGTTTCGCTTCCAGATTCCTCAACCGCCGCGCGGTGGTCAACGCGCCGTGTCGCTGGTGAACATCCACATGGCCTACGGCACGAATCAGGTTTATCGCGGGCTGGATCTCACGGTGGAACGCGGCGAACGCACGGTGTTGGTCGGGCCGAACGGCGCGGGCAAATCCACGCTGCTGAAAATTCTCGCAGGTGTGGTGCCGTTTCAAAAAGGAGAGCGCGACCTCGGACACAATGCGAAAATCGGTTATTTCAGCCAGCATCGCGCAGACACTCTCGATCCAGAGCGCACGGTGCTCGAGGAAGTCAATGCCAGTGCACCGTTGCTGCCGGAGAACGAGGCACGCGGGATTTTGGGTTCATTCCTTTTCCGCAAAGACGACATCTTTAAGAAGACAGCCGTGTTGAGTGGCGGCGAGAAGAGCCGGCTCAATCTCATCAAGTTCCTGGTGGATCCGCCAAACCTCCTGCTCATGGACGAACCGACGACGCACCTGGACATTCACACCGTGGAATCGCTCACGCTCGCGCTGGAGCGTTACGAGGGCACGCTCATTTTTATTTCCCACGATGTGCATTTCATTCGTCACCTTGCGACGAAGGTGTTGCATGTGAACGCCGGGCAGATTACACCGTATGCAGGCGGCTACGAATATTTCCTGGAGAAAACCGGCGGTGTTGAGGATGCACGCGCTGCATTGACTGCAGCGTGAGTTTATCTCAACCCGTTTCCGTGGCGACGGTCACCGAGTTTGGTTTCAAACCACCGTTCCGTGCGGTATCACTGCGTCCTTGGGGATGATCACGATGCCGTCACGGATGTGGTAAAGCGGATGATCCACATGGTCTGGCTTTCCTGCCGGCGAAATCACCACGTCGTTTCCGATGCGCGCGTTCTTGTCCACAATGGCATTTTCGATCCGGCAATTATTCCCGATGCCAATGCGCGGTTTGCCGTTGCGCTCGTGCTCGACAATGGAATCGTGGGATTCGTAGTAGTCGCAGCCCAGCGCCACCACGCGATGCAACTGGGTGTTGCCGCCCACCAACATTCGCAGGCCGATGATGCTGTGGGTGATTTGAGCACGGTTGATGATGCATCCGTCCGCCACCATCGCGTGGTCAATCTGCGCGCCATTGATTTTCGAGCCTGGCAGGAAGCGTGGCCTCGTGAATATCGGGGCGTGCATGTCAAAGAAGTTGAAGCGTGGCAGTTCGGCCGCGAGATCGAGGTTCGCCTCGAAGAAGGAACGGATCGTTCCGATGTCTTCCCAATAACCTTGGAACACGTAGGAATAGACGCGATTGGTCTGAATCGCCTGCGGAATGATGTGCTTGCCGAAATCGGTGAGGTCGTTGTCTAGCAGATGGCGGATCAGATCACGGCTGAAGACGTAAATGCCCATCGAAGCAAGGAAGGATTCCTGACCGCCCTGAATGTCGAACTTGGGATGCCACTCGGTGGGCAAACGCAACGAATCCAGCACGGCGGCGTCCTTGGGCTTTTCGACAAATCGGGTAATGCGTCGCTCCTCGTTGATTTGCATGATGCCGAGCGACTGTGCCTCGCGCCGACCCACGGGAATGGTCGCTATGGTCAACTCCGCCTCCGTTTCTACGTGTTGGGCGACGACGTGCTGAAAATCCATCCGATACAATTGATCGCCGCTGAGGATCAGCAGGTATTCCCACTCATGATTCAGGAAGTGCGACATGTTTTTCCGGACGGCGTCCGCCGTGCCTTCGTACCAGGATGTGTCGGCAAAAGTCTGCTGCGCCGCCAGCACCTCGACGAATCCCCCGGTAAAATGATCGAACTTGTATGACTGCGAGAGATGCCGGTGCAGCGATGCGGAATTGAACTGGGTGAGAATATAGACGCGTCGGAAGCGGGAGTTGATGCAATTGGAGATCGGCACGTCCACGATGCGATACTTGCCACCGAGTGGAACCGCGGGTTTGGCGCGATCCTTGGTGAGCGGGAACAGGCGCGTGCCCTGGCCGCCCCCCATGATGACGCAGAGGACATTGCTGGTGTTGAGCGTCTGACGGTTGGTGCGTGACATTGTTCTTGTCTCCATTCGCAGCAGGAGATTAGTTGAATCGCGCACAAGTGAGCAAGCGCATTGGCGCTCCTCCAAACGCAAACCAAATGAGCCTACGCCGTCTCAGGCGTCACACCGAGCACGATGTCAAAGCGCGCGTTGAGTTCACCGATCTTCGAGTCTTTCACCGGTGCGAAATCCACCATCACGGACTGCCGTGCGCGCGCGTCTTTGATGCCTTTGACCACGCCGTCGGTTTCATTCTGTGCAAGACCCTTGATGTAGCATTGCGTGGTGAGCAGTTCCTTGCCGCCGCGCTTGAGCTTGAAATGAATGTGAGGCGTGCGGCCGGGGTATTGGACCGGCTTGATGGTGCGGAACAGATATTCGCCGGTTGAACCGGTGACAAACCGGCCAAAGCCCTGGAAGCCAGCGTCGCGTTTCGCCACGTTTCGGTCTCCGCTGTGGAGATAAACGCCCTTGGAATCACACTGCCAGATTTCCACGGTGGCATTGCGTACCGGCGCGCCGTTCTTGTCGAGCACGCGCCCATTGAGCCAGGTGATTTCGCCAACAGCCGGCGTGATGGAGTCATTCACAACGAGCAGGTCATTGTCCGTGTCGAGCGGAAGGTGATCTGGATAGAACGGCCCCTCGGTCTGTTTCGGAGTGAGCATGAGTTCCTCGGCAAACGCGCCAGGAACGGTGAACAGCGCCGAACCGAGAGCGAGGCGGTTTAGAAAACGGCGGCGGTTGAGCCAGAATGCGGACGTGGTGTTCATGTGAAGACAATGATTCGGCCTCCGTCGGAATGCGAGAACATTTTGAGCTCAATCGTGAAGTTCCTGCGGCTACTCCTGCCTCAGCATCTTGCAGTAAGTTCGGTGAATCTGACAGACGAGCGGAGGCTCGGGCAATTGGACGCCGTCCAGCGATTCCGCCACCACGACTCCCATCGAACTCATGGACAGGAAGACTCCGTCCGTTCGGTTCAGTTCATCAATCTTGATGTTGAGTTCGCGAAATTCGATTCCCATGGAACGGCAAATATCCTGAACCACCGCGCGGGTGACTCCGGGCAAAATGCCTGCCACCAGCGGCGGCGTGTTGACCGTGTTGCCCTTGATCCAGAACAGATTGCTCGTCGTGCCTTCGACGACCCAGCCTTCGGAGTTTTGCAACAGCGCTTCGTCCGCTCCGGCTTCGTCCGCTTCGGCGCGTGCGAGAATCTGCGGCAGCTTGTTGGCGTTCTTGAACTGCGCCAGGGGTTCACCTGCCGGCAATCGCTGTGAGGCGGTGATCAGTTTCCATCTTTTGACAACCCCGGCATCGGGCGGCGGGAGAGGATGCAGATTCATGACGAGAG
>CAYSDO010000309.1:0-5591 GCA_964429665.1 uncultured Bifidobacterium sp.
ATCGACTGGCAGGCATCTTCGACGATGATAAGATTGTGTTGCTTGGCAATCTCGCCATTCGTAACCCCAATCAGCGTTTGCTGTGGGACGGGCCGAATCTGAAAATCACCAATGATGCCGACGCCGACGCCTACATCCGGCGCAATTTCCGCGCAGGTTGGTCGCTCTAGTTTCGACTGCTAATCCGGCTGGCGGTGGGTTACAGCCCGCCGCCGGCCGAGATCTGGCGCCTCCGTCCGAAAGGCTTCAGCAATAATTCCGCCCCCGCTGCCATGAAGTCCGTTTCCGTTCGTGTCTGAAAGAAACGGAAGCCCTGTTTCTGAAACTTGCGGATTTGTTCTGGCGTGCCTGCCGGGCGACCCAAAAATTTCCCGTTTCGTTTGGCAGCAGCGACAATTTTCGTGATCGCCTTTTCCAGTCGGGGGTGCTGTTGATTGCCTCGCAAACCAAGTGCGAAGGACAGGTCACTCGTGCCGATGAACATCACATCAATGCCTGGTGTCGCAGCGATCTCGTCAACCTTTTCCAGCCCGGGAAGATCTTCAATGATTGTCACAACCACGACATTTTCATCCGCAAAATCGTAATACCCCTGTGGTGCGGGCCATCGGAATTGCGCCAGATCAGCGCCTGAACCACGTAACCCCTTGGTCGGATACTTGCACGCCGCCACAGCTTGGCGCGCAAGTTCAGGGCTGCTCGTAAACGGAAACACCACTCCCAGCACTCCCGCATCAAGCACTCTTTTGGCAGTCCACAACTGGTTGACTGGTGGCCGCGCAAACGGCACGGCAGGCAGTCCACGGGTGGCCAGCACGATATGGCGCAGAGTTTCCAGCGTGAGCGGCGAATGCTCCATTTCCATCCAGATGAAATCAAATCCCAGCGCTGCTGCCTGCGCAGCTATCTCCACGTTGTTGACGCTGATCACTGCACCGAAGACGGATTCTCCCTGTTGCAGTTTCTGTTTCACTGGATTCTTCCAGGATGCCTTGAGTGTTTTGGATTTTGTGTTCATTTGAGAATTCTGAATCCGTTCAGCGACTTGCTGGGTTGGCCAACTTGATCAACCACACTTCTGAAACCTGACAGCCACGACCATTGCCGCCCAACGCCGCATCGCCGTTCCAACTCAGCGTCAGTTCTCCGTTCGCCGTGGCGGCGCGCGGGATGGCGAACTCGACAGGCTGGATCGGTTGCGGCTTCGGCATCAGCGGATGGATTTCAATCGAATCGTTGGCCACGAGACGGATGGGTTTTTGCAGGCTGTCGCCGCCATAGACGACGCGGATGCGGTAGTCGGCCTTTGGATCAAGGCCCTGGTAGCGCACTCGCAGCGGAGTTGAACGCAAGGTCTCTGCATGGTTCAACCATGAATAACGCAATGCTCCGTCCAGGTTGTCTGGTTCAGATAGCCGACCCTTTTGGTCTGCGAAACCGACGAACGCTGACTCAAGGTTGGAGGGATCGGCGTCCGGCTTCGGATTGCGCACGAGATGCGGCTGGTTTGCCAGGTCGCCAAGATCATCGTAGAAACCACCCGGGCCAGGGATGGTCCAGTTCACGATTGCGCGAATGGCCGCAAGCCGCGATGGTTCATCTGACAAATTCCTGATGTTTCGGAATCGCCCGGTCAGCCATAGCCGGTTGTTGAGTGGCAGATCAATGGTGTCGAGCGTTGCCCCACGGTCGGGCGCGATGGCGTGATGGCGCTGGACGCTGAGTTGCATGTGAATGCTTTGGAACAGGGCGTCGCCCAGTTGGGTGATCTTCTCGCGCAGTTCAGTGGCGACGGCATTCGTTCGCGCCCGGTCGAGTGTCGCCTGGGCTGCGTTCAGAACGGCGAGCGAGCCTTTGTCCGGCGCTTGTTGCAGCAATGACATGGCGTTCCGTTCCAGTTCCTGCTCGTAGGCGAGACGCTGCTTTACGTAGGCATCGCAGGCCGCGCGGAACATCGCCATCTGGAAGCGCCAGTTCGATTGCAGCGTTGGGCCATCTTTGCTTTCCATCGCTTGAAATTTCTGCCAGGTGGTTTCGATTCCGCGATTTTCCATGATCGGGCCGCGCCAGTTTTCTTCCAATCCAAGCACGCCTTGCGCGAAATCTTCTGCGAACTGTTCCCCGATAAAATAGCGGCCGTATTCGCGGAGAGTTTCGACGACGTCGCGATCCGGATTCCAGCCAAGTCCTGACCAGACGGCTTTGTTTACGTCGTCATTGCAGCCTTCTGAGTAGGTGATGAAGCCGATGGTCGGCGGTTGGAAAACGCGGAAGATGTTTGCGTAGGCGCGGGGGCGTGGGTTCACACATTCGCGGGCCTCCGCGAGCGCGAATGCGGTGTCCCAATCCGCAACCGGGAACTGGCATTGGCGGTTGTGTGTGATGTCGGGATAGTGGCGCAGCTTGTACTTCGCAGGCAGCAGAGCACGGAGCTTCACCGTGTCGAGGCGCACCTGCGGACCGAACACCACGCCCGTGAGCCAGGCTGGTTGTTCATCACGCACGATTGCCATGAACTCGTCCCACCATTGCTGCGTGAAGCCTTGTGGCGAAACCCACATCTGCGCCTTGGAATGGTAGCGATGCAGGTTCTCGGTCTGTTTCGCCAGCAGTGCCATGAGAAGTTTCGGCGGCGTGTGACCAGGGTCTCCGCCTGGAACAAACACCGCATCGAGGCGCGGCAGTTTGGAGAATACTTCGCCCCATTCAATCAACGCAGCGTCGACGGTTTTTGCATCCGAATAATCCTTGTCCAATGCCGGATACCACGCCCACACGTCGAGGCCATACGAGTCAGCGAGCTTTGACATGCCGGTCATCATCTCCATCGGTGGTTTGGGGAAATGCGGGCTGGCGGCATCATCGTCTGAGCGCGGCGGAATCAATTCGATGGCGTTGCAGCCAAAAACGGCGAGGTCACGGATGTATTGCTCCCACACCGGCAGATCCCACGCGTCATAGGAATGCGTCTTGGGCCGGTAGCCCAGTTGATGACCGCGCAGCGGATATTTGGGTGCGGTGGAGATGTCCAGATCATCCGCCAGGATTGTGCTGCCAGACGACATGTGGAGTTCGCGCAGCAATCTGCCCACGCCAAACAGGACGCCTCGCGCATCCTCACCGATGACGAATATGCCCGAACTCAAAGCGCCTCGTTTGACGCAAAGACGAAATCCTTCGGGGCCGATGGCTTTGCGTACCGCCAGCAATTCCTTTGAATAGGGACCTGAGTATTGGCTCAGCGTGGATTTGTTTCCAACTGCGATTACGGGTGCATTGGAGGATGGCCAGGCAGACATCATCGGCAAACGTATTTGTGTGCGCTTCTCGATTTCTTCAATCAGCATCTGCACAGCCTTGCGCTCAGGAGCAGACAGGTCCGGCGGCGAGACGATTACGGCATTGTTCAACTCAAGCGCCTGGGTGCGGATAACGGCAAGGATGACCGCGACTGCGATGCGTATCGTGGCGGCAAAATATCTGGTTCGAGTATTTGCTGGTGTGATGAAAAAGTTGAAGTGGGCGGTCGGCATGGGCTTGCTGGGTGTTCTGCTGCCGGGGCAGGTGGGCTGCGTGGTTGAAAGCTGGACGTTGTTCACCAAACGAAGCATCCAGATTTTATCAGGGCAGGCTAGAAAAAAATCGTGCGCTTTTGTTCCGGCCAAAATCACTGGACCAGATTTGCCTTGAAGTCGCTTGAAAGCCGTGTCAAAAGCTCACTTCGTAATTGCCAAAACTAACACGCCTATGAAAAGAACGTTTCTGAATCTTACAACCGTATTCGCTCTCACGATCTGCGGCTTGGTTACCGCCATGGCGGATGAACTCGACGCGCTGTCTGGCAAATGGACCGCCAACAGGACCGACGACCAAGGCCGCGCCTTCAAACAGATTCTTGAGATCAAGAAAGCCAAATTCACTTTCAAGATCGTTTTGGACAACGAAACGGTTCTCTACGCAGAGGGCGACGTGAAGGCCGAACAGCTTGGACCATTCAAGGTTGCCAAGTTCTACAACATGCAGGGCGGCAGTTCTTCATCCGACCTTCAATCCGTGGACGACGATCGCACGGTGATCTACATGTTGGGCTACAACGAACTCACCACCGCCGTGAACTTTGACAAGGAGCGCTCCGAAGCCCCGATGGTGACCAAGTACACAAAATCTGCCGCCACTGAGGAAGCAAAGACACTGGTGATTGATAAGATCGTGATGACCAAAGCGCCACAATCCTCAGAGTATTATCTGTGCCTGGATGCGACGGTGGGCGAAACCACCAAACGCTTCAACATCCCGAACAAGACCTTCGAGAAGGACGGCATCACCATCACCACCGATCTGGCGATTCCCAATGTCAAAGCGGATCAGGTTTGCAAGTTCGTAATGAAACTCGACGATGTGGCGGGCGATGAATGCACCGACGAAATGGATAACAAGAGCACCGGCAACTTCACTGTTTCGGCGAGCGGGTCGCAGGAGTTCAAACCGGAGGATCAGTGGAAATATACGATTCATTGGCATTTGAAATAGTGCGGCGAAGTTCTGGAGCTTTCGGCGGGTGGTCAGCGGGATTTCCCCGGCAGAACTGACTGGAATTCATAATCGCCCGAGCCGGTTTCATAAACGTCTGCGCCGGTTTCAAAGCGCGCTGGTTTTAATGGCGGCGTGCTTCGTGATTGCTTGGCTGAAGCCGCAGGCACGCGAACTGTCGCTGAACTATTTGCGGGAATGCTGACTTTGAGTTGCAGCGCACCCTCCTTCTTCGTCCATTCCACTGCAACCCGTCCATGCACGGTTTGCGTGCTTGCCTTCACGAATGACAAGGTGTCCGGGATGAAGGGTTTGATGACAATGTTCTCGAAGCCAGGATGCCTCTCATCCGGCTGAATGCCGGCGAGCGTCCGATAAAACCACGCGTCAACGCTGCCCATCATCACGTGGTTGTGCGAGCCTTTCAGATCCCAAAACTCGGACATCGTGGTGCGGCCGCCTTCCAGCATGTGCGCCCAGCTTGGAAATCCTGTTTGATTGACGAGTTGATACGCCGCGTCCGGCTTCCCCGACTGGGTCAGCGCATCAATCAGATATTTCGCCCCGAGCACGCCCACGTTGAAGTGCCCTTTGCGGCTTTCAAGATCGCTGAGGATATTTTGCAGCACGGCTGCTTGGTTTGCCGGTTTCACCAAACCCAGAAAGAGCGGGAAGGCATTGGCAAACTGAGTGCCCTGCTCGTATTGCTTTTTTTTGGGATCATAGAAAGTGCGGTTGAAGGCGGCTTTGATTTCTCTTGCGAGTGCGTTGTATTGCTCCATTTCCTGTCGCTTGCCCAAAACGTCGGCAGCCTTGGCGAGGATGAGCGTGTCGTAATAATAAAACGCCGTGACGACTGACACGGGTTCGCCTTCCTTCCAGCCCTCGACGATCGTACCCCAGTCGCCGATCCAATACTTTGGCAGGATGTGGTTGGTCGCCTGCGTGCCGAGGAAGTCCACGTAGCGCTTCATGGAGTCAAAATGCTCCGCGAGAAACTGGCGGTCGCCGTAGTGCAAATAGTATTGCCAGTTCATCAGAATATATGCGCTGCTCCACGT
>CAYSDO010000310.1:0-2071 GCA_964429665.1 uncultured Bifidobacterium sp.
TTGTTTCCAACACTCGAGATAATTCTCGGTCTGTTGAATCAGTGGAGTCAGTTTTGCAGTGCTCATAAGCTGGGTGCGTTACGTGGTTGCTGGTGAAATCATGACCTTTGGGGACGTGGAGAGTATCGGTGTCAGAAAAATAATGGCGCCGCCGCGCATCTCACGGGCAGTTACGCGCAGGCTCGGGTAATGTACCACGAGTTCATTCAGTGGCAGATGAGCTTCCTGTGCGTCGCGGAACGCCTGAAGCACCGTGTTGCCGATTTCGTGTGTTAAGTGCGATGGAAAACTCGACGGCAACGTGGCGACAACAACCTGTCCTGTGCGATCCACGGTGAAGCTGCCGGAAGGTAGTTTCAGAAGCGTTCGCGCCGGTTTTGAAAAGAAACTCAGGAGCCCCATAATGTCATTGCCTTGTTCATGCGTTCATGGACCTCGGTGGCATCCAGCGAATTCTGCCAACCGACACATATCTGTGTGTCACCCTTTTGCGCAACGGCCACGTTGCGCTGCAACCCAAGGCCATCCACTTGTTGAACCGTTCCCGCTTGGAGGCGTTCACCCAACGCTCGGAATCGCTCAAGACTTTGGCGAGACCATGTGGCGAGCTTCTCGGGGTTTTCGAGACCGCGAGATTCCACGGCGCGCTTTGCATCTTCTGCAAAGGCTAGCGCGAATTCAACGCCGTCGAGTTGAACAAGCGAGTTAAGCCCGGAAGCCGGACCAAGCGTGACGACACCCGTTGAATCGGGTTGAGGCACTGCGCCGCCTTGCATTTCATCCAACGCTTGGGCTGTTTCCAACAGAAGCGCGTTATAGGATTTGTATATCGTGCGTGGGCGTCCTGGTTCGGGCGGCAGAAACTCGAAACTGCCGTTCCGCCAGCGAAGTATCATTTGGAACGCCTCCTCACCAAGGGAGTTCTCCGTTTCCGCGTCAATCAGTTCACCGGAATTGACCCAGATGCGACCCGAGAGAGGGCCGTTGGTGATACGAAGGACGGAGGAGCTCTGCGAAATACATTCAAGCTGGACGATGTCCACAAGGCTCTTGCTTTGGACGCCGCGAAATCCCTTGTCGCTTTCACGATCAAGGAGTGATTCCAGACAATGCAGGAACATCCGCATTTCGTGTTCGCTGCCTGGCTTGTGCCAGTAAAGGTCGACGCCAAGCGCGTAAACACGAGAACGAAATTGTTCATCTGAGACAGCAGTGAGCACAACCGTGCGGAGATCTGGATGCTTTCTGCGGACAATGGAAAGCAATTGCAGACCGTCCATTTTAGGCATGTTGAGATCGGAAACCAGCACGCGATAGTCGGTCTTCTCAAGCATCGAAATGGCGCGGGCGCCAGAGTTGGCGGTGTGGATTTCCGGTTTGCTTGGAAGCATCGCGAAAGTTTCGCGGTAGATTTCGAGCAAATCCGAATCATCATCCACGAGCAGAACTTTATGGCGTATATCCGTCATCAAAATATTGTTGGCCGGGAAATGTTCCGCAAGGTTCGAGCCGGAAATCCGTGACCATTTCAGGTTTGGAGAGCAATTGGTATTCCGTCCATTCAAGATTCCTGTCTGCAACGCCATGATTGTTTTTCTCCCGTTGAAATTGGTGGAAAAAAGTCTTGGAAAGGCTGGAGATCAAGCAGCTTTTTCAGCCAACGCAGGGCAGTCTCATGGACAACAAGTCCACCGTTGGGACAGGATTTTTCACCGCAAGGTTGAAAACGCAGTGTTAATAAGCGGACAAGGTAACTCCATGGAAACAATGCTCGCTACGCCCGGTGAATTCACATTTGAGGGCGCACCAATGATCCTGTTCAGTGGCCGGAGATGCGATGGTGCATCCCGCTGGCATACATTCTGCAATTCCGGTTCAACGTCAAAGGAATGAAGTCGAACTCGAGACGAAGCGGCGCGACAGACGGGAACTCCTGTTCCCCGTTCGCCTCGGACTATTCCTCAACAGAAGTGATATCGCTGTCGGGTAAGGCCTGAACCACTGCAAACTATGAGCGCAACAGTCCATGGAGAGAAAAAGAGTCTCTTCGGTTTCTTCAAAAATATATTTT
>CAYSDO010000310.1:2081-5587 GCA_964429665.1 uncultured Bifidobacterium sp.
AAATCCGACACTGCTATCGATCCAACTAACGATGATGTGCGTGTTATCGGCGCAACGCCGGTAGCTCCGATTGAGCCGGAAATCCCCGTCGCGAGAATTGTAAATTCCACGCCTTCTGGATCAAACTCCGATTCTAATCAACAACCTGATGAGGCTGCGTCTGCCAGTGCCGCGAACGGCGTCACACTTCCGTTGCAATCTGTCCTTTCGGCATTCCCGGTGGAGTTGCGCACCCAGATTCGAATCATGCAGGCGGGTGATCTGACCCTCACAATACCTTTTGAAAAGATTCTTTCCCAACTTTCAAGCGGTGTGGTGAAGATTCCGTTCGGTGACATTCGTTCCGCTGTCCCGCAGGCTTTTGCCCGAGGAATCGAAGGTGATATGGTCCAGGTGACTTTGCCTCTCAACGACATTCTTTCCCGCATAAATCCCGCGTTGCTCATGCGACGTAAAACCCAGCGCGTTGTTTCCGAAATTCCCGATGAGATTATCAGCCCGTTTGAAGGAAAGAATTTGTCCTCGCTTTCGGTGGGGAACGCGAAGCCGGTGACACCCGCTGCACCGCGCAAAGCCGCGCCCGCGCCGACACCGTCCGGGCGCGGCTTCACCCCCGCTGGTCCCCCCCCGGATGTATCGAGGGTGTTTGCTCCCGCAAGGCCGGCAGCCGCCCCAAAGTTGGCGTCGCCGCAGGTGAATACGTTTGGATCATCGGATGACATTGATTCCATCCCGTCACCGTTCGTCAATTCATCGCTCGCTGCCGCAGCCACGCCATTGAATCCCAAACCGGTTACGGCAACACCACCGAAGGCTGCACCGCCGATGGCATCCGCGAGGATTACCGAAGTGTTGTTCATTCCTGTAGCATTGAAAGCTTTGACGGAAGCGTGGCCGGAGCCGTTGCGCCAGGAAATCATCCAACAGAATCTCGCAGAGGCAAAACTTGCGCTTCCTGTGGAACCTGTCGAACTCGCTCTCAAACGCGGCCGTGTGGCGTTTCCGTGGAAGCTTGTTCGTTCCTGGGTTCGTCCTGCAACGGCACCAATGGTGTCCGTGCATGATGCGGTGGAAGTAGAGTTGCCGCTTCGAGTGCTTGCGCCACTGTTTGTTTCCCGCCAACGCGCCGGCAAGTTCGGTCAACAGCCAGTACATGCGGCTGACGAAATTCCGGATGTGTTCCAAGGTGCGCCCGCACAGGCTTCGGCAGCTGTCGCTGCTCACACCATTCCTCCCGTAGTCACACCTGCCATTCCTGTCGGGCTTCCGATTGCGACTACAAATCCAACGAGTGTTTCGACGCAGCGGACCACGGACACGAATTATTTTGAAAAGTCGGTTAATCTCGAGTCAGACACCACCCGTTTTCATGTGGCGGAACTCAGCCGGACCGGACCAACCGGCACCGAGTTTGTTACGCGCTACGCGACACCGAACGAAATTGTTTCACGCGCCGCCGCGCTCGAAGGGGTTGCTGGTGCATTGATCGCGCTGCCGGATGGTTTGATGGTGGCAAACCGCATTCCATCGGATTTGAATGGCGACACTCTCGCGGCGTTCCTGCCGCAACTTTTTGCAAAGATGACCGCATGCACCAAGGAATTGCGCATGGGTGAACTCAACAACCTCAACTTCACCGTCGGCAACGTGCCGTGGAAGATTTTCCGCGTGAACGCCATCTTCTTTGCCGCATTTGGATGTCCGAATCATTCACTGCCCTCGGCACAGCTCGCGGCGCTGGCGGGCGAACTCGATCGTAAAAACAAGTAACAACTATGGCAATCATCAATCAAGCCACCAAGGAACTGCAGGTCAAGGTCGTCTATTACGGTCCCGCGATGTGCGGCAAGACGACGAATCTTGTGCAGGTTCATGATCATGTGCAGACCGCTGCCGGCAACAAGGGCAAGCTGGTGTCTCTGGCGACCAGTTCCGACCGAACTCTCTTCTTCGACTTTCTGCCCATTGAGGCGATGTCCATCAAAGGTTTCAAAACGAAGTTTCAACTTTACACCGTGCCTGGTCAGGTGATCTACAATACCACGCGCCAGCTTGTGCTGCGTGGCGTGGATGGCATTGTATTCGTGGCCGATTCCCAATACGAAAAGATGACGGAAAATGTCGAGAGCTTCCAAAACCTCCAGGACAATCTGAAGGCCCTCAAGCTCAATCTCGACGACATTCCGCACGTTATCCAATACAACAAGCGCGATCTTCCTAATGTGGCGCCTGTGGAGTATATGGAATTCCTCCTCAACAACCGTGAAGTGCAGATACCATCGTTTACTGGAGCGGCCCACAAATGCGAAGGCGTGTTCGAGACATTGAACATGATTACGCGTATGTTGCTTAACAAATTCATCAATCAGCGGGCTCCTCAATACGCGTAACATGGGCACCCTCCCCCAATTGCTCGAAGAGGACATCCATTATCTGGACTCCGTCCTGAACGACTTTCTGGAAAGGAGCGACGCTTCGACTGCCATCGTCATAGACAAGGGTGGTTTCGTCATCACATCTGAAGGGGATTCCCGTTCGTTTGATCTCACCACCATCGGCGCGCTGGCTTCCGGTGCCTACCTTGCCAACCAGACGATTGCCAACCTGGTTCACGAGTCAAATTTCGACAGCGTTTATCAGCAGGGCGAAAAGTTCAGCATGTTCGCGATCAACATTGATGAGCATTGCATCCTTGTTGTGATCTTTCAGGCAAAGGTGGGCGTGGGCGCGGTGAAGTATCACGCTACCGAGGTTCGGGGTCAGATCGCGGCGCAACTCAAGATCGCCGCCGAACGCAGTCCCGGCGAAGGCATTGATCTCTCGGTGATGAACCTCGCCGACTCCAGCGAACTTTTCAAAAGACGCGACTGAGCTTTCGGGAACGATGCGAGGTCACGGATGCGCGGGACGCATCTACCTGGCATCGTTTCACGCTCTCGCAAAAAATTCTCTAAAGTTTTGAGTGAGAGCCGTCGCAAAACGCGCCGTTCTTCGAATGCTTGCAACCGCACCATTCAACCTTCTTCGCTTCGGGCAAATCCACCTTGATCGGTGAGAACGCCGATCCCTTGTGCGAGCCGTCACAGAACGGTTGTTTTTTCGACTGCCCACAGGAGCACCACCAGTGACTGCCTTGTTGGGAGTCGAGTACGAAGGGTGATTTCTGTGGAACGGAAGGATTTTTCATGCTGCTTTCTTAGCGCGGTCAAGGTGCGTTGACAATCCAAAAACAAAAAAGCGCGAGTTGGATCGCGCTTGTGAAAGCAAACAGAGGTTCAATGCCCGCTGTCGCTCTTGTCATCTTGATGCGATTTCTTGCGGTCAAACAACCACCAGACGAGCATCGCCGGACCGAAGCACATGGCTACACCGATGGGCATCGCGAAAATACTCCAGAATTTGTCATCCATAGCGAGGCGTAGAATCAGGATCACCCTGTCCTATGTAAAGAGATTTCTCTGGCGGATGACAACGAAACCAACACGATTCCTCCAAATGAAAACGGC
>CAYSDO010000311.1:0-5579 GCA_964429665.1 uncultured Bifidobacterium sp.
ATCCGGCAGTTGCAGAACATCGCGCTGGCCAAGCTCCGCCGCATGTTGGAGGAGCCGGGCGCGATACAGATGGCGGCCTGATGGACGCATTCAACTCAAACAAAACCATGACCAGGGAAGCAATCATCATCGGTGCCGGGCCGGGCGGACTTGCCTCGGCAATTCTGCTCGCAGCGGCGGGAGTGCGCGTGAAAGTGCTGGAGCGTCTGCCGATCATTGGCGGTCGCACATCCTCGATCGAGGCAGACGGGTTCAAGTTCGACCTTGGCCCGACGTTTTTTCTCTATCCACGGGTTCTGAACGAAATTTTCAAAGCCGCAGGGACGAGTCTGGAACGTGAAGTGGAAATGGTGCGGCTCGATCCGCAATACCGGATTCAATTCGGTGCGGGAGGAAAGCTCGATTGCACACCGGATGTCGGTGAAATGGAACGGCAGATTGCCACGTTATCATCACAAGATGCGCCGAACTTCAGAAGATTCCTCGCTGAAAACCGTACCAAGCTTGCGTTGATGGAGCCGTGCCTCGAAAGTCCGTACCTCAGTTGGCGCGATCTGCTCCGAAAACGATTCCTGCGTGTTGCACCGCATCTTCGCGTTCATCAGTCACTCGACAGATACCTTGCGCGGTTCTTTTCCGATCCACGCATCCGGCTGGCGTTTTCATTCCAGTCCAAATATCTCGGCATGTCGCCGTTCCGTTGTCCGAGTGCGTTTTCGATCCTGAGCTTTTTGGAATACGAGCATGGTGTGTGGCATCCAATCGGCGGATGCGGGGCGGTCACCCTTGCGATGGCCCGCGTTGCGGAACGGCTTGGTGTGGAAATCCGACTCAACGAACCAGTGCAGGAGATACTGGTCGCCGGGCGTCGTGCGATCGGAGTCCGCACTGCCGGCGGTAATCAACGCGCGGATGCCGTGGTGTTGAACGCGGATTTTGCTCGGGCGATGGAAAAGCTTGTGCCGGATGTTTTGCGCCGTCGTTGGACGGACCGGAAGCTTGCGCGGAAGAAATTTTCGTGTTCCACGTTCATGCTCTATCTCGGCATCGAAGGTCGCTATGACCTGCCACATCACACGATTCATATCGCATCCGATTACGAGCGGAATCTCGACGAGATTGAGAACCGTCACGTGTTGAGTGGTGATCCGAGCTTTTACATTCAGAATGCGTGTGTCACAGACAGCACGCTTGCACCGCCTGGGCATAGTACGCTCTATGTTCTCGTGCCTGTGACGCATCAACACCCGAACGTGGACTGGTCGCGCGAGCTTGCGCCGTTCCGCCGCCAGATTTTGCGTCAGATGGCAGCGGCTGGTTTCGCCGACGTGGAGCATCGCATCAGATACGAACGCGTCATCACTCCGGCGGACTGGGATTCCCGTTATGAGATTCACCGAGGCGCGACATTCAATCTTGCTCACACGCTGGGGCAGATGTTGCATTTGCGGCCTCGTAACCGCTTTGAAGACGTGGATGGAATGTATCTGGTCGGTGGAGGCACTCATCCGGGTAGTGGGTTGCCGGTGATTTTTGAATCCGCACGAATCTCCTCGCGCCTGCTGCTTGAGGATTTTGGAATAAAAACTCCCATCTCGACGACGCCCAATGGAAAATCCTGCTCCACACCGGCCGAAGTGAAACATGAAAACACAGCTTGATAGATTATGGCTGTCGGTGGTTATGGCGCTGATGCTTTTCTCGGCACCGGTTCGGGGGAATGTAACGAATCTCGTCTGCCGTTCGATTTCATTGAAGGATCAGTATGGAAAGCTGCAAGCACTCTCGTTTCCCCGGACAAATCTGGTTGTGTTGACGATTGCCGACGAACGCAGCAATGCCGATGTCAACGCATGGACGCTCGAACTGTCGCAGCGGCTGCAAGCAGGAATCGAATTTGTTGGTGTAGCCAATCTTGCCGGTGTTCCGTTTCCATTGCGGGGTCATGTGCGCCGGAAAATCCAGCGCGTCAGGACAGAGTCCGTGATGTTGGATTGGAACGGCACTGTGGCAAATCAACTTCGCTCGGCAAGCGACACGCCGAACATTTTTCTTCTCGATTGCAATGGCCGTGTGATGCTGCATTTGACCGGCGTGGCCACGACTGAGGCGATTGATAGGCTCGTGACTGCCATCAAATCCCCGGGAAAAGTTGAAGATACAAAACCATGAGTCGTGGCGGAACTATTATCTGGTGTCGAAACGATCTGCGACTTGCGGACAATCCCGCATTGAGCGCTGCGATGGAACGGGGTGGAGCAGTGATTCCGGCTTTTATCTGGTCGCCGGATGAGGAAGGTTCATGGCCGCCGGGTGGCGCAACAAAATGGTGGCTGCATCAATCTCTCAAGGCGTTCGACGGCGACTTGCGCTCTCGCGGTTCACGGCTGCTGATCCGACGCGGCCCGACGTTGGAAACGTTGCGGAGTTTGTTGAAAGAGACGGGTGCGCAGGCGGTGCTCTGGATTCGCCGTTACGAACCGGCGATCACAGCGCGCGATGCACAAGTCAAAAGCGGGTTGCGTGCGGAAGGTTTCGACGCGGAAAGCTTCAATGGCGCGTTGTTGCATGAACCTTGGACGATTCAGAACCAAAGCGGAAAGCCGTTTCAAGTCTTCACGCCATTCTGGAAACATTGTCTTTCCAAGAACGATGCTGCCACGCCGCTCCCGCCACCGAAGAATATCCCGTCACCGGCAACATGGCCGAAGTCGCTCGCTCTCGATGAACTGGGGTTTGAGCCGAGGATAAAATGGGCGGAGGGGATGCGCGCCGCATGGCAGCCGGGTGAGAGAGGTGCTGCAAAGCAACTCGCCCGTTTTGTTGCCAAGTGCTTCGATGATTACTCTAATCAGCGAAATCGGCCTGATGTCATCGGTACGTCCCGGCTCTCACCGCATCTGCACTTTGGCGAAATCAGCCCCAGGCAGATATGGGATGAAATCAAGCGCATGGCATCACAGCGCGGTTTGTCGATGACGCAGTGGCGGTCGTCGCAATTCCTCGCGGAAGTCGGCTGGCGCGAGTTCGCGCATCATCTGCTGTTTCATTTTCCGCACACGACACACGAGCCGTTGCGGGCCGAGTTCAAAAACTTTCCTTGGCGAAAAGATGCGGAGTGGCTGCACGCGTGGCAGAAGGGGAGGACGGGATTTCCCATTGTGGACGCCGGGATGCGTGAGTTGTGGGCGACGGGTTGGATGCACAATCGCGTGCGGATGATTGTGGCAAGTTTTCTTGTGAAGGATTTGCTGCTGCCGTGGCAGTCCGGCGCGAAATGGTTCTGGGATACGCTCGTGGATGCTGATCTTGCACAGAACACGCTGGGCTGGCAATGGACGGCGGGTTGTGGCGCGGATGCTGCGCCGTACTTCCGCGTGTTTAACCCACAGAGCCAGGGCGAGAAGTTTGATCCAAACGGCGATTACGTCCGCCGCTGGTGCCCCGAGCTGGCGAAGCTGCCGGCAGAGCACATTCACGCGCCGGACAAAGCTCCCGCTGATGTGCTGACCCGGGCAGGCGTAAGTCTTGGAGTGAACTATCCCGAACCGATCGTGAGCCATGCGATCGCTCGGGAAGTGGCGCTGGAGGCATTGGCCAAAATCAAGAAAACCAAAGCTAAGTGACTGGCAAGTGGTGCTCCCGTACGTTCAGCGTCCATCGAATGCACCGGTGACAAACCGATTACACAATTCGTCTGAAATTGTGCTTCCCAGCTTTCGGCAGCGTGACGATGATACGCCAACATAACGAAAGGCAAATTATGGGTCTGATGGATTATCTGAAAACACAGTTCCTGGAAATCATCCAGTGGCAGGACGATTCACGCGACACGATCTCGTGGCGATTCCCGGACGAGGACAAGGAAATCAAACGCGGCGCGCAACTCATCGTGCGCGAATCGCAGACGGCCCAGTTCGTTTATCTCGGCCAGTTCGGTGACACGTTCGGCCCGGGCAAACACACGCTCGTCACCGACAACATCCCGATCCTCTCCACGCTCAAAGGATGGAAGTATGGCCTCGAGTCGCCATTCAAAGCGGATGTTTACTACGTCAACACGCGCCTGTTCACGGGCAACAAGTGGGGCACGGCCAATCCCATCATGCTGCGCGACCAGGATTTTGGCATCGTGCGGGCGCGCGCCTACGGCACATTCGATTTCAAGGTCGTGGATGTGAAAACGTTCCTTAAGGAAGTCGCCGGCACGGACGATCATTTCCGACTCGATGAATTTGCCGACACCATGCGCTCGCGCATCGTGAGTGTGTTCACGGATGCACTCGCCTCCGCCAAAGTGCCGGTGCTCGATGTGGCCTCGCGCTACTCGGAACTGGGTGAAGCGTTGTTGCCTGCCATCAATCCCGCTGTCACGACGAAATACGGCATCGAGATCAGCAGCTTCATTGTCGAGAACGTCTCTGTGCCGCCGGAAGTGGAACAGGCGATTGACAAGCGCAGCAGCATGCAGGCGATTGGCAACCTGAACGACTATGTGAAGTTTCAGATGGCTGAAGCGATGGGCAAAGGCGGCGAGGGTGGCGGCATGGCCAACACCGCCGCGCAACTCGGCGCCGGCCTCGCGATGGGTCAACAGATGATGGCCGCGATTGGTGCGCAACAAACCACGCCGGCTGCCGGTGCGCCGCCAGTGATTGGCAGCACAAGCGGACTTCCTGAATTGCTCGGTACGAGCGATGTTGCCAAGGCGCTCGGCGTGAGTGAAGCCGACGTTCTGGCCACGCTGGAAAAGGGCGAACTCAAAGGCAAGAAGATTGGCTCGACGTGGCGTGTGACGCGTGCGGCGTTGGATGAGTTTTTGAAGTCATAATTCGGCCGCAGCTATCGGGCAGGGGTGACCACGAAATGAGCACAAGAAAGCAGACTATTCCTTTGTGCCGCGCTGAATTCCTCCAAGATTTTTCCATTGAGCTTGGTCGCCGTTTGAAACCGATTCGATATGCGTCGAAGTCAGTGATTGCGGAGACTGGCAACTCTGAACACGAAGGCCAAAGCTTGGAGAGACTGACGGTTTGGATTGAGACGTACAATTACACGCGGGTAACCCTAGCACTTTGGGAGGACCAAACGATATGGGTAAATGTTGCTCTTCTCCCCACGAGCAATAACAAGAAGTACGAGATCGCTTTTTACCCTCGCTGTGCCGAATTCACTGCGGCGGCGATAGTCGAGGCGCTTCGTGACTCGGTGTCTGTTTCGACCCGGCTATGCTACAACGAGTCTCCATTGCCGACACTTCGTCGAATTTGGAGACATGAAGGCGAGGTAGAAATCAAAGGTAAGTTGAACGCCAGACAAAAGACTGCCGATGCTTGAAACCCTAGCCCAAAAGAAATTCTCCTGCCCGGCTTGCGGAGCGGCGGCGGAATGGAATCCCGCCAAGCAATCACTCATCTGTCCGTTTTGCGGCACGACTTCACCAGCGCAGGTGGAATTGGACGCCACGGGGCAACAGGTCATCAAGGAGCACGATCTGGTCGCAGCCATTCGCGGCATTCCCGATGACAAGCGCGGCTGGCAGGCGAAGAAGACGTCCGTCAAATGCCAGAGTTGCCAGG
>CAYSDO010000312.1:0-5569 GCA_964429665.1 uncultured Bifidobacterium sp.
GTACTTGATCTTGTTACGGCCCTTGCGGACCAATTGATTGATTGTCGGCATTTGCGTTAAAATTTACCCCCGAAGCCACGACCGCCAAGCCGGGCAAACGGGGCGCAGAGATTAACAAACCCCCGCACACCTGCAACAAGATTTTGGAAGATTTTTTGGTTGTCTTGTCGCGGGTCTCCACTTCCAGTGATCACCCGTCACATGTAACTCGGCACGGCGATGTCTGTCATCAAGAGCAAACCCGGCTGTGCTTTAAGGACGCGTGGCGCAGCGTTGACGAGGGCGGCGACGGTGGCGGCGTCCCCTGCCACGCCGCCGTTGAGCATCATGTTAAGGGAAGGTTCGCCGTCAATCTGGCAGGCATCGTACGGATTTTGGGCGTCAAGATACATCTTGAGGTCGAGCGTCAAACGGACTTCATCGTTTACCTTGCCGACGACGACCTGGTGCAGGCCGCAGGTCTGGCCGCGTTTGACTTCGACGTGACGAGTGCGGATGTCGTGACTTGCGACGACGGCTTTGCAGGTCTCATGCAGTTCGTTGAGTTTCCAGTTCAGGGAGTGAGCAATGAGCGCGGCGGAATCCTTCAACCCTGCATGACCTGCCTTGCCCTCGGCGAATAAGCGTTCGAATTCTACAGGTGGCAGACCGCTGCCGATTTTTTTCTGCAACGGCCCGCGCCGCGTCGAAGCGTTGACGACGCGTTGAATGTGGATGGCCTTCACGTTGCGGCAAACGCCGGTGAGGCAGACGGGCAGCACGTCCATCACGAAGCCGGGATTTACGCCCGTGCCCAATGCCCGCGCGCCGCCGTCCTTGCAAGCCTTGTCGAGTTTCACGGCCAGTTCGGGTTCGCGCAGTTGCGGAAAGAGAAGTTCCTCGCAGGACGAAACAACACTGATTCCGGCGCGGACAATCGGCTCGATCTGCACGTAAGCTTCCTTAAGGCGGGAGACCGAGGCATGAAAGACAAGGTCAGGTTTGGCGCGGGCGATGAGTTCTTCGAGCGAGCGATGAACGTGAGCATTGCGGATGGAATTGTCGCCGGTGATTTCGGAGAGCATTTTGCCGACCTTGGCTGGATCAATGTCAATGCCGCCGACGATTTCCACCCATGGTTTGGTGGCGGCGAGCTTCAAAGTTTCAATGCCGATGGGACCGAGTCCGAATTGCGCGACTTTTATTTTGGTCATGTCGTTCCGTTGGTTGTTCCGCGCCACAGGCTGGTGCGTCATGGAAAAAGATTCCGAAGTGCGCACCCCAAGTGCAAGCAGGAAACTTACGCTTGAGCGCGGGCAGTCAGTCGCCGCAGCGCTTGCATACACGGGAAAAGATTTGGATTTAGATTATCCACCTTGTCAGGGGAACTTCACCAGTTCTCTCCGGAGTTATACCTATCCACAACAATCACTCTGCGATTTTTTCCAAGATTGATTCCTCCTGTTTCGAGGTGCCGCGCAGATTGTTTTGCAACGTTTCGGGCGTGACTTCATTTTCCCAGCGGCTGATGGCGATGGTGGCGACGCCGTTGCCAATGAGGTTGGTCAGTGCGCGACATTCGCTCATGAACCGGTCAATTCCCACCAACAATGCCAGCGATTCGATGGGAACGCCCGGGACGGCGGCCAGCGTGGCGGCCAGCGTGACAAAACCGGCACCTGTGACGCCGCTTGCGCCTTTGGAGGTGAGCATCGCCACGAGCAGCAATCCGATCTGGTGCTTGAGATCGAGCGGTGTGTTCGTGGCCTGTGCGAGAAACACAGCGGCCATGGCCATGTAGATGTTTGTGCCGTCCAGGTTGAAGCTGTAACCGGTCGGGATGACGAGGCCGACGGTGGATTTTGCGCAGCCGAGCCGTTGCATCTTCTGGATCATCCCGGGCAGGGCGGTCTCGCTGGAACTGGTTCCGAGTACGAGCATCAGTTCGTCCTTGATGTAATTCAAGAATCGGAAAATCGAGAACCCGCACTTCCACGCAATTGTTCCAAGCACGACGAGGGCGAACAATCCCGCCGTGAGATAAAACCCCGCCATAAGCATGAGCAGTTTGTTCAATGCGCCGAGTCCGTAGCTGCCGATGGTGAACGCCATCGCGCCGAACGCGCCCACCGGCGCGGCACGCACGACGATGTTCATCACGCCAAAGAAAAGGTGCGACCCGTGCTCAATGACTTGGAGAAACGGCCTGCCATGTTCGCCCAACGCCGAAACCGCCAGGGAGACGAGGATGGAGATGAAAAGGACTTGAAGGAGGTCGCCCGAGACAAAGGGTTCGAGAAATGTTTTCGGGATGATATTGAGGAGGAAATCCACGGTGCCGAGCGTGTGGGATTGTTCGACATAGGTTTTGGTGACGCCGGGATCGAGAGTGGCGGGGTCAATATTGAAGCCAGCGCCGGGTTTGAGCACATTGACGACGATCAGACCAATGACAAGCGCAAGTGTTGAGACAATTTCAAAATAGATCAGCGTCTTGAAGCCGACGCGGCCAAGCTTTTTCAGGTCTCCCATCGAGGCGATACCGTGAACGACGGTGCAGAATACGATGGGCGCGATCAGGAGCTTGATAAGTTTGATGAAGCCGTCGCCAAGGGGCTTCATGGCCTTGCCGCAGTCGGGCGAAACGACGCCGATGAGTATTCCCAAGGCGACTGCGATCAGGACTTGAATGTAGAGTATGCGATACCAGGGTTTGCGTTGCATTGTGCTTATCGGAGGATGAGACAAACACGGTCAAACCGCACGGGAATTTGGTGTTGGTTTCAGGGCGCGGAGGGCCTTATCCGAACGAATCTTGTCGGAGGAGTCCGAGAAACATGTCGTCCACCCTCGTGGCCGGTTGTTTCGCGCATCAAATGGATTCTTGCCTTTGGCCCGGTGTGTGCATAATTAGGGAACTAGAGTCACATGCGTATCATTTCATTTGTATCCCGCCTTTCGTCTGTTTTCTTCGTCATCTCCGTCTTGTTTTTTGGTCCAGAACTTCAGGCCCAAAGCAATTTCACCATGCGTATCATGGCGGCCAACATCAGTTCAGGAGTCGGACAGAGCTATGAGGCCGAGGGAATAAGAATCTTTCAAGGCTTGAAACCTGACGTGGTGGCAATCCAGGAGTTTCAGTACAGCGGCAGTTCTGCCTCAAATGACCTGCGCATTCTGGTGAACACGGCGTTCGGAACAAATTTCAGTTTTTACTGTGAGCCTAACGGTGGGATTCCCAACGGCATCGTGAGCCGTTGGCCGATTGTTGCGGGCGGAGTGTGGGATGATCCGTTTCTCACAGACCGCGACTTTGCATGGGCGCAGATTGACCTGCCAGGCACGAACGACCTCTACGTGGTGAGTGTGCATCTATGGGGCAACGGTACCGACAGCCAGCGAGGCATTGAGGCCAACATCATCAAGGCTCACATCCAAACAAACTTTCCCTTTGGTGCGTGGGTTGTCGTCGGCGGTGACATGAACACAGGCGCGCGCACGGACACGCCGATTGACAATTTTAAAACATTTCTCAGCGACGATCCTGTTCCGAGTGATGACGCGCCGACCGAGAAGGAAGGCACAAACGCGAGTCGTCAAAAGCCCTACGATTATGTGCTGCCGAGCTTTTCACTCACCAATTTCCTGACCCCGGTGGTGCTTCCTTCGCGTTCGTTTCCAAAAGGACTTGTGTTCGACTCGCGCGTTTATACTCCGTTGACCGACGTCTCACCGGTTCAGCCAGGAGATTCTGGTGCTGTAAACATGCAGCACATGGCGGTGGTAAAGGACTTTCTTATCACCGTCGGCAGCGACACCACCAATCCGCCCGCTATCACTTCACAGCCGCAAAGCCAGACGAATACTTACGGTGCGAATGTAATCTTTACCGTCACCGCTTCAGGCACCGCGCCGCTCGCTTATCAATGGTGGTTCAACACGACGAACATTCCTGGTGCAACAGTCGCGAGCTACACGCGCACGAATCTCCAACCGGGCGACGCTGGAAATTATCATGTGGTCATCACGAACATCGCAGGCAGCGTGACCAGTTCCGTTGCCGCGCTCACAGTGGACGGGCGTCCCGCTATTCTCTCTCAGCCTCAAAGTGTGTCTGTGAATGCAGGCGCAAACGCGACGTTCAACGTGGCGGCGGCGGGTTCGCCGACGCTGGGTTACCAATGGCGGTTTGCCGGGACAAACATTCCAGGTGCGACGCTGACAAGTTTCACCCGCTCCAATGCGCAGCCGGCGGATGCGGGAAATTATTCCGTGGTGATTACAAACTCTGAAGGCAGCGTGACTAGTGCAGTGGCGGTGTTGTCGGTGTTGAGCGGGTTTTCCTCCGTGATCGCGCAGTGGAACTTCAACAGTGTGCCACCGGATGGCGTCAATACCAGTGGCACGCTTGTGCCGTCAGTTGGAGTCGGGTTTGCATCGTACGTTGGCGGTACTGTTCCAGCCGGCTCGGGTGAATTCGCCACGGGTGACACGGTATTGGATCCGGCGGGAAACACTGACAATTCTGGATGGAACACGACTACCTATCCTGCGGCTTCCGCTGGTAACAAGACTGCCGGAGTACGTTTCAATGTCAGCACAGTCGGACGACAGGCCATTGTTGTTTATTGGGGCTCACATTCCAGCAATACGGGAAGCAAATATGGTCGGCTTCAGTACTCAGCAGATGGCGTCAACTTCACGGATGTTCCCACCGCTTTCACCAACGGTACGACCTTCACTCGCAAGACCAACAGTCTGGCGGCGTTCTCGTCCGCCAACGACAACGCAAATTTCGCAATACGTTTTGTCTCCGAATTTGAGAGCACTGCCATTGGTACCGCCAGCGAGAATTTCGTCGCGGCTGGCACCACATACGCGACCGGGGGCACGATGCGGTATGACATGGTGACGATTCTCGGCTCGCCGATTGTGAGCGGCACCGCTCCTGTCATTACCAACCAGCCTGCCAATGTGGTTGCGAACCAGGGTGACGACGTGACCTTCAGCGTCGCGGCAGACGGTACCATGCCACTTTCGTTTCAATGGCGGTTCAACATGAGCGACATCGCCGGAGCCACGACTGCAAGCTATGCGCGCAGCAACGTCCAGCCGGTCCACGTCGGGAATTATTCGGTCGTCGTGAGCAATATGGCGGGATTTGCCATTAGCTCGAACGCAACGCTCACATTGAGTGTGCCGCAACCCAACCTTGTGATGCCTGTTGCGGGAGTGCTGCAGTGGGCGGGCTTGAGCAACCTGACCTACACTGTGCTCGCCTGCACGAATCTCTCGGAGACCAACTGGTCCGTGCTCGGCACGGTTTTGTCGCCGGACACGATGATTTTTTTCACGAACGCACCGGCAACAAACGCGCAGCAGTTTTTCCGGGTCACATACCCGTAGCGATCTTTGAAGGGGGCCGGTCGGATCGGTCAACTCCGGTAATGTTGGAATATGCCAGCCAGAAGAATGATCTCGGGATGTGCCGACGACAACTTGGGCAGCACCACGCGGATGCGTGAGCGGTAACTCGCCAGCTTCTCGCGCAATGGTTGCAGGTTGGTCGCCTTGTCCCATTGAAGTTTGT
>CAYSDO010000313.1:0-5544 GCA_964429665.1 uncultured Bifidobacterium sp.
ATGGCCACGCGCGGTCGGACATTGAGGAGATGATGCGCGAGTTGTGCGGTTGAAATCGCAATTTCAGAAAGCTGCTCAACAGTGGGGTCCGGCACGACACCGCAATCCGCCATGAACAAAACTCCGTTCTCGCCGATCCGAGTGTCGCCAACCTCCATCACCATGCAGCTCGACGCGGTGCTGGCCTTGGGTGCGACCTTGATGATTTGAAACAGCGGGCGTAGGACACTGCCGGTGATGTGGCTGACACCGGAGACAACGCCATCCGCCTGGCGCATTGCAACCATCATCGCGCCGAAATAATTTGACTGCATCATTGCCTCGCGGGCTTCAGCTTCGCGGATGCCTTTCTCCCGCCGCAAGGTCAGGAAGCGTCTGGTGAAATTCTCCAGTTCCTCGCTCTCGGCGGGATTGATGATCCGTATGCCTTCAAGTGAGATGTTCAGTGCGGCGGCGGTTTCTTTCACCTTCGTGCGGTCACCAAGCAAAATAGGGGCGCCCAATCTCAAAGCCTGAAACTGTCGTGCCGCCTGCAACACGCGTTGCTCCGTGCCTTCGGGAAACACCACCCGCTTGGGGTGGCGTTGCAACTTCTCAATGACTGTTCCGATGAAACGCATGGCCGTAGGTTAGCGGGCGAGTGGCAAATCGCAATAGAGATGCGCGATCACCATCTCGAAGTTGCAAAAAGATCAAGTTTGGGCAAATCGGTTACCAATCCTTCAACTTTTTGTCCTGCCGTTTCGGATCGGTTTCAGGCTTGAAAACTAAAACTTCTTCGTCGCCCTTTTGAGCGTCAAGGAGTTGCTTGGCTTCCTGCGGGGTCATGGCATGCGCGGCGACCTGCTGCTGATCGCCTTCTTTCTTCTGGTCTGGTTTGTCTTTTGATTTGTCACCTGCCTGCTGCTGGTCCTTCTTTTCCTGCTCTTTCTTGTCTTTTGCTTCCTGTTCCTTTTTCTGCTCGTCCTTCTTTTGTTGGTCTTTCTTGGACTGCTGATCCTTTTTCTCATCCTGCTTTTGCTTGTCCTGCTTCTGGTCTTCCTTTTTGTCCTGCTGTTTATCCTTCTGATCTTGCTGGTTCTGCTGTTGTTGCTGATTGAGCAACTCGTAAAGCTTTTTCAGCTTCTCGTCGTCAGGAAATCGCTGAAGTCCGTTCGTCACGGTTTGAAGCGCGGCGGGAATGTTGTTCGACAAATAGAGTTGCGCGCCGCCGTGAAAGTATTCTTCGGCAGGTTGCGAACGCAGGCTTGTTGATGCCAGGAACAGCAAGCTAAGGCTGGCGAGGATTTGCGGGATTCGTAATCTCATCAATGCTTTTGAGCTTCTTTGTGAATTCTTCAAATGGCTTGGCGGCGATGTTGCCCTGCATGATCTGCTCCATGATCTCCAACGCGCGATGATAATTCCGTTGGCGCGTAGCGAGGTCAGCTTCGTCTTTTGCGCGCCGCGCCAGTTCGCGGAGCAGTTTGATCTGCTCTACGCCGTGCTGAACGAACGCCAGGTTGAAGGCCGCGTTCTGATCAGTTTTGTCGAGGGCGACCGCGCGTTCGTATTGTTTGATGGCCTCCTTCCAGGACTCCTCAAGCTTGTCCAGATCCCTGGCCGTCTGGCCAAGCCGAAAGTGGGTGTTCCCGAGGTTGTAGTAAGCCGATTGTTGAAGTCGGATGTCTTTCGCCGTCAGCACTGAATTGAAGTGCTGGATTGCCACGGAGTAGTTGGTAGCGCGGTAGGCTGCGGTGCCTGCGTTAAAATGGAGACGGGGATCTTCCGGTTTCTGCTGCTTGCTTTGCTCTGCAAGCAACCGTTCAAACTCCGTCAACGCATTGGTGAAGTTGCCAGCACTGTATTCCTTTAATGCGGCTGATGGTGAAGCATTCGAGCGCACTGGCAAAAAAAACAGTGCAGCCAAAAGGATGATGCTTGTTGCTGTCTGAGAGAGCGAGGCGGACGTGACTTTGGGAGGCGGTTGTTGTTCTTCAGCAACCTTTCTTCGCTTTCGACTTCGGTCCGGGAGCAGCATCTCAACCAGCAACAGCAGGATTGCTGCACCGAGAGGCCAATGATAACGCTCGTGCATCCGTTTCACCAACTTCTCTTGACCTTCAGACTTGGGCAGCGGCGCGAGTCCTTGCTCGTAGAGCGTATCAATTGTCTTAGCTCCGCGCATCGGCAGATAAAAACCACCTTCCGTCGCGCCAGCAATCTGTTGCAACAACGTTTCGTTCAACCGCGACTTCACCGCGTTGCCGTCCGAGTCGCGCAAATAATCCGTGCGCCCCTTCGCATCCTTGATGCGCAGGATTTCACCCTCGGGCGTGCCGATGCCGATAGTGAAAATCTTCATGCCTTCCTTCGCCGCAGCTTCGGCCGCAGCAACGGCGTTCTCGTCGTTGTCCTCGCCATCAGTGAACAGCACCAGCACTTTGAAGTTGTCACCCTCTTTGAACGCGCCCATCGCCGTGTTGATCGCTTCGGCGACCGCTGTGCCGCCTTGAGGAATGATGTTTACGTCGAGAGTCTCGACACTTTGCTTGAAAGCATTGTCATCAATTGTCAGTGGACATTGCAAAAACGCTCCGCCGGCAAACGCCACCAGTCCGAGCCTGTCTGATTTGGCCTGTTGCATCAGATCAAGCGCGGCGAGTTTGGCGCGTTGGAGCCGGTTCGGCGCGATGTCTTCAGCGAGCATTGACTTCGACGTGTCAATCGCCACGACAATATCCAGACCCTTCTGTTTCGATTCCTGCCAGGTGAAGCCCCATTGAGGTCGCGCAAGTGCGACGAGCAACGAAGCGACCGAGATCGTTACCAATGCAAAACGAGCCTTGATACGTGCTGGCGAAACACCGGAAACCAAGCCAGGGAGCAGTCGCGCTTGAATAAACTGAGTCATCAGTCGCTGGCGTTCCCGCATTGCCCACAGGAAGAAGACCACGAGCGCCGCCGGAATCACCAGCAGCAACCAAAGAACATGTCCGTAGGCAAAGTTCATGGGAGTCTCCTCAAAGCGGTTTGCCCCAGCACAATCTCCAGAGCCAAAACCAACAGCCCGGCGATGGCAAACAATTCAAACAGCTCCGTGTGTTGTGCGAACTTCTTCACGTCGGCTTCGGTCTTCTCAAGTTTGTCAATTTCGGAGTAGATGCGTTGAAAATTGTCGGCGTTGTCGGCGCGATAGTATTTGCCGCCCGTCATATCCGCGATCTTTGTCAGCGTGTCTTCATCAATATCCACCGCCACCATTTGATAGCCACGGCGACCGAACATATCCGTGCCGGGCATGGGCGCTTGGCCGCGAGTGCCGACGCCGATGGTGTAAACTTTCACGCCGAGCGCCTGGGCGGCCTCGGCGGCCGTGAGCGGGGCAATTTTACCGGCGTTGTTTTGACCGTCTGTCATTAAAATCACGATCTTGCTCTTGGACTTCAATTCGCGCAGGCGGTTTACCCCGGTGCTCAACGCCGAGCCGATGGCTGTTTGATTGCCGTTGATGGTGTTGAGATCGAGTCGTTCCAGATTTTTGAGCAGGAAATCGTGATCCAGCGTGATGGGTGAAGCGATGTAAGCTTGCGTGCCAAACGCGACCAGTCCGATTCGGTCGCTTGGTCGCTTGGCGATGAATTTTTCCAGGACACTCTTCGCCATCTTCACTCGATTCACCCGCTCGCCTTTGATTTCGAAATCCTCCGCCGCCATGCTGCCGGACAAATCGAACGCCACCACAATATCTACGCCGCTCGCGGTGGCTTTGGTTGTGTCGAACTTGGTAAGACGCGGTTGGGCGAGTGCGACAATGAGTAACGCGAGGACGAGCCAACGCAACGCGGCGAGAAATCCGCCAGTATTCGATTTGGAAATTTCCTGAACGCCGCGCAGTAATTGCGTGGAAGAATAGACGAATGCCGGCGGTTGACCGCGCCGGCCTTTCAGCCACGCTGCGAGCGGCAACAGCAGCAGCAACAACAAGAGATATGGGTATGCAAAGGTCATGCTGGCTGCGGGCTCTCGGTGTTGGACGTTGGGCTAGCGACTTCGCGCGGTTGAGTCTCTTCCACCAGCCTGACTGCCGAGCCGTGCAAATCACGCAGCTCGCGTTCACCGGGCTCATATTTGGCAAACTTCACAAGGTCGCAGCTTTGGAGGAAATCGCCGAGACTGTCCTTCTGGTCGCGTGTCAGCCGGTCGGTGCGCTGAAGTTCGTGGAGGAATTCCTCGGTCGTGCGTTCGGGCGCGCGGAAGTTGAAGCGTTCTTCCAGATACCACCGCGCTGTGTCGGATACCGCGATGACGAAAGGCTTCGGCTGGGCAATGAGGGTGAGTGCTTCCTGCAATTTTTGCTTTGCCCGAACGTGAGCGGGCAGGGGAGGGATGATTGGGATTTGCATCGCGCGCTTTCGATACCAGCGCCACAGAAGTGCTGCTGTTGTCAGAATCACAAGGGCTGCAAGCGTCCACCACAGCCACGCGAAACCGTTTGAGATTTCCACAGGCGGCGCGATGTCGCGGATGTCCGCCGCGTTGGCGATTGAAACATGTTGGTTCGTGGCCATGAGTCAGTGGAAACGCTCGCCCTCACCCTGACCCTCTCCCCCGTGGAGAGGGGACAGCGATTGTGGGCCACTAAAGTTGCGAAAGACTGTCCCGCGAATCCAGCCGCAGCTAGTCGTCTGAGACTGCGAATGATTCACCCTCTCTCGGGGGAGAGGGCAGGGGTGAGGGCGGTTGTCACACAAACTTCTCATCGAATTTTTCATCCGTGCCGTCTCCGTTTCTCGCGTGTCTCGAAAAATTTCGTCAGCGCTGCGCCGTAGGGTTGGTCGGTACGCAATTGAATCGAATCAATTCCTGCCGAGCGGAACAAACGCGCTGTATCGCTTTGAGCTTTAAGCTGACGTTCGGTGAACGCTTGGCGCTTCCGAGCATCTCCGGTGTTGATCTCGATGACTTCGCCGGTTTCGGCATCGCGCAGGACGAGGCGGCCAAGGGCAGGCAGTTCCAGTTCGTAGCGATCCGTGATTTGCACCGCGACGACATCGTGACGGCGATTCACCTGCTTGAGCATCGTGAACGATGCTTGGGCCAGCGTTTCCATCAACATCATCTGCGGTTTCAATCTGCGTCCGCCGCTCCGTTTTGTTTCCGCGGGTGAGCCGATGAAGTCCGACACGACGACGGCCACGGCCTTGTGCGATTGCACGCGCAGCAAAAATTCCAGCGCCGCGTTCAAGTCCGTTCCGCGCCGTTTCGGCTCGAAGAACAGCACCTCGCGAATGACGCGCAGGACGTGGCTGCGGCCTTTGCGCGGCGGGATGAATTTTTCCACCTCATCGCTGAAGAGGATGAGGCCGACCTTGTCGTTGTTGCGGATGGCGGAGAAGGCGAGCACGGAGGCGATCTCGGCGGCAAGTTCGCGTTTGGACTGGTCGCGCGAGCCGAACAGGCCCGAGCCGCTCACGTCCACAACGAGCATGAGCGTGAGTTCGCGTTCTTCGACGAACTTCTTGATGAACGGATGATTCATCCGCGCGGTGACGTTCCAGTCAA
>CAYSDO010000314.1:0-5523 GCA_964429665.1 uncultured Bifidobacterium sp.
GAAGTAGATGACTTCGTTTTCCGATGACAGCATGAAGAATGAAGGTCCTTCGTCCTCCTCTTCCTCAATCTCAATCACATCCTTGACCACGATGTGATGCACCGCGAGTATTCCTTCAGCCAGATCGGCCTTCATGCCTTGTATGCCCTTCCTTCCGCCACTCCAGATTTTATCCTTCCGATAGAGCCAGACGGCGAATGCGAGCGAAGTGACCATCCACCAGATGTCCCAGGAGAAGACCGGACGCGGCTTTCCGAACGCGAGATGAATGGAGCGTAAACATGCGCTTACAAATCCAATGACCGCCAAATAAATGACCACACGCAACGGCTGAATCCACCAACTCACATAGCCACGAAGCTCGCGCTTCTGCCTGGCGGTCATGGGTTCATAGGTCGTTTGCATGAGTCGCGACTGCGAGAATAGTTTTGGTGGAATGATTCCCCAATGTCGAGCCATGACAGACGGGAACGGAGACTTGCTTTTCTCCCGTCGTCCCGGGCTTACTACAAACGAGCAACCCATCACGACACGGTGGAATCCAATCATGAACGCCATTCAAGCCGACCTCACGGAAAGCCAGCAAGCCGAACTCAAATCCAGCGCACTTTTCAACGATGACCTTGCGCCCGTACCTTCCACGCAGCGCAAATGGGCAGCCCGCAGTTTCGCAGCACTATGGATTTCCATGTCTGCCTGCATCCCCACCTACATGCTCGCCTCCTCGCTCATCGGCAGCGGCATGAACTGGTGGCAGGCGGTGTTCACAATCTTTCTCGGCAACCTGATCGTGCTCGTGCCGATCGTTCTCAATGCCCACGCCGGAACAAAATACGGCATCCCGTTTCCGGTCTATTGCCGCGCGGCCTTCGGCACGCTTGGGGCCAACGTGCCGGCAATTCTCCGGGCGCTCGTTGCTTGCGGGTGGTTCGGCATCCAGGCGTGGATCGGCGGCGACGCGATTTATAAAATCCTCGGGGTGTTCCTGCCGCGAATTTTAGAAGCCAAAGCCCTCCCGGTTTTGGATATCGATGGATACCAGCTTGTTTGCTTCCTCCTTTTCTGGAGCATCAACATGTGGGTCATTTACCGCGGCATTGATACAATCCGGGTTCTGCTTAACATCAAGGCCCCGCTTCTCATCGTTCTAGGATTGCTGTTGCTTTGGTGGGCCTGGCGGAATGCGGGCGGCGTCGGACCGATGCTTTCCCAACCGTCGGCTTTCGACCCGGGACAGCCCAAGGCCGGTCAGTTCTGGAGTTACTTTTTCCCGGCACTCACGGGCATGATTGGTTTTTGGGCGACGCTCTCGCTGAACATTCCGGACTTCTCGCGTTACGCAAAATCCCAGCGCGACCAAGTCCTTGGCCAGGCCCTCGGCCTGCCAACAACGATGGCGCTGTATTCATTCATCGGCGTCGCCGTCACCTCGGCGACGACAATCATCTTCCACGAGACGCTCTGGAATCCTGTTGATGTGCTGACGCGATTCAAGAACCCCGCCGTGCTTGTTACAGCCTTGATTTCGCTCTGCATCGCCACGCTGGCGACAAACATCGCCGCAAATATTGTAAGTCCTGCCAACGACTTCGCGCATCTCGCGCCGCGATGGATTTCATTCCGAGTGGGTGGCTACATTACAGGCATCATTGGCGTATTGATGATGCCCTGGAAACTCGTGTCAGACCCAAGTGGCTACATCTTCACCTGGCTGATTGCCTACAGCGCACTGCTCGGACCGATTGGCGGAATCCTGATCGCGGACTATTTCGTCTGTCGCCATTGCAAACTTGATCTGGTTGCGCTCTACAAGGCGGATGGGGAATACCGGTTCACGAACGGCTTCAGTGTGGTGGCGTTGATTGCGTTGCTGCTCGGAGCGTTGCCGAGCCTGCCGGGATTCCTAGTTCAGATAAAAGCACTCGGGCAAGGAAGCGTACCACAATTTCTGGCCGACCTGTATCACTACGCATGGTTCATCGGTTTTGCGGTGGCGTTTGTCGTTTATGTGGGCGGAAGAAAAATCACGCAGGTTGTGAAATGATTTCAACAGCATTGGTAAAATCCGGGTTTGTGTCCGGGAACTTGCTTTTGTCGCGCTCGGCGGTGCGATTGACATGGATTGGAAGGAAGTTCTTCGTATTGCCAGCCTGCCGGAATATCGTAATGTCGAGGAGTGTAAAGCGCTCGTTTGCGAAGTCGCCAATGAACTCAAAATCAAAAGTCCCTTCGATACCGATTGAAGGTTCGATCAGCTACGAAGACTGTCTCAAGGGCCGGCGTTTCCGCCGCGAATTGAGTGAGCGCGCCAGCAGGGGACTTCCCATCCGTCGCGAGTCCAGTTCCAGCGACAAAACCTGCGCAAACTCTTCAACGGCGAACGCGGCCTGCCGTTCACGCCGACGGAGGAGCTTTGAGCCGTTTGGCTTCTTTCGGGTAGTCACCCATCCAATCGTCATCGGAGAACATTTTCCCCCAATAGTAAGCAACTCCAAAACAGAACGCATTCTTTCTGACTGCCAATTCGCGGCGCTCGGTTGCTTGCAAAGTCAGATCGCGAATATGCTCATCAAATGATGTTGGAGACACGATACGAAGCTCCAATCCATTTGAAACATCTTCCGTCATTTTCATGTGAGCCGATAACATTTCTGAAATGGCTATTCCGGGTAACCGGCGTCCTATTACGCGAGGATGTCGAATAAGAGGTGCAATAGGATTGGGTGGTGCGTTATGTGTTCCCACAGACCAATTGTTTTCAATCGTCGAGGACAAAATAATGACCGAATGGAGATAGCATCTTAGATTGTCGAAATGTTGAACGATCGTAGCACTGCATTTCATTCCTCGGTTGAATAATAGCCGAGAGCAGACGGACATCGGACATGGCTTGGAGCGCACTATCGTAAAGTCGGCAATTTGCGAGAATCCGAGAATTTCGAGCTTTGAAGTGTTTTCCGCCAAGGACTCGATATTCGCATGTGGAAACTCACTTAGGTCAATTCGCCTGAACTCAGACGCAGAAAGTCCATCAATCACGAGATGCCGCAGTCTGCGCCCAAAGCGGACAAGATAGATTATTGAAATCATCACTACAGCGACGAGTGCTGAAATGATGATGGCTGGCATGACTTGATTACTTCTTCAACCCCTTGCAGAAATTCTCGATGCGCGCCAAACCCTTCTCGATATTCGCCATGCTCGTCGCGTAGCTGAGTCGGATATAATCGTCCGCGCCGAACGCGATACCAGGAACGGCAGCGACCTTTTCCTGTTCCAAAAGTCTTGCACAAAAGTCGGCAGACTTGAGACCGGTCCCGGAGATGTTCGGAAAGAGATAGAACGCGCCCTTCGCGTTCACACAGGTGATGCCGGGCATTGAGTTGAGTTTGTTGAATGCGTAGGTACGGCGCCTGGCAAATTCCGCCAGCCACTTGGGCAAATGATCCTGCGGGCCATTGAGCGCGGCTACAGCACCTTTCTGCGCGAACGAAGTCGGGTTGCTCGTGCTGTGGCTTTGCACGGCGTCAATCGCCCTGGCAATCGGTTCAGGCGCAGCACACCAACCCAGCCGCCATCCCGTCATGCTCCACGCTTTCGCAAAACCGTGAACAATAATTGTGTGGTCGTAGTGGACCTGGGAGAAACTCGCGACGCCTTTCACCGTTGCACCATCATAGAGCAGATGTTCGTAAATCTCGTCGCTCATGATGAGCACTCCCTTTTCGACACAGATGTCGCCGAGTGCCTTTGTCTCGTCTGGCGTGTAAACGCTGCCGGTCGGATTACTGGGCGAGTTTAACACGAACAACCGCGTGCGCGGCGTGATGGCAGAGCGGAGTTGCACGGGAGTGACTTTGAATTCGGTCTTGTCAGTCGTTTCCAAGATCACCGGCTTTGCGCCCGCGAGCTTGACCATTTCGGGATAACTCAACCAGTACGGTGCGGGGATGATGACTTCGTCCCCTTCCTGACACGTCGCGAGAATGACGTTGTAACAGGAGTGCTTGCCACCGCAACTGACGATGATTTGCGACGGCTTGTACGCAAGTCCGTTCTCGCGTTTGTGTTTGTCCGCAATGGCTTGACGGAGTTCGGGAATGCCGGCGGCAGGCGTGTATTTGGTGAACCCATCCGCGAGTGCCTTGGCACAGGCGTCCTTGATATGTTGAGGCGTATCAAAGTCCGGCTCACCTGCGCCAAAACCAACCACGTCCAAACCATCCGCCTTCATTTGCTTGGCCTTGGAATCGATGACCAGCGTGAGGGAGGGACTGAGCGAAGCTGCGCGTTGCGAAATCCTGTAATTCATAAAGCAGTGCAGAGGTTAGCGGACGTGTCCATTAGGACAAGCCGTTTTGCATCGGGAAAGATGGATTGGAGGAGTTTGCCCTTACTTTTTCCCCACACCGGAGAGAAAACTCTTTTTGCAATCCGGACAAACGCCATGAGTGAGGTGCGCGCTTGAATGCGCGTCGAGGTAATGGTCAATTTGCTCCCAATAGCCGCTGTCATTTCTTACCTTCTTGCACCAGGCGCACAATGGAAGCAGTCCGGTAAGAGTTTCCACCTCGGTGGTAAGTTGTTTTGTTTTGCGGAGAGTTGCAAGCGCATCAGCACATTCACCCAGCAACAGCGACAACAAACTATGCGCCACATCCGTCGCCGGCGTTGGCTCCTTTTGCAACAACCCGCAAAACATCCCCACCGCCTGCGAGGAAAGCGTCATCCCGTGCAACATTCCCCGCACGGTTGACGGGCCGTCGAGCATTTCAAAAAGCACCGGTGCACCGCGTCGCAGTGCCAGCGCAAACCGACCCGCCTTGATCTGCTCATTGACAATTCGTTCAAGCAGCCCGGATTCCGTCTCTGGTGCAACGAACCCCAACTGGAAATCCATCTCCTGCGGATTGACGAGAAGGAAACCCACCGCTCGAAAGAGATTCAGCCCGGCCACATAATAGTAAGTCACCGAAAGTATGCCTTTCGAGTCGTTTTCCTGGTGCAGGTCGTGACGAAAATGTTCGAGCGCAGAAAAAAGCGAGACCAGTTCGCGGCGGGAATCGAGTTCACCCAGCTTTCCAAGACCCGTGCGCAAAAAATCGGGATAAACCGAGTCAAACTGCCCGCTCTGGGCTGATTGGAGGTTCATGATTTTAGAAACATTTCCTTCGCAGCTTCGATCTGTTCGTCAATGCCGGTCATCACTGGTTCGAGCACGGCTGTTTTCAAATTCAACACGGCCCACGCCTGAGGATTGAGTGGCGAGACATGGCGTTCGCCTGAACTTCCCATTTGCATTGCGTTAACCAGGTGATCCGATACATGCACCACAGATGCCTCCATCTGACCCACGGAAGAATTCTGCGGACAATGATGGTATCCCACGGCATGAACCAGGGCCGGCGGATATTTCCAGTTCCTCAAAAGCGCCTCCGCGATGCCTTGATGATCGAAGCCCATCACTTTCACCTCGGCTTCGCGCAACAGGATGTGCTCCTTCCGGTACAGTTCAAAAACCCG
>CAYSDO010000315.1:0-5469 GCA_964429665.1 uncultured Bifidobacterium sp.
CAAACAGCATCGGAGTGTTGAAGCGGATCGAGCCGCCCCAGAGTGAGATGAACAGACAGGTCAGAATGATCACTGACGGAATCGAGATGATCATCGTCGTGGTCTGGAAGAACGCCGAAATCTTTGTGCCCATGCCGGTGAGATACATGTGATGCGCCCAGACGATGAACGAGATGAAACCGATCGCCAGCACTGAATACACGAGTGACTTGTAACCCCACAGTGATTTGCGCGTGTTGTTGGCAATGATTTCGCCCACAACACCCATGCCAGGCAGGATCAGAACGTACACTTCGGGATGGCCAAGAAACCAGAACAGATGTTGCCAGAGCAGGGGACTCCCGCCGCCGCTCACGTCCGCAAGGCGTCCGCCTACCGCAAGGCCTGTCGGAAGGAAGAAGCTCGTTCCAAAAACATTGTCCATGAGCTGCATCACACCTGCGGCTTCGAGTGGAGGAAACGCCAGCAGCAACAGGAAGCCCGTCACAAACTGCGCCCATACAAAGAAGGGCAGCCGCATCCACGTCATTCCCGGCGCGCGAAGCTGGATGATCGTAGCGATGAAATTTACCGCGCCCAACAAGGATGAGGTGATAAGAAACACCATGCCCACCAGCCAGAATGCCTGGCCATGAGTTGGAATTGTCGTCGCCAGCGGTGAATAGGACGTCCATCCCGCCTGAGCCGCGCCTCCTGGAATGAAGAAGCTTACAAACATGATGACGCCACCAATGAAGTAGAACTGGTAGCTCGCCATGTTCACGCGCGGGAACGCCATATCCGGCGCACCGATTTGCAGCGGTACGACGTAATTGCCAAACGCGCCGAACGCCAGCGGCACGATTGCGAGAAACACCATGATCGTTCCGTGCATTGCGCCGAAGGAATTGTAAAGGTCGGCCGACATGATGCCCTTTGGCGCGACATCGCCCAAAAGCTTTTCCAGCAAACCACCCACGAGCGGGATTGGGCGAATGACGTAGTCCTTGATCTGCGCGGCATTTGCGCCTTCGGCAATGGACCATCTCATGCAGAGCATCAGAAGAAAGCCGAAGAACAGAAATGCCAGCGCCGTCAGGCCGTACTGGATGCCGATGATTTTGTGGTCGGTGGAGAATACGTACTTCTGCAAAAAGCCCGGCTCGTGATGATGATGGTGGGCGTCGTGCGCGCCCTTGTGCGACTCGGTATGAGTTGTTGCCTGCATGTTTTGATCAACCGTTGTTAAAACTGTTTTCCAACCAGAACCCTCAAAATGAAGGGCGAATTAAAAATGTTCGTCAGGCGCGTGTCAATCGCAGATTCCATTTCCTACTCAGCCGGAGCGCGGGCGGTCCCTCGCCCGCAGCGGTTACGCACGCCAGAAAGCGTCCAAATTAACCAACGATTACCTCGGCATCTACGCGCTGAGATCGGAAACCGGTCGTGCTCCGTCCGCGATTCAAATCTTATCCGCTACCAACGCGATGAGCAGCAACGGCAGATAAATGATGGAGGCAAAAAAAAGCTTCTTCGCGCTCGGCACATCCAGCCTCTTTGCAAACCGGAACGCACACCACAAATAGAATCCCCCCAGCAAAATCGCAGCCGTCAGATATACCGGCCCCGCCAGATGCAGAACGAACGGACACAAACTCACAGGAAGCAGTCCTAGTGTGTGACTTACCGCTTGCTGCCCGGTGCGACTGCCATCCGGGTCCACATTTGGCAACATCTGGAAACCTGCCTTTGCGTATTCCTCCTTGTACATCCAAGCAATCGCGAAGAAGTGTGGTATCTGCCAGAACGCGAGGATTGCGAACAACGCCCAGCCGCCACCAGTCAACTCGTTGCGGGCCGCAGCCCAACCCATCAACGGTGGCAACGCACCTGGTATCGCGCCCACCGCAGTGTTCAACCATGTGATGCGTTTGAGGGGCGTGTAAATGAACAGATAACTCACCAGCGAAATCGCTCCGAGCACACTCGTCAGCAGATTTACCAGCAGCGCGAGATAGGCCAAGCCCACCACCGAGCAAACACCGCCGAACAACATCACCGTCACCGGTTGCAAGCGGCCCGAAGGCAGGGGGCGGTTTGCCGTACGCCGCATCCGCGCATCGTGTTCGCGTTCGAGCAACTGATTCAACGCCGCCGCGCCGCTGGCAACCAGCGCTGTGCCCAGCAATGCGTGAAACATCAGCAGGTAATTCATCGCGCCCTGCCAGCTTGCGTAAAAACCGACCAGAGTTGTCAACAGCACCAGCGTGGTGAGGCGGGCCTTGATAAGATCTGAATAAACGGACACCCAGCCCTTGGCGGGCGTGGCTGCTGCGGCGATGTCTTGGGTTACGGCGCTCATGATTTTGTCAGACCGAAACAGTCCGTATCGTGGAGCATTGTGCATCTCCAACGACGTGCGGGGTTTTGTTTCCGGCCAAACGAGCGTTACAAATAATGCAACCGAGCACGCCTGTCACGAGAGAAAACGCTCCCACCAGTACATGCGCCGTTGCCACGTCCGCCGCCTTGTTCGACCAAATTGTCCAGGCGCCGAGCGCAATTTGAACCAGAATCAAGCCAAGCCATGTAAAGGTGAGCCGCCTCAGTTGTGTCCTCGCTCCGCGCCACGCGCAGGCCGCAACTCCAATCAGAATCATTACCGCCACGATCCGGTGCGCCATCTGCAATCCAATCTGAAATGCCGTGATTGGTTTCAACGACACGACTTCCATACGCTGCTGGTTGTATCGCCCCACCGCCGCGGCGGTCATGTCCGGCCAGAGTTTGCCGTGCGCCAACGGAAAGTCCGAAATCGCGAGCCCCGCGTGTTCGTGTCGCATCGTTGCCGCGATGATGAGTTGAAGGAAAATCAGAATCGTCGTGGCGAGGAACATCCGCCGCACCTCGACGTTTGGTTGGAGTTCACGCTTTAGCGTGCTCCCCGGACAAGCTGAAGCTTGAACTCCAACCTGCCACCATCGGCTTGTGAAAAGCGCAATGGCACAAACGAGCGCGAAGAAAAGTTGCGCCAGGGTTGCATGAATGATTCCGATCTGATCCTTGAACCACACCACTCGCAAGCCACCAAGCACGCCCTGAAGCACCACAGCCACCAACGCGATCACCCCAAGCCAGCGCATCCAGCGACGCGTTTCCGAAAACCACAACCACACTGCGAGAATCATTGTCAGCATTCCAACACCCGATGCCACGAGCCGGTGCGAATGTTCGTAGAACACGCCGCCCTTCCAGAAATGAAACGGCAGTGCAAACATGTTGTAGCCGTAGCTCGTCGGCCAGTCCGGCACCGCCATGCCCGCGCCATGACTCGTCACCAACCCGCCAATGCCCAGAAGTGCCAGTGTCGCCGCCGCCGTTAGAAGGGCAAAACGATGCAACCAGGAATTGCGGGGTGATTGGTTCATTGAAAGTTTATGTCGCGAACATTACGCGAGACGATGTCATCCCGCGCTTCTTGGAAAGCAAAAACCGCTGCGGCTTTCCGACCGCAGCGGTTTCCGAAATGCAAAGATTACTTGGCCGGAACTTCGAGTGTGAAGTCTGCCTTGCCGCCATCGGCTTTGACTTCGATGTCGCTCTCCATGCCCTTTGGCGCGGCCTTGCGATGCGTCGCCACGATCTTATATTTGCCCGGCGGTACGTCCTTGATGGTGAAATTGCCGTCCTTGTCGGTCACTGCGAAGTAAGGATGATCCACCACCGTCACCCAGGAGAACATCCAGTTGTGGACGTCGCATTGGAACTTCAGAAAATCCTCGGGCTTTGAGAACGTGAAGGTCAAATCAGGACCTTTGGCAAACTGTGCCTTGTTCATCTCCTCGTTGCCTGCCACGTTTGGCCTTGTGTGGACGTTATGCATTACGGGGTCCGAGTTCTTTACCGTGATCTTCTGTCCGGTTTGCACCGCAAGGATTGTCGGCGTGTAAATACAGCCAACTTGATCCATCAAAGCTGGCGCGGCGGCATCACCCGTGGACTTCGCTCCAGCGACACCCTTGATGACAACCACCACGTTCGCGAGTTCACCCTTGGAACTGACCACCCAATGCTGGGTGGTTGGGACTGCGGTGAGCAGCTTGCCACAATCCGCGTTTTCCTTGGCTTGAGGAATGGGCGCTTCAGGAGGCGGCGTGCCTTTGAGGGTGATTTTTCCAGTGACGTTTCCAGCAGTCGCAATCTGCAACGCGGCAGCAAGACCGGCGACCACTACAAGTGTTTGATTCAATTTCATAGTTTTGATGATGTCAAATAGACAGCGGCAAAAGCGTAGCAACCTTCCTTGCTGCACGCAAGAGCGGGAAAACCCACGCGCTGCTTTGCCAGCCAACAATCCACGTCGCCGTCATGGGGAATTCGACGCAGGAGAACCGCTGCATATTCGTTACGGCGTCACCTTCCCCAACGAACCCACCGATGGCTGCCGCGCCCACTTTGAATTCTAAACAACGAATGCCAAACGGGAAGCTTCTGTATCCATTTTTCACCCCTGTTGGGTTCAGTAACTACAAAAAGGAATATGGATGTACCGAGGAGACAAGGAAGGCGAAGACGGTAATAAATCTCCACTTGACGACTGGAATGCCGCATTGCAGGCTCAATCTCGTGAACGCATACCTGTGCAAACGTTTCATGACGCTTGCGATTACAAGAAAGAGTTTGCTAGGATATTATCGTACGATTTCCCCGGCGATTTCGCGTTCCCGGTTACCCATTCCAACTTCGTCCATAAGAGTCAGCAACGGTTTTACACTCATCGAACTTCTGGTGGTGATTGCGATCATAGCCATTCTGGCGGCAATGTTGCTGCCAGCATTGGGCAAGGCAAAGCAGCGGGCACAGGCAATCATGTGCATGAGCAACGGCAAGCAGCTCGCGCTGGCATGGAGAATGTATTCCGAGGATAATGGCGACCGGATCCCTTTTGCCTACTCTCCCGATCCCCCAGCTGCGAATGCACGTTTCGCATGGGTGACTGGAATCCTGGATTTCGATGGAAACAATCGCGCCAATTGGGACATAGATAACAATCTTTCCAAGAGTCCACTTTGGACTTATTGCGGAAAACAGCCAGGCATTTGGAAATGTCCTGCGGATCGTGCAACCGTCAAAGTTGGCTCTCAAATTATTCCGCGCATCCGCAGCATGTCCATGAACATCTGGGTGGGTGGCAATCAGGGCACAGACGGGGGATGGGGGTCATTGTGGAAAGTATACCAAAAGATGGGAGACATGATTCAACCCGGCCCGGCAAATACCTTTGTGCTTTTGGAAGAGCGCGAAGACAGCATAAATGATGGTTTTTTTATCGTCCTCATGGATAACTATCCCAACGCCGCTTCGACTGTGATGGTGGATTATCCTGCTAGTTACCATGCAGGGGCAGCCGGATTCTCCTTCGCTGACGGACATTCAGAGATTCACAAATGGCGCGACCCTCGAACCACGCCGGTCTTGAAGCAGGGCCAA
>CAYSDO010000316.1:0-5458 GCA_964429665.1 uncultured Bifidobacterium sp.
GAATGGCATCGTCGGCATGGCGCACATCGAGACTCAGCTTGGTCTGGCCGGGAATCACGTTCCCCACGCCCGGAATGGCGTCGATCTCGCCCACGGTGGCGACAAGGCCACTGCGATTTTTCGCCAATTCCTCGATGGCCAGAACAAATTCCGCAGCCGCGCAAAGTGAATCCCGCCGTAGACTCATCGGCACTGTCCCAGCGTGACCCGCCTCACCAACGAACGTGATTCGCGCGCGCGTCTGGCCGGCAATCCCCGAGACAACGCCCACCGCAAGGTTTTTTTGTTCGAGCACCGGTCCTTGTTCGATGTGAGTCTCCACATAGCCGATCAGGCGGCTCGCATCCATTCTGGCAGTGATGATGGCATCGGGATTTCCACCAAATCCGCGAATGGCTTCCGCCATGGTAACTCCTCGCGTATCTGTTCGTTTCAAATCCTCCGGGTTGAATGTTCCCGCCAGCGCGCGACTGCCAAGGTAGGTGCTTTGATAGCGCACGCCTTCCTCATCCGCGAAACCAATGACTTCGATTGCAAACGGCAGTCGGGTCTTTGTTTCGTTGAGAAACTGCACGCACGCCAGCGCCGCCAGCACGCCGAGCGGCCCGTCGAATTTTCCGGCGTCCCGCACCGTGTCGAGATGAGAACCAAGCAGAAGAATCTTCGCGGCGGGCGTTGCGGCGGGATAATGGCCGATGAGATTCCCGATCGCATCTGTGCGCACGCTCATGCCTGAGTCACGCATCCACGAACCAACGAGGTCGTTGGCGCGACGCATCGCGGGCGAGCCGAAAGAACGCGTCAACCGCCCGGCGTCATCACTGATCTGCGCCAGAGCCTCGATGCGCTCCAGGGTTGATCGGGCCAGTTCTTCAATCATCGCTGCGGGACTAACTACACGGGGTATCGCCGATTGTCAGCATCGGTTTTGCCAAAAAAAGTGTGCATGAACTTGTTTCCGGACTTGCGTTCTTCTTCCATGAAAAGTCTATTCGTCACCGGATAAAAAAAATTAAGCGATGCACGGCATTGAATTTTTACAGGACCTGGCTGTGGTGATGCTCGTAGCGGGCCTCGTCACCATCATTTTCCATCGGCTCAAGCAACCGGTGGTACTCGGCTATATTCTCGCCGGAATCATCATCGGGCCGCACACGCCTCCGTTCCCACTCATCAAGAGCGAAGAAACCATCAACACCCTCGCTGAACTCGGTGTCATCTTGTTGATGTTCTCGCTCGGATTGGAGTTCAGCCTCCGCAAACTCAAACAGGTCGGAGCCCCCGCGTTCATCGCCGCCCTGATGGAAATTCTGCTCCTCTTCTGGGTCGGATACGAAATCGGCCGGCTCTTTGGTTGGACCACAATGGACAGCATCTTCCTCGGCGCAATGCTTTCCATGTCCTCCACCACGGTCATCATCAAGGTGCTCGGCGAACTTGGCAAAATGAAGGAGCAGTTCGCGCAACTGATCTTTGGCATCCTGATCATCGAAGACATCCTCGGCATCGCCATGATCGCCTTGCTCTCAGGCATCGCGATGACCGGTACACTCAGCGTGGCTGACGTGGGCACAACCTTGAGCAAACTCGGCATCTTTCTTTCCGTCACGCTGGTCGTTGGCCTGATCACAGTGCCGCGCTTGATTGGCTACGTGGCACGGTTCAAGAGCAACGAAATGATGATCATCACCGTGCTCGGCTTGTGTTTCGGCGTATCGTTGCTGGCGGCAAAACTGGGCTACAGCGTCGCGCTAGGTGCATTCATCATTGGTGCCGTCGTAGCGGAAGCGCGCGAGATTCACCGGATTGAGAAGCTGATTGAACCCGTGCGCGACATGTTCAGCGCCATTTTCTTTGTCGCCATCGGGTTGCTGATTGACCCCAAAATGCTGCTCACCTACTGGCAACCCATCCTCGTCATCACGATTGCGGTCATCATTGGCAAAGTGTTGACCTGCTCCTTCGGCGCGTTCATGGGTGGCAACGACACTCGCACTTCGCTGCGCGTCGGCATGGGGTTGGCGCAGATCGGCGAGTTTTCTTTCATTATCGCCTCGCTGGGAGTGACGCTGAAAGTCACCAGCAGCTTTCTGTATCCGATTGCCGTCGCGGTTTCCGTGATTACAACGCTCTTGACGCCCTACCTCATCAGGAGCGCCGACGGTTTGGTTGGCTGGTTTGACCGCAAGGCACCGCAACCGCTGGTCAATTCTCTCGAACTCTACACGCGTTGGGTCGGACAGATCGGCACCCGCCAGACCACCAGCCTGGCCACACACTTGGCGCGCCGCTGGATATTACAGATGGGCTTGAACGCCGCGCTCATCGCTGCGGTGTTCATCGCCGCTGCGTTCGTTGCCCAACGCCCGCCGCAATGGCTGAATAATCTCGGCCTCGGCGATCAATGGCTCAAAGCGACACTCTGGCTCGTCGCGGTGATTTGCTCCCTGCCCATGTTCATCGCCACTGCCAGGAAATTGCAGGCGCTCGGCCTGTTGATGGCAGAAACTAAAGTTTCTCAAGCCGCCGCCGGCGAACGCACCGCAGCCATTCGCTCCGTGGTCGCCAATGTCATTCCCATTGCCGGCACGGTGGGCCTTGGACTGTTCGTGCTGGTGTTGAGTTCCACCCTGCTGCCGCCGCTGAACGTCCTGCTGGTGATGCTGGTCATCATCGGACTCATCGCGTGGCTTTTGTGGCGGTCGTTCATCAAAGTTTACTCGAAGGCGCAGTTCGCCTTGCAGGAAACTTTTGCCCAAACACCCGCGCCGCACCATGACACCGCCCAGATCGCCCGCCCTTCCCAATTGCGAGATGCTGATCTGGAAACCGTCATCATTACCGCTGGATCAACCGCAATTGGAAGACTCATTCGCGAACTCGAACTCCGCACCCGCACCGGGGCGAGCATTGTTGCCATTGATCGCGCCGGCGTAAACATGGTGAATCCCGGGCCGGATGAAGAACTACAAACGAACGATCAACTGCTGTTGCTTGGCAGCGCAGCCCAATTGGAAAACGCCCGAAAGCAATTGCTGGAACGAGCCGGCTGACGCAATTCAAACAAGCTCCACCCATCAAATCGGAGTGCGCCGGTTTCTTGAAGCTTGCAACTTGGAGCTTTATCTCAGCTCCCTCGATACGTGGAGTAACTCCATGGCGAGCACAACAGCGGCACATGATACGATGCACCCGCATCCGCGATGCCGAAACGCACCGGCACATGATCCAGGAAGCGCAACTTGGGCATCGGCGTGGCCCTGGCCGCGAAATAATCCCCGACGAAGAACACGATTTCGTACTGACCCGCCTTCATTTCGTCGGTAGCCAGCAGCGGAGCATCCGTGCGACCTTCGGTATTGGTCCTGGCGGTGGTGACAAGCGTGCGATCCTCGCCGTCGAACGACCACAATTCAATTTTCATTCCCTGCGCTGGACAACCGTGCGCAGTATCCAAAACGTGGGTACTAAGTTTGGCTGGCATAAATCAGACGTGAGTTAAGTCTTGAAGGCGCAGTTCCGCAATCTTGAAAATTTCCTCCAGCGCGGCCACGACTTCCTGTTCTCGGGAATTCTTCAGACGAACCTTGAATCCGTTCAAGATCGCTTCCTTTTTGTTCAGCCGTGCGCAGATGACAAACGGAAAACCAAACTTCTCCTTGTAGGCGGCGTTGTTCGATTGGAACAATGCAACTTCTTCGAAAGTGAGATTGCCCAACCCCGCACCCGCCTGTTCGCGCGCGGATTCTGGCGTGAGTGTACCAGCCAACGCCGCGTGGCCGACGAGATCCGGGTGCGCACGGATCAGCGCGAGTCGCTTCTCTTCACCAGCAGAGCGGACAATTTCACACATCGCCGAATGAAGCTGTTCCACACTGACAAACGGACGACTCGACCATACGGCCTCGGCAATCCACGACGAATGCTCGAACACAGGCCCGATAATACGGACGAAGTCTTCGCAGGACATCATATCTATTGCCTCCAGCGACATTCGTGTTGCGACTGGCCGCCGCACTTGCTGGCGAAATTGATTGTTCATTGAAAAATGGTTTCAAAAGAGTCACCTGAACACAAACCAGAAGCTGCGAGTGCCGCACCTGTCACTGATACCACCGAATGGATTACTGGACGGCCCGATCGAAATAGTCCTTAATTGGAAATGTTCCTCCTTTTGTTGAAGAATGCATGAATGCTGAATCCAAAATCCAAAAACTGAAACTTGAACTGCCACCGGCCCCAAAACCCGTGGCCGTTTACAAACCGCTCGTAGTCGTCGGCAATCTCGCCTATGTCTCCGGGCACGGACCGCTTAAACCCGATCTCACGCTCATCACCGGCCGCGTCGGTGCTGATCTCGATCTCGCCGGAGGCAAACTCGCAGCGCGACAGGTTGGCCTTGCGATCCTGGCCACTTTGCGAAATGAACTGGGCAGCCTGAATCGTGTGAAGCGCGTCATCAAGATACTCGGCATGGTAAACTCCGCGCCGAATTTCTACGACCACCCGAAAGTCATCAACGGTTGCAGCGAACTGTTCGCAGAGGTATTCGGCCCGGAAAACGGCGTCGGTGCTCGGAGCGCCGTAGGCATGGGGCCGTTGCCGGGAAACATCGCCGTGGAAATTGAAGCCATCTTCGAGATCGCATGAGCGAGTGGTTCCACCTCGCAAACCCGGACGAAGTCATCTCGCCCGCGCTGTTGCTTTATCCCGACCGCATTCGCGAAAATATCCGGCGCATGATCCGCATCGCGGGTGGCGTGTCGCGGCTGCGTCCGCACATAAAAACTCACAAACTCGCCGAGTTGGTGCGGATACAGATCGAGGAGGGGGTCAGCAAGTTCAAGTGTGCGACGATTGCCGAAGCGGAAATGGCGGCTGGCGCGGGTGCAAAGGACGTTTTGATCGCATACCCGCTCGTCGGCCCAAATGCAAAGCGGCTGCTGGAACTCACGCAGAAGTTTCCGGCTACGAAATTCGCCTGCGTGGCTGATGAAGCGGAAGCCATCCGCACTCTCGGGAAAGTTTTCGCCAGCGCTTCGACGCGATTGGATGTTTTGTTGGATGTGGATTGCGGCCAGCATCGCACGGGTGTCGAACCCGGAGCAAAGGCGCTGGAGTTGTACCGGCTCATTGCGACCTCTCCCGGTCTCAATCCCGACGGACTGCACGTTTACGACGGACACATCCATGAACCGGAACTGGCAAAACGCACGGCGATGTGCGAATCAGCCTTTCTGCCTGTAAGAACACTCTGCGACGAGATCCGTTCCTCCGGGCTGCCGTTGCCACGCGTCGTCGCCGGTGGCACGCCGACGTTTCCGATTCATGCGCGCAACGAAGCGTTTGAGTGCAGCCCGGGCACGTGTGTGTTGTGGGATTTCGGTTACGCCGAAAAATTTGCGGACATGGATTTTCTCATTGCCGCCGTGGTGTTGACACGCGTTGTCAGCAAGCC
>CAYSDO010000317.1:0-5455 GCA_964429665.1 uncultured Bifidobacterium sp.
CCTCAAAAATACTGCCGCTCCAACAACCACGAGAACCGCAATCAGGCTTCGCCCGCAACAAGCCTTTTTCGCATCACCAACATTGAGCATGCGATTCAACATGGATTGGCAAACACTGAGCATGATTGGTGAACAAGCCACCGGAATTGGCGGCGTACGAAGCAGGAATTGGGGCATTCCCGTAGCAACGTTCAACAGGGATCACCTGTTTTCAATCGGCGAACTGGCTGGAATTTCGTTCTTTATGCTTTTCACAGCGGTGATATTCGCCGCCCGTCGGGCACAGCGTGTGTGGCAGGAAGAACCGCCTTCGGCACGGCGGCTGTGGATTCAGAAAAATCTTTTCACTCCGGTGATGGGTTTGGACTTGTATCGGAAATGGATGCGGCAGTGGCTTGATCGCAATCCCATTGGCTGGCTGGAGCGGAGGACCTGGCAGGGACGGCTGCTGACGTGGATATGGTTTGCCATCATCATAGCGGTTTACAGCATGTTGCTGACAGATGGAGCTTTCCTCCAAGGCGCCTTTCCTATTGAGGAAATCATGGGTTGGTTGATGGCGTTGACCATTGCAGCAACGGCCTCGGGCAGTTTCCGTCGCGAGCGCGAAACAGGCGTGCTCGAATTATTGCTCGTTGCGCCGCTCCGCACTCATGAAATCATCTGGGCGAGGCTGCGCGCAATCTGGGGACAGTTCGCTCCTGCATCGGTGACGTTTCTGCTCCTGTGGCTCTATGTTTCAACATTCATTCCGCATGAGTCGCAGGCTGGAGGTATAGTCTTGCTGTTCGTCACGCTGTTCACAATCCCTGCCATCGGGCTTTACTTCTCGCTGCGCTGCAAAGGATTCATCGCCGCACTAGTATGGACATTGATTTGCGGCGCAGCCCTGCCAAAACTCGCCACACTCATGCTTTGGGTGCTGCTCTCGAGTTATCAGATTCCGATGAATGCCGATCTGTTTCTCGGAATATTGAGAATGACGGCACCGGGTGTCCAAATCATCATGGCCTGTTTGCTTCTTAACCGTTTATGGAAACTTCTCGAGACGCGCTCATTCAATTTCGAACGCACGATCAATTGATATGGTAACATCTCGAAAAACTTGCGCTCGATAGACGGCCAGATGCGTTCTCTAACGCTGACCTTTGCTGCAGAGCGAGTGGGCACGAACCACACCGTGCGATAAGGAGTGTGACTCACAAATTTACCAGCGGCTATTCGCTTGATGGATTTTCCAGCGGCAAATGTCTGCGCTGCTGATTCAGCCCGATTAGACTCGTCGCAGGGTAATATCTCCGCCTCCTGAATCATCTTCATCCGCCTGCTCTAATCCTTCCACATGCCATGAGCAGGTTTTCCTGGTTGATGTCTGCTGAATCATTGTGTCCAGCGCGTACATCCAAGCTGAGTAAATCTGTAACGCCTGACTATCATTAAGACTTCGCTGAAGCTCAATGGTTATGGCATTTCTGCGTTCTTGAAGACTCGCTTTGAGAAGTTGGCACTGAGTCAGTACTGTTCGCGCATCGTCCACGCCCGATGAATTGGTGAGTCGAGAAAACCAGTTGCGTGTTCCTTCCGAAACGGGACAAAGCCTGCCAGCTAAATCAAGCAGTTGAGCCCAATTAGGCAGGAGTTCACCTTCAAAACGAATTGCCTTTAAGTTTTGTGGAGATTCGGAAGGCATGTTTGCTTTCGCTCACCACTTCTTCTCATCCGCTTTCGTGCCGCAGAGATTCACTTTGATGCCGAGGGCGGCAGCCATGGAAGCTTTCGTCAACAAACATTCGTCGGCGGACTTGGCGTTGGTGGCATAGACGCACTGAATATGATTGGCCTGATGCTTGGCCATCATCTGATCGCGCGAGACGCCGTAGGTGACGGCGTGCATGATGGGCCATTGCTTGGTGGTGGTTTTCCAGCGGCGGTCGGTTTCTTCGCGCGGAAGCTCGATGACTTTGGCGCGGCCCAAATCCATGTGCAGCGCGCCGCCAGCCACGTAGATGCGCGACCAGACGATTTCGCCGGGCTTGGAAATACCGCGCAAGGTCGCGCCGCCTTTCGGGAAATACATCGACGGCTGACGGAAACCTTCCGCGCCTTCCCAGCCGTCAATGAAATGCGCGGGCGGCGCACTGCCGCTGATCTCGAAGACCCAGACGTATTCCGTCGTGGTGCCGGACTTGTCCCAATCGCCCCAACGCAGATCGTGCAGTGTGTTTTCGACCGGTTGCTTGAGCGCTTCGTGGACGCGTTGCGTCATCAAGCCGTCGAGCCCGGCGCACTCATCCACTTCGTTGAAGTGCGGGATGGGCTTGCCTTTGAACAACACGCGTTGGCCATCGCGGGATTTCACAGGCGGACGATCGCTGTTGTTCAACGTGCCTTCGGCGAGATCGCTCGCAGGGGACAAATCTTTCAAGCCTTGCTGGTATTGGATGCCGATGGTGTCGCAGCCGAAATCATCCGCGATGCGCACGGCGGCGATGTAGGTCTTGCATTGCCAGAGGACCTGGCGCTCGGTGAGGTCGGTGGATTCGTTGCGGCCGAGATCAAAGGTCATGCCCTTCTTCTTGAACCAGGCGAAACATTCGCGCGCCTCGTAATCGCTGACCTGCGTGGTCTCGTAGTAGAGCGCGGACTGGCTGAGACGTTCCTTGAATACGCCGGTGGCGTGGAGAAGATCGTCGGGGATGATGGCGTTGAACATGCCCATGCAACCTTCGTCGAACACGCCCATGATGGCTTTGTCGCGCTGCAATGTGGCGGCAAGGGCTTCACCGAGTTTCTTCGCGCCGGCATCCACCTTCACCTTGGCGAGCGGCGTGACGTGATCGGTCTTGTGCGAGCACGAGCCAGTCTTGAGCCAGTCGCGGAGTTTTGATTTGAAATTGTCGTCGGTGAAATCTTCGCTCCAGAGCGTGGAGTATTTGACGCCTTGTTTGGTGAGCGAGCCATTCAAGTTCAACATGCCGACAAGGCCGGGCCAGGTGCCGGACCAGTTGGCGACGGTGAGGATCGGGCCGCGATGCGTGGTGAGGCCGGCGAGGACGTGATGCGAGTATTGCCAGACGGCTTCGGCGATGATGAGTGGTGCGTCGGGATCAACGCGTTTGAAGACATCCATGCCCTTGCGCTGCGAATCAATGAAGCCATGCTTTGCGACCTCGTCGTACTTGTGCGCGCGGACGAGTTCGAAGCCCTCGGTTTTAAGCGCAGCGGTAAGTGCGGTCTCCATCTCTTCCTGCGCGGGCCAGCAGACTTGATTGGCGGACAGTCGCAGATCGCCGCTGGCAATGAGTTGAACCTGATTTTTTTTCAGCTTTTGAAAAGTCGTTTTCGCAGTCATGTGCCGAACAGAGTATCGGGTGACGACACAGAAATAAAGAAGCGATTGTCGCTGTCGAGCTTGCTCAAGATTGCGGAATCTCGCACTTTATTTTCGATACGAGCCGGATTCCTGTGATTTTCATCGCCTTGTCAACCGCCTTGCACATGTCATAGATCGTCAGTGCCGCCACACTCACCGCCGTCAATGCCTCCATCTCCACTCCCGTATTGGCTGCAATTTTGGCCGATGCCGTAATGACAATGCAGTTTGCGCTTTTTGGAAACTGGAACTCCACCTCGCAATGCGAAATCGCCAGCGGATGGCAGAGCGGAATCAGGTCTCCAGACTTTTTCGCCGCAAGTATTCCCGCCACCCGCGCGGTGGCGAGCACGTTCCCCTTGGCAATCTTGTTCGACCGCACCAGACGCAACGTCGCTTTGTTAAGAAGAATCTCCCCCCGCGCAACAGCCTCGCGCAGGAGAACAGGTTTTTCGGAAACGTCCACCATGCTTGCAGCACCATGCCGGTTGATGTGAGTCAGTCGTCGCATCCCGATGATTTATCCGTTCGCGTCCGGAATGACAAAGAGTCTTTTTTGACCGCGCTCCCGGGAATTCTCATGCTCCCGTCGGCAGGCATTCCCGTCCGCTTAAATCCACCATGAATACAGATTCTAAGATATTGCCCCTTGACGGATAACATCCGTGGATTACTATATTTCTGTCCGGACAGAAATATCAGAAACATACAAAGGAACATATATGAACTGGATCATTGCAACCTACATCACCTACCTCGCCATAAGCGTGGCCCTCACCGTATGGGTCGCCCGTACATTGCACAGGAACGGACGAATCTTTCTCGTGGACAGCTTTCTTGGCAACGAGAAGCTGGCCGATTCGGTGAATCATCTGCTCGTAGTCGGGTTTTACCTCATCAACGTCGGCTACGTGACGCTCGCCTTGAAATATGGAGCCGCGGCGGCGGACGCCAAGGAAGCGATCGAAAACCTCAGTACAAAGGTCGGATTGGTGCTGCTGGTGCTGGGTCTGATGCACTTCTTCAATCTGCTTGTATTCACGCGCATGAGAAGACGGGCGTTGAGCCATCGTCCTCCCGCATTGCCTCACGTAGTCGGAATGCCGCCGGCACGTTGATAAAAGGTTGCACCAAAGGCGGCGCGGCGAATCACGGCTGCGCCGCCTAAATCGTGCTCTTCCACTTTTCGATCGCCGCGCGCATCTGCTCCGCCGCGTTCAACTCTTGTTTCACAAACTTCGGCGTGAACCATGGAAAGGTTCCGATCAAATCCGGCGTCACCAGAATCTGTCCGTCACAATCCGGCCCCGAACCGATGCCGATGGTCGCAAACGGAAATCGCCCGGTGATCTCCTTCGCCACGGGCGGTGTCACCAGTTCCAGCACGACGGCGAACGCACCTGCCTCCGCCAGAGCCGCCGCGTCATCGAGTAATTTTGCATGACCCGCATCATCGCGGCCCTTGATCCGGTACTTGCCGCCTTCCTCCAGGACATGTTGCGGCAACATCCCGATGTGACCCATGAATGGAATTCCATCTGCGATGATGCCTCGCACCTGTTGCAGGATTTCGCGGCCGCCCTCAGCCTTCACAAATTCCGCACCCGCCGCGACAAGCTGCCGCGCATTTGCCACGGCTTCCGTAACATTGTCATAGGCGTGAAACGGAAGATCAGCACCGAGCAGGGCGCGAGGCTTCGCGCGGGAGGCAGCGCGCGTGTGATGCTCCATCTCGCTCATCGTTACGAGCGTCGTGTTGGGATAGCCAAGCACCACCATGCCGAGTGAATCACCGACGAGCAGCAGCGGCACGCCACACTCGTCCAGCAGTTTCGTCATCGGATAATCGTAAGCCGTGAGCGAAGCGATTTTTTCTCCGCGCGATTTCATGGCGCGGATGTCGGACGTGGTAATCTTGGTTGGACTCACTCGGGTAAACTCTTGAGCAATTCCTCGGCGCTTGCCGTGGCCGTGCCCACCTTGCCGACGACGATTCCCGCCGCGTGATTGGAAAGTATAGCGGCCTCGATGGGCGAGGCTCCAGCAGCACTGGCCAGCGTAAATGTCGCGATCACCGTGTCG
>CAYSDO010000318.1:0-5416 GCA_964429665.1 uncultured Bifidobacterium sp.
TTCTTTTGCGGCAATAGATGAGTTGAATTCAGCAAGGTTCGGGGAGTCTTTTCATCTGCGGACTGTGATTTTAAGATTGTATGGGTGTCCGGGGAAAATGGGTTCTGGTCTGTGCCGCGCTCGGGATGGGACTGCTGCATTCCGCGTCGGCGGGTTTGAAGGACAGTGATTGTCTGGAGTGTCATTCGGACAAGACGTTGACGAAGACAAATGCCGCCGGCCGGGAAATCCTGTTGTTCGTTGATCCCGCCAAGCTCGCCGCTTCCGCGCACAAGACGAATACCTGCGCCAGTTGCCACGCCGATCTCACGGACAAGCATCCCGACGACAATCTCGCAGCCAAACCCGTGAACTGTCGTTTGTGTCACGAGCGCCAGACGGAAAGTTATGGCGCCAGCGTGCATGGTCGCGCCGTGAAGAGCGGTGACGCAACTGCGGCGACCTGCCAGGACTGCCACGATTCGCACGAGGTCGTGCCGCCCATCTCACCGCTCTCGCCTTTGCATGTGACCAGACAAGCCACGACCTGCGGAACGTGTCACGACAAGGAGGCGGAGGATTTTGCCGCGAGTGTCCATGGCAAAGCGCTCGCAGCCGGTGTGCGTGACGCACCGACCTGCACGGACTGTCATTCCGAGCACAACATCAGATCGTTGGCGGGCGATGGTGCTTCGCGAAAGATTTCCGAGGATGTTTGCAGCCGTTGCCACGCGTCGGAGCGTATCAACACGAAATACAATCTGCCCGCAGACCGGGTGCGGACATTCTTCGACAGCTATCACGGCTTGGCAAATTCGTACGGCTCGACGCTGGCGGCCAACTGCGCGAGCTGTCATGGCTATCACAAAATTCTGCCGTCCACGGATGCGAGTTCAACCATCCACAAAAACAATCTCGTCACGACGTGCGGCAAATGTCATCCGGGCGCGAACGAGAAATTTTCCCTGAGCAAAGTCCACGTTGATCTTTCGGCGGCACAGAGCGCTTCGGACATCGGCAGCACCGTCAACTGGTGGGTGCGGAAGATTTATCTGGTGCTCATCATCGGCACCATTGGCGGGATGCTCGCGCACAATTTTCTCCTGTTGGTGAAGAAGGTGAAAGCGCATCTACGCTCGTCCGGTCGCCCGATCATGCGGATGAATCTGGGGCAACGCTGGCAACACGCTGTGCTTGCGCTGAGTTTCATTGCGCTTGCGATCACTGGGTTTGCGTTGAAGTTTCCTGATTCATGGTTCGCGAAACTGATGGGTTCGAGCGAGCCGTTCCGGCGCTGGTCGCATCGCGGGGCCGGCGTGGTGCTGCTGCTGATCGGGTTGTATCACCTCGTTTACCTTGTCGTCTCCAAGGACGGGCGGAAACTGGTCATAGATTTTCTGCCGGTGAAAAAAGACCTCGCTGACATCGTCGGCACGGTGCGCTGGTTGGCTGGCTTGCGAAAAGAGAAACCGCAGATCGGACGGTTTGGTTATGCGGAGAAGATGGAGTATTGGGCGGTCATCTGGGGCACGATCATCATGGGCGTTACCGGACTCGTCGTGTGGTTCAAAATGGAAGTCACGCACTGGCTGCCGCGCTGGGCGGTGGACGTGGCACTGACGATTCACTATTACGAAGCGATCCTCGCGTGTCTCGCAATCATCGTCTGGCATTTCTACCACGTCATGTTCGATCCGGATGTGTATCCACTTAACCTCGCGTGCTGGGACGGCAAGGTATCGAAACACTGGCATGAGGAGGAGCATCCGCTGGAGGTGTTGCAGACAGAGGTGACGCCTGTTGTGAATTCAGACCGGTCCAATCCGCCGAATCGTGCGCCCGAAAAGGATGCGCATGATACCGGTCAATCTCATTGATCAACTTCTGCTTCGCGCGTTTCGGTTTCGCACGCGCGGATTTCTCAGAATGGAGGATGCGGACGGAACAGTGCCGCCGCAATTAATCTTCATTTGCCTGCGGCATTTTCCAGAACCGCACCTCCTATCATGGCTGCGGCTGTATCAGAACTGACAAGGTCCGTGTTGATGACGAGATGATAGAGCATCGGGTCGTCCGCGTTCCTGCCGAAGTATTTCTTCAGATAGCGTCTCCGCGCATTGTCTTCGGTGCGGATGAATTGTAGCGCGGCCTTTTCCGTTTGTCGTCGCTCCTGACGGAGTCGTTCAACGCGTTTGTCCAACGAGCCGATCAGGCGGACGTGAAAGACGAACGGCAGTTTGCTCGTGATGATGTTTGAGCCGCGTCCGATCAGGATCGCATGTCCGAGATTCGCCAGATGCAGGATTGTTTCAGAGGTTTTGCGGACGAGAAGCCACTTCGGCAGATGCAGGCCGAACAACTCTTCCATGATGTCTTCGAGTTCGGAGATGCGATCTTCCTTCATGTAATTTGCCATGCTTGCGGGCAGATTGTGTTCTTCCAAGACCTTTTCCACGAGGTTGCGGTCAAACACCATCCACGGTTGGGCTTTGCGGCCCGAGTGTGACTGCAGATACTCCGCGAGATCATCTGCGATGGCCTTTGCCCCACATCCTGTCTGGCGCGAGATCGTGACCGCGTGCCAACGTTGCAGTTCTGGCGGGGCTGCGTCGCCCGTGCGCGAGGGCTTCAACTGGCAGTTGATGAACGCCTGGAAACGTTCAAATTCCTGATCTGCATTCATGATATTCCTTTGGTTGTTGGCCGCCCTCATTTGTTTCCTGGTGTTGGCGACGGCCAGAGTTTGTGATCGGCAGCAAAGCAAGTGTTCGTTCGAAAATCTCCTGCGGCGAACCGTCAGCGGTGATGGAAACGAGCAGATTCTTGCGCCGGTAAAATTCGGCGAGCGGTGAAGTGCTCGCTTCGTAGGCCGCCATGCGGACGCGGATGGATTCCGGTCGGTCGTCTTCGCGTTGCACCAGTTGCCCGCCGCAATGGTCGCAAACGCCATTGATCAGCGGGGGCAGGGTCGCAACGTGAAACACCGCCTTGCAGTCGGCACACGTCCGGCGACCCGCGAGCCGCTCCACGATCTGGCCGAGCGGCAGTTCGTAGTTGACCACCGCAGTGAGCGCGACCTTCTCCCGCTCCAGTAGTGCATCCAGAGCTTCCGCTTGCCTGACAGTGCGGGGAAATCCATCCAGAAGGAAACCACCATGGCAGCGCAGACACCGGGCCCGCTCGCTGATCAGATCCAATACCGTTCCGTCCGGAACCAACTCGCCGCGGCGCATGTGCCCCAGTGCCGTTTGAATGGCCGGTGTCCGTTCGCTTTCTGCAAGACATTTGGCCATTCTGAAAACATCGCCTGTGGAGAGGTGACAGGTGTGGAATCGCTCGCACAATAACTCGGCCTGAGTCCCTTTGCCTACGCCGGGCGCGCCGAGCAACACGAAGCGAAAGCTTTGCTGTGTGAATTTCGGGGGCATGGAACAGCGGGCGTTTTCGCCTTTGAGCCAGGTGGCGCGGTCATTTTTTGTATTCATGGTGTTTTCCAGAAGGTCAGGGCGCGCGTGGTGCAGTATGGAAGATCGGGCGGCAGCATTTCGGTGCGCGTGCAGTGATCAGAAATTGATGAACGCATGCCCGACCCACACACTCAAAGTGGACATGCCCGGTTGGCCGACCGCTCTCGTCGGCCCGACGATTCCGCGCCGCAGCTTTCATGTCATCGCTCTCCAATCAAATGAACTTCCGAGAGCGGAGATGCGCTGCCCGCCGGTTGGTAAAACTTGACCATTCCTTGTCTCAATGGCGTTCTGCTTCATGCCTTGTCAAGAAACGGAATGACTTGGACAAGGGAGGAACAGCGTGTCGCAATGCATTGGCATAGCTTTCCAATCATGGTCAACCAGCGAAAGTCGGTTGGCGGCTGGAACGTCGAGATTGTGACTCCGGACGGGGAGCGTTTGAAACCGGAGGCTTCGCTTGTGGAGCTATGCACGGTGGACGGCCAGATTGGCGTGATGCCGGGACATGGGCAGTTGGTGACCGTTCTGGATGTGGGCGAGCTTGTGATTCACAACGGACAGCAGCGGGATGTCTATCTGGTCGGCGGCGGTTTTGCGCGGATTCAGCCCGGACGGCTTTCTGTGCTGGCATTCTCGCTCGAACGCGCCACGAACGGTGAGGCTCTGGAAAAATGCCGCGCACGACGGCAGGAGTTGCTGGGTGACGGTTAATATCCTCCTCGTCTTAGAAAGCCATTAAAAAACCGGGGATGACGACGAGAACGACGACGAAGAGGAAGGCCAAAGCAGAGTTTGCGAACTGATGGCGCGGCCAAAATCGGTCAGAAGTTCGCCAAGAATCGTGTAGCGTGTGTTGAATTTCATTTGATATTGGAGCCGTGAAAATCAAACCCGACGTACCAGACGCGCGGGATGACCCATCGCAGAAACTGGGAACACGTGCCCCGTGCTTTGCGTTGATGCGATTGTCGCAACCCACCCTGGAAGCCACGACTACGACCATTCAAACTCCGACAAGCAGCACGGTTCGTGCGACGACCATCACTGTGGTGTTCAAAAAAACTTTCACTCAAAGTGGTTATTGGCATGGAGGAATCAATGAGTAACCCGCATTGCCCGTTTTGAACAATCAACACAAAGGATTGTCATGAAAGCCCGACCTGCCAACAACAACCCCGGCAAAGTAACACTCGAACTTGATCGCAGCGACGAACCCTTGATGGACGCTGCGACGCGCACGATGGCGAAATCGCCTTTGAAGCTGAAACACATTCTTGTACCGATTGACTTTTCGGATTGCTCGAAGAAGGCTCTGGAATACGCACTCCCTTTCGCAAGAGAGCACAAAGCCGTGATCACGCTGCTCTATGTCGCGGAGCCGGGTTACGGCGCCGGCGAATACGGCGGTATTGATTACGCCCGCCTGGAGGGAAGCATGAAGGAAGAGGGCGAACGGGAACTCGCGAAGATTGCAGAGGAGCAATTGCACGGTGAAGTCTCCGTCGTCACACTTGTGCGCCTTGGTTCACCTTCCCGCGAAATCATTGAGGCGGCTGAAAACCTTCCCGCCGATCTTATCGTCATCTCGACGCACGGGCGCACCGGGTTGAAGCATGTCCTTCTCGGTAGCGTGGCGGAGCATGTCGTCCAACGCGCGCCCTGCCCGGTGTTTGTCGTGCGTGAGCGCGAGCGCGAAATCCTTGTTTCATGAACAATCGGAAATGGTAAAGAAGTTGCAAAAACCATACTAAAGAACAAAAATAATGTATTTATAAATTATCTAAGAAAAATGAGTATTACAGTACCACTTGCAGGGCTTATAGGATGGTTGCCTGGGCATATGCTAGCAATCTATTTGAATAATATAGTTTATGAATTATTGGGAATATTAGCAGGAATGCTGATAGAAATAATTTGCCAACAATTATTCCCAAAACAATCTAAATCAGTAGATGATAAGTTAAACC
>CAYSDO010000319.1:0-5412 GCA_964429665.1 uncultured Bifidobacterium sp.
CGGCGAACTCGCGGCAAGCGATGCTTGCAGCGAAGCATCGGTCACCCAAAATCCGACATTCGGCACAGTTGTTGGTGTGGGCCAACATGTGGTTACCTTTACCGCCACCGATGCAACCACGCACAGCTCCACGTGCAGCCTGCTGCTGACTGTCACTTCGCCGCCCGACGCCTACACGAATATCATCATCTCGGAATTCATGGCGAAGAACGTCATCGGAATTACCGATGAAAACGGAACGCATTCCGATTGGATTGAGATTCACAACGCCGGATGTTCCCCCGTGAATCTGAACGGGTGGTCGCTTACCGACAATGCGGCACAGTTGACCAAGTGGAGCTTCCCGGCCACGAACATCGCGGGTGGCCAGTATCTGGTGGTCTGGGCATCCGACAAGAACCGGCGCACACCTGGAAATCCGTTGCACACCAATTTCAAAATGGCCGATGAAGGGGAATATCTTGCTCTTGTTCGGCCGGACGGCGTTACCATCGCAACGCAGTTCCATCCCACGTTCCCGCCGCAGTTGCCCGACGTGGCCTATGGACTTCCATCGGACAGTCTGACCAACAATTACCTGGCGTGGCCCACGCCGGGCATGCCCAACAGCCCCGGGACTAATTTCGTAATCGCGAGTTTGGAGTTCAGCCCCGGCAGAGGTTGGTTCACCAACTTTGTTTCAGTTTCCATTGCCTCCCCAACACCTGGCGTAACGATCTACTTCACGACCAATGGTACCGTGCCTGATCCTACGAACGGATTTGTTTACAGCAGCCCGTTGGTATTTTCCAACACCACGGTTTTGCGAGCGGCGGCCTATCGCCCGGCTTATGTGCCAAGCGTAGCCACGCACACCTATGTCTTCCCCAACATGGTGGCCCACCAGTCCGGCGGGGGGTTCCCGACGAACTGGGGAGTCACCGAACTGGGAGTCGTCCCGACTTATTACACCTGCAATTCAAACCTGGTCAACAATCTGCAATGGAGCAACCAGATGCCGGCGGCTTTATTGAGTCTGCCAACGATGAGCGTAGTGATGAATCCTGACGACATGTTTGGCACCAATGGAATCTATTCGAACCCGCTCGAAAATGGGGAGGAATGGGAACGGCCTTGCTCGGTCGAGTACTTCCGCCCGGACGGTAAGCCGGGCTTTCAAATCAACTGTGGCATTCGCATGCATGGTCAGATAAGCCGGGATCCGGCCTATACACCCAAACACAATCTACGCCTGCATGGCACCGGGAACCTGGTTTTTGATCTTTTCCACGGTTCGCCGGTTCAGAACTTTGATGTGCTCGTGCTGCATGCCTCGCTTAGTGACCATTGGTTCGGGGTGGGGGCATTCGCGCAAATGCAGCGCGACCAGTGGTGCGCCGACACTCAACAGGAAACAGGCGGTTATGGGACGCACGGGGTTTATGTCAATCTCTACATCAACGGTCTTTATTGGGGCATGTACAACCTTGGCGAGCGGGCTGATGCCGCCTACGCCGCCAGGTATCTCGGCGGGAATAAATCGGACTACGACGCTTTCAACGGAGAGGAACTGACGGACGGCGCGACCAACGCCTGGAATGAACTGCTGACTCTCGCCGAGGCGGGGATTACCAATGACACAGCATGGTCAAACGTGGTCCATTACCTGGATGTCCCTGGTTTCATTGACTACTTGTTGATCAACTTTTACGCCATCAACACAGAGGAGTTTGACCATAACTGGCGGATCGCCGGCAGCGTGGCGAATGGCGTGCCGTTCCACTTTTTCTCCTGGGATGCGGAAGACGGTTTGGGGGGAAATCGTTCCACTATTCCCGCGAACTACGACATCCTCGGTTTGGCTGGAAACTGCTCGACGTGGGTGTGCAAGCTTTATTCGGCACTTAACCAACATCCCGAATTCCGCCGGCTGTTTGGCGATCATGCCCAACGCCTGCTCTTCAACTGCGGAGCGCTGACGCCGGAACGTTCCACCGCTCGCTGGATGAAGCGCGCACGGGAGATTGACGCGGCCATCATCGCAGAGTCGGTTCGCTGGGGAATTACCAATTGGTGGGCCACGAGCGTGTGGGGCTCCGACTGGAGGCTGAATACTCACGATGACTGGCTTGGGGAACAGAGCTATATGCTGACGAACTGGTTTCCGCAGCGCACAGACACATTGATTGGGCAACTTCGCACGGCAGGAATGTACCCTGCATTGGACGCACCGGTGTTTTCGCCACATGGTGGGATCATTGTCGAATCGCTCCCCGTCACGATCAGCACTCCGCTTGGAACCATTCTGTGCTATACGACGAATGGAATCGATCCACGTTTGCCTGATGGCAGTATCTCCCCGGAGGCGTTGGTATATGATCAGGGGCCATCCCTCACACTGACGTTAACAAATAGCGGCCAGTTGCGCGCACGCACGTTCGCCACGAACTCCTGGAGCGCTCTGACTGAAGCAAGTTATTCACGGTCGAGCGAGGTGGAACTGCGAATTGACAGTATCACGCGTCAGGGCGATGCCGCTATAAAGCTGGATTTCGTTGTCTGGCCCGGTGTCAGCTACACCTTGCGTGCTTCCACCAATCTGCAACCCTCGACCACCAACTTGACCAACTGGGTGTCCATCGCCAGAATAGTGCCCTTTCCGGATGGCAGTTTCACCTTTGTGGACACCGCCGCCACGAATTATCCGGTGCGGTTTTACAGGTTGACGTGGCCTTAAAGCAACAGTTGAACTGCCGGGTAAAGGGCACTGGGTCGAAGTCACCATTCGTGAAATCAATTACGTGAAGCACGAGACGCCACCGCTCCGTTCTTGAATTCCTTCTTGACGCATCCTGTCGTCCGCGCACCCTGCGGCCACGATTTGAATTCAATCCTCGCCGCAATGAACCCTGACTTTAGCGAGTGGCTTAAGCTCATCCTCCGCTGGACGCACGTCTTCGCGGGCATCCTTTGGGTGGGTGCAACATATTTCTTTACCTGGCTGGATGGGCGGTTGACCGAGTTTGAAAACAAGAATGCGGTTGACGGAAAGACGGAGAAAAATGTGTGGCTCGTTCACAGCGGCGGGTTTTATCTCATCGAAAAACAAAAACGCCCGCAACTCATGCCGCAGGTGTTGCACTGGTTCAAATGGGAGTCGCTCATCACGTGGTTGAGCGGCATCCTGCTGCTGGGGCTGATGTATTACCATGGCGGAATGATGGTGCCGCTGGAGGACGCTCGCATGTCTCCGCACGCCGCGATGGCGTGGAGTTTTGGACTGCTGATCGCAGGCTGGGCGGTCTATGATCTGATCTGGCGTTCACCGTTGGGCAAGAACGAATACGTCGGCATCACAATTTCGTTCGCGCTCATCGTGGGGCTGGCGTGGGGGTTGTGTCACTACTTCGCGGAGCGTGCCGCCTACATTCAGCTTGGTGCAATGTTCGGCACAATCATGACGGCGAACGTCTGGATGCGAATTCTGCCGCCGCAACGCCGCATGGTTGCCGCGCTAAAGGAAGGCCGTGCGCCGGACTTGACCGAAGGCGCGAGTGCCAAGAGGCGTTCCAAGCATAATACGTTCATCGTGCAGCCGGTTGTTTTTCTGATGTTGAGCAACCACTATCCAACCATCACTTACGGCCATCACTACAATTGGATTATTCTTTCCGGACTGGTTTTGGCGGGCTGGCTCGTGGCGAAAATCATCCGGCGAGCGTAAAAATTCCTGAGCTCCCGGCTTCGCCGATCCTTCTCGTTCTCGAACACAAAGTAAAACCGAGGACGACGACGAGAACGAGGACGACGACGAACCGGCTTACACCCTGCCAAAATACTCCGGCTCGTTGCCGGGCTTCCACTTGATGTTGCAGCCAAGGCTGGGCTTCTGATCGGCAGAAGCCGGCTGGCCTGCGAGTAGCGAGTCGAGCGCAGCACGGAGATCTTTGCCGGTGACGGGAATCCCGTTCCCGGGACGGCTGTCGTCAAACTGACCGCGATAAACCAGCCGGCGATCGGTTCCGAACAGGAAGAAGTCAGGCGTGCAGGACGCGCGATAGGCTTTGGCAACCGCCTGCGATGCGTCGTGGAGATAGGGGAAAGTATAACCGGCGGCTTTTGCTTCCTCGGCCATTTTCGCCGGGCCGTCTTCCGGATAATTTTCGACGTCGTTCGAGCTGATGCCAACCACTGCGATACCGCGCGGCTGGTATTCGCGAGCGAGTTGGGCAAGCGTATCGCGCAAATGCTTCACATAAGGGCAATGGTTGCAGATGAACATGACGAGCAACGCTGGCTTGCCTTTGAAGTCTGAGAGGGAAACCAGATTGCCGTTCGTGTCTGGAAGTTTGAAATCCGGCGCGGTCGTGTCGAGCGGCAACATTGTGGATGGTGTTCGGGCCATAATCTTCCTTTCGAATCAGCTTTTAGTCTCCGTGTCAGAATTTTTCTCCAACTTGCTCACGCGCTTTAGAAGCTCCGGCAGATGCTGGATGGCGATCCACTGGCGCTTGGTTTGTTTGTCCTGTTGCGCAGGGCTGCCGAGCCAGGTCTGACCGTCTGGAATATCGTTCATCACGCCGGATTGAGCGGCGATGGTGACTTTGCTGCCAATCTTCAAGTGTCCTGCAATACCCACCTGACCCGCAACGGTGACGTAGTTACCGAGTTTGGTGCTGCCGGCAATGCCAGCGTGTGAAATGACCAGACAATGCTCGCCAATCTGAACGTTGTGTGCGATCTGCACCAGGTTATCAATCTTTGTGCCTTTGCCGATGACGGTTGGTCCGAGCGCTCCGCGATCAATGGTAACGTTTGCCCCAATTTCCACATCGTCACCGATGATGACGTTTCCGATCTGCGGCACTTTGCGATGTATGCCAGCGTCGAGAACGTAACCGTAGCCGTCCGAGCCGATCACAGTTCCTGCGTGGATTCGGACTCGTTTCCCGATTTCAGTGCGGGGATAGATAACGACGTTGGGAAACAACTTCACATCGTCTCCGAGGACTGAATTATCGCCGATGTGATTGCCTCCGAGCATTACGACTCTCGCTCCAACGCGGACGTTTTCGCCAACGACACAGCAAGGTCCGACATGCGCGGTGGGGTCAACTCGCGCGGACTTTGCCACTACTGCGCCTGAGTGGATGCCGGGCGGCAAGGCTGGTTCGGGAAAGAACAGTGTGAGGGCCTTGGCGAACGCCACGCGAGCATTTGTCACGCGAATCAGCACTTTTCCAGCGGCGGAAGTCATGTTGCCACTTACTATGATGGCGGAGGCGGCGGTTTGCTCAGCTCGCGCAAAAAACTCGTCGTTTTCAGCGAATGTGAGGTCGCCAGCCTGGGCGCGATCCGCCGGGGCGAAGCTGTTCAAAACTATTTGGGCGTCCCCGAGGACTTCTCCCTGAAGATGGCTGGCGATTTGAGCTG
>CAYSDO010000320.1:0-5396 GCA_964429665.1 uncultured Bifidobacterium sp.
CTTGCGACAGACGTTCTCCTTCCTATAATTCGCGCGTGCTGGACATCAAATTGATTCGTGAGAAGCCGGACTTCGTGCGCCAACGCCTCGCCACGCGCGGGGCAGGGGACGACAAGCTCATCGATGGAATTCTTCATGCCGATGAGCAGAGGCGCAAAGCACTCGCGGAAGTGGAAACGCTCAAGGCTACCCGGAATCGCGTCTCCAAGGAAATCGGTGCGCTGATGGGGCAGAAGAAGCTCGCCGAAGCTGACGCGAAGAAGGTGGAAACAAAGGATATTGCCGACAAGATTGCATCTCTCGACAAAGATGCTGGCGTTTTTGAAGCAGCGAGAGACAGTCTGATGCTGCGTCTGCCAAATCTTCCGCATGAATCCGTAGCACAAGGCAATTGTGCCGGGGACAATCCACTCGTGCGCATGCATGGCACGAAGCCAGACTTCGCGTTCAAGCCCAAGTCCCACGTCGAGCTTTGCGAAGGTTTGAAGCTGGTGGATTTCGCGCGCGGAGCCAAGTTGTCAGGCAGCGGGTTTCTTCTCTACACCAATTGGGGCGCAAAGCTTGAGCGTGCCTTGATCCAGTTTATGCTTGATCTCCACACACGCGAGCACGGTTACACCGAAGTTTCTCCACCTCACATGGTCAACGGGCATTGCCTCGTGGGTGTGGGACAGTTTCCAAAGTTCAAAGATCAGTATTACGGTGTCGCGGAGGGCGACGATAAAAATGAACTCGGCAAGTTGTATCTGATCCCGACGGCAGAAACACCGGTGGCGAACATCCACCGGGAGGAATTGCTGCCGGAGAAACAACTTCCCATTTTTTACTGCGCCTATACGCCGTGTTTTCGTGGTGAGGCTGGCGCGGCTGGCGTCGGAACGCGCGGAATGATTCGCGTGCATCAATTCGACAAGGTGGAGTTGATCAAAATTGTGAAGCCGGAGGATGGTTACGCGGAGCAGGAAAAGATGCTGGCAAACGCGGAGCGCGTGTTGCAATTACTTGGTTTGCATTATCGCGTGATATCGCTTTGCACCGGTGACATGGGATTCGCCAGCGCGAAGACATACGACATCGAGGTTTGGGCTGCGGGGCAGGGGAGCTACCTCGAAGTTTCCAGCGTGTCGAACTGCGAAGATTTTCAATCGCGCCGGATGAACATGCGATTCAAAACAGAGACTGGTGAAAACAAATTCCCACACATCTTGAACGGAAGCGGCACCGCATTGGCGAGACTGTTTGTCGCACTTGTGGAAACGTATCAGCAGGCGGACGGAAGTGTGTTGATTCCCGAACCGTTGCAGAAATATATCGGCACGTCGCGGATCACGGCCTGAGCCATGAGAATTGTACTCGCCAGCAGTGAGGTTCATCCTTACTCGAAGACTGGCGGTCTTGCCGACGCCACAAGTGCACTCGGAAAGGCGCTGGCCAAAGCGGGACATCAGGTCGGCATCGTCACCCCGTTGTATCGCGGCATCCGGGAGAAAACTCCGGGACTACGGCGTGTGGACTGGCATTTCAACCTTCCGCTCGGAGGGAAGCGAGCAGATGCCGAATTGTGGACGGTTGAGCCCGTGAAAGGCCTCACCGTTTACTTTATTCACAAACCCGAATACTTCGATCGGGCCGGAATCTACAATGAGGGTGGAAAGGATTATTGGGACAACGGTGAAAGGTTCATCTTTTTCTCAAAATGTGTGTCGCATCTGGCGCGTTATTTACCATGGAAACCCGAGGTCGTCCATGTAAGTGACTGGCAGACGGGGCTCGTACCGCTGATGATTCATCATCAAACACGCACGGAAGGATGGGGGAATCCACCCCGGGTTTGCATGACGATCCACAATCTGGCCTATCAAGGATTTTTCCCCGGCAACACCTATGCACTGACAAACCTTCCGTTGGATTATTTTCATGGAGAGGGAGCCGAGCGTTACGGTTGGTTGAACTGCCTGAAAGCTGGAATCGCTTTCGCCGATGTATTGACGACGGTGAGCCCGCGTTATGCACGCGAAATCACGACAGAGCAGTTCGGTGAAGGCCTGGATGGTTTGTTGAGGAAATGCGAAGGGCAGGGGAGGTTGATTGGAATTCTCAACGGTGTGGACTACGAGGAGTGGAATACAAAAAACAACCCATGGCTCAAAGCCCCCTACTCTATTCGCAGTTTGCGCGGTAAAGCAATCAACAAGTCAGAATTGCAACGCGAGGTCGGGCTTCCAGCGGAACCTGACGTGCCGTTATTCGGGACGATCACACGTCTCACAGATCAGAAAGGAATGGATATCGAACTTGGAGCGCTCGAGGAAATGCTGTCCACGAACATGCAATTCGTACTGCTTGGCAGTGGTTCACCAGAACACGAGCGCGCGTTCGATCGGCTCGCGAGCCGGCATCCCGGAAAGGTTTCCATCCGGCTTGGCTACGATCATGGCCTATCACACCGAATCGAGGCCGGTTGTGATTTCTATTTGATGCCATCCCGATTCGAGCCTTGCGGTTTGAATCAAATGTACAGTTTACGTTACGGCACGATTCCCATAGTTCGCCGTACAGGAGGATTGGATGACAGCGTCTCTGACGTGACGGATAATCAGCAAAGTCCCACCGGGATCAAATTTTCCACCTACTCAACCTTGGCCCTATCCAAGGCAATCCGAAAATCACTTGCCATTTACTCCGAAAAGAAATTGCTACGTCATTATCGACTTAATGGAATCAAGGCGGATTTCTCCTGGGATCGCGCCGTAAAGAAATACGTAAAATGTTACCAAGGACAGTAATCGAGACTCCATCCTTAAATGTTAAACGATAACATACATTGTGCAAACATTATAAATGGCTTTTTGACATTGCTCCATCTATCCACGATGCGCAGTGATATTCTACCTGTGACCCCAGCCGAAGCGCTTACTTAACGGCCAATACACAAACAACTCTTTTCCGATAATGTAATCCATATCAACGTCCCCAAAGAATCGAGAGTCAAGACTGTTCCCGGTATTGTCGCCCATGACCAGGAAATGATTTGAACGAACTTGGAAATTATTTCCGCTCGAAAAAAGTATCATTGGCAAATGACCAGAGTATCCCTCACGCAGAGTCTCAGGGTTGGATCCATAGACCTTCTCAAAGTGTGCCGTTTTCGCGTCCAGCCTGTTGCCGTTGATGACCAGGTGATGATCGTCGCCAATTTTTACGTTCTCATCACCCAAGGCGACCATGCGTTTGATATAAAACTGATCATCGGGCATCCGCCACTGGCTTCGCTTGTATTCTTCGATTCCGGCGGTTGAAAAGACAACAATTTCCCCACGTGTAGGCTTGCGGAAGTTATACGTGAGCCTGTCCACGAAAAGATGATCACCAGCCTGCACCTTGAATCGCGCAACCACGTCACCGCGATGATACAATTTAGTGCCCTGTTCGGTTGGACGACCAGAATTCTGATCCAGCCAGCCAGCTCGTGTTTCCAAAGTTCCCCCTGGTGGAGATCCAAAATCGGGCGGCAAATAAATCGTGTGAGCCACACCTCCCAGATAAAAGGTCTGATAAAAGTCCACTACGCGGATTCCAACGGGTTTATCCACGCGCTCAATTTTGCCATCAGCTTTCGCTTTTACTTCAATATAGCTGATACCGGCCAGCCATTCCCGCACGCGATCGAGCCCTGTAGGAAAATTTACTTCAGGACGATCAATAAGATTTTCAGACGTTACACCAAACAGCGTCGGTTGCATCGAACCCGTCGGAATTTTAAAGGGCTGCGCGAAAAAAGTTCTGATGCCCATCGCAACCGCCAGAGCAACCAGCAGCACTTCGACATTTTCACGCCAGACTGGATTGGGATACTGCCTGAGACGTTTGTTGGCCGTGTCCTCCAACCCGGCCATTAACTTCATCAATTCTTCCTTGCTGAAATTCTTGCGAATTCCCTCACTCAAATCCTGCAGCGATTTCTCGACAGACGAAACTGCCTCTGCGGATAAAGTATCCCGTTGAAGATTTACCATGTTCCACACATGCTTTCGCATGGCGCTCGCGTGGCGGACGGTCTTGGAGATGAACCAGTGCAAATTCATAAAACGTGATGCGCGATCCGTGATGCGTTCATGACTTCAGCACCTCAATGAACGCTTCCTGCGGGATGTTCACGTTGCCGATGGATTTCATGCGCTTTTTGCCTTCCTTCTGCTTCTCGAGCAGCTTCCGTTTGCGCGACACGTCGCCACCGTAACACTTCGCCGTCACATCTTTGCGGAAGGCGCTCACGGACTCGGACGCGACAATTTTTCCGCCGATGGCTGCTTGAATCTTCACCTGAAATTGCTGGCGCGGGATGACTTCCTTGAGCTTCTCGGCGAGCGCCCGTCCCCTGCCCTCCGCTTTCGTGCGATGCACAATGCTGGAGAACGCGTCCATCGGCTCGTCGTTCACGAGCATGTCCAGCTTCACCATGTCCGACTCTTGATAACCTTCGTGTTCGTAATCCATCGAGCCGTAACCGCGCGTCATGCTTTTGATGCGGTCATGGAAATCAATCAGGATTTCATTCAATGGCAGCAACGCCGTCAACATCACGCGCTTCGCATCCAGCGTCTCCGTGTGATCCAACGCGCCGCGCTTCTCGGAAAACAGCGACATCATATCGCCAATGTTTTCATTCGGGCAGATGACGAACGCCTTCACCATCGGCTCTTCGATCTTCGCGATATAAGTCACGTCCGGCAGAAACGCCGGATTATCCACTTCCTTCTCGGTCTTGTCGTTCAACGTCACCTTGTACACCACGCTCGGATACGTGGCGATGATGTCCATGTTGTATTCGCGCCGCAACCGCTCCTGCACAATCTCCATGTGCAACAAGCCGAGGAAACCGCAGCGGAAACCAAACCCCAGCGCCACGCTCGTCTCCGTCGAATACGCGAATGCCGAATCGTTCAACTGCAACTTAGCCATCGCCGACTTGAGTCCCTCGTAATCCGCCGTGTTGATCGGATAAATCCCGCTAAACACCATCGGACGAATCTCTTTGAAGCCCGGCAAAATCCCCGACGGATTGCGCGCGTCCGTGATCGTGTCGCCCATTTTCACGTCCGTCGCGCTCTTGATGTTGGCTGTCATATAACCCGTCTCGCCCGTCTCCAGCTTGTCACGCGTGTAGGGCTTGGGATTGAAACTGCCGACCTCCTTCACCTCAAAATTTTGCCCGGAGTGCAGCAGCTTGACCATCATGCCCGGCTTCAGTTCGCCATTGAACACCCGCACGTGTGTCACCACACCTTTGTAAGTGTCAAAATACGAATCGAACGCCAGCGCCTGCAAACTGCGCTCGCCCGTCGGCTTTGGCGGTGGCACGCGCTCCACGATTGCTTCGAGAATGTCCTCAATGC
>CAYSDO010000321.1:0-5377 GCA_964429665.1 uncultured Bifidobacterium sp.
CAGCCCGATTTGCTCTTGATCCGTTCGTGCCACAACAGGTGTGGCCTCCTGATCCCAAGCCCGGCCCGAACGGTGAAATCATCAGGCACTCTTTGCGCGGCGAGGCAGCGCCCCAGTTTGGCGAACTCAAGTCGGCGACTTATTCCGCCCGCGACGCGGATGGCACGGAGGTCAGCGGGCACGACCAGATGCTGGTTTATGCTGTGCCTGCCTGGCCAGAGGAGGAATTCACGGTTGCCGTGCGCGTGCGGCTGCACGAATCACAGGGCAAGCGTGCCGGTCAGATTTTCAGTGGCTGGGCCGCTGGCATGGATGATCCGCTTCGATTGATGGTGGACGGGGGAAAATTAACGGCGCGTATTGAATCTGGCGGATTCTTTTCAACACCTGGCGTGCCATTGGAATCCGGACGTTGGTATCACGTGGCTGCGGTCAAACGCGGCGGCACGTTGACCTTGTTCGTTGATGGCAGGTCTATAGGTTCGTGCGGCGCACCCGAGTTTACGAATACGCTAGCCAGAGATTGTGCTCTGGGTGGCAATCCGCACTTCAGTGGAAACGAATTTCTCGCGGCGAAGTTTTCCGATTTCGCCATGTTTGCCCGCGCGTTGACGGCTGAGGAAATTCAAGCCATAGCCGGGAAGTGATCTGCACCGACTCAGTGAGTTTTTTTTGGTGACTTGCTAACGCTCCGATATCACGTAACGACCATGCGAGTAGTCGCGGGTCTTGATGATGATTTTCCGGACTCCGGGGTCAAGCTTCCACGCGTCGCCTTCGGGCAGGTTCTGGCCGTCGAGCGTGATGCTGACGGGTTTGGTCTTTGCCAGGATGCGCAGGATGTGCGGAGCGTGCTTTCCGGAGAACTCAATTGTCAGCGACGCGCCTGAATCCACTTTCACGGTGGTGGATTCAGGTTTCGGATGTGTTTCTGGATTCCACAGGGTGAACTCACTCTTGCCGTTCGGATAAATAAGCCATGTTGTGAAGCCGGCGGAATCCTTGTTACCAAATCCTGTGTACGAACGCGCCACCTTGAGCGGCACAACTGCGCCGTCGCGAACGAAAACCGGGAACTCGTCCAATGGGAAATCGCGTGTGAGTTGCTGCGGGCCTTGGAGAAGTTCGCGGTCGTCAAACAGGTAGCGCCATCCTCCGGATGGCAACGAGACCGTGCGCGTGAGTTTGTCTTCGTGGATCGGCGCGATCAGAAAATCGTCACCAAACATGTATTGAAACTTTCCGCCTGCCATCGGTCGCATAAGCGGCAGGCCGCCGTTGTGGCAGGCGACCACGTGCGAATACATGTAGGGAACAAGCTCTGTGTGCAGCCATGAAAACTTGCGGACGATCTCCAGTTCCGGTTGCGTGCGCTTCCACATCCGGCGCTCGCCATGACCGCCGTTGAGGAAGAGACCGCAGAACGTCGAGAATTCTGCCCAACGAATATAAATGTTCGGCGCGATCTCATCTTTGTCCGCTGCGGTGCCGAACTCCGTATTGGTGGAAGTTGATAGCGCTGACTTCGGTTTCCAGTTGGACAAGAGAGCCGCTGTGGCCGGGCCGACGTCATCCGGGTTGCTGCGACCGTGGTAGCCAGCCACGTCGCTGCCAATGACACAATAGCCGAGCCGAGCGCTGCCCATGATGTCGCTGATGGCTCCTTCAATGCCGCGTTCCTTGTATTTCCAAGTGTGCCGATTGTCGCCCACCCAGGTCACGGGAGCGGCGTCGAGCGGCGCAAAGCCCTCGGGATGACTCCAAGGCTGATCGAGCGCGCGGATCAGTGTAATAAATTCGGGATTCTGCTTCAGGCCGTGCTGGTATTCACTGCGGGCGAAATGATCCATGTACTGACGCGTGGTCATCCAGCCGGAATGAACGCGGTTGAAGGGCACGGGGAGTTTTCCGATACGGCCGGAGAAAAACGTGTCGCAGCCATCCAGCTTCCAGCCGTCCACGCCCCAATCGAGCACTTGCTTTTGGAGACCGTGCCACCACTTCATGGCTTCGGGATTCGAGTAGTCAATGAAGCCGCCTTTACCCTTCCACCATTTGAATTGCGCGCCAGCCGCCAGATAACCGTTGGTCCGCGCCTCGTCGTAGAAATCCTGGGATTGGGCCGCCTTGGTGTCCTTGCTGTAGCTGTCCACCATGCAAGTCATCCAGAGTACCACGCGGTATCCTTGGTCTTGCAGTCCGTGGAAAAATTTCTCCGGCTCGGGGTAACGGTCCTCGTCCACCTTAAAATCGTTGTAACGCCAACTCCACGGGCTATCAATGAGAATGGTCCGCACCGGGAAATCATGCTTTGCATAACCTTCCAATAACTCTTTCACAAAGGCGGCATTATTGACGTCGTCTTCCCACAGCCAACATTCGAGCGCCCACGGTGGTGTGATGGGCACGCGCCCGTGGCGCGACTTGTTGAACGGGATGCCCCAAAACGGCAGCAGGTAAACAAAATAAATCAACGTCACCAACGCCAGAAACAGAACGACCAACATCCGGCAGATACGAAACAGGCAGCCGCGTTTCTCTTTTTTGAGTTGTTCTGCTGTGCGGTATTCTTGTTTCTCATTCATGGTTGATGGCCCTTGCGTCTTCAATTCTCCACTTGCAGGCAATCCACCGGCAACTGACCCGTCCGCGCTTGCAGCACCACGCCGTGAAAAGAGCCGCGCAGTTTCTTGCTCGTCCAGATTGGCCTGGAGGGTTCAGCTTTCTCGGAGTGAAGATTCACCACGGCGAGTCTTTGACCATCCACTCGTATTTCCGCTTCAGCGAAGTCCGGGCCGCGCGGACTCCACAAGGTCAGGCGGGTGCCCGTGACATTCCATTTTACCCGGGCTTGGGATTGTTTCGAGACTAGCCCAATGCCATAACGAAACTCCGGGCCGGCGCGCTCCTGCCAGTTGGCCAGATTCTCACCGGCCCCAAGCAAGGATTCCATCCCGAGATAGTTCAACTTGGCAGGCAGCGGTTTGCCATCAATTTGAAATTCCTCCGCGGTCAGATGTGAGTGCGCTTCCACCCATAGGCCAATCGCTCCCGGATCATCCTTGGCGACGTTTGCATCCGGTGGGCCGCTCCAAAGTTCTTTTCCGTCGCTTCGAAATACGACGGTGCCATCGGCTTTGCGTTGCAGGTTGATTCGCCACGATGGATGGTTCGTCACTTCGCCGGAGGCCACCGTCGTGGATTTGCCTTCTGCATCAACTCGGATGATTTGCCAGCCCGCTGGAGAAAGCTGAACAGCTTGGAAGCGAGTCTTCGCCAGTGGATGCAGCGTTGCATCGGACTGCGGCAGGTTCGGCCCAAGCGCGCCTCGATAATCCCAGATCAGCGACGCCGTGCCGCGAAGGCGCAGAGTTGTGCTCAGGTTGAATTGACGGAAAGTCTCGCGCAGACAGGTGAAGCTCGGACCTTGGTGACCGCTCAAAACAAAGCCGCGTTCACGCAACGGTTGTTTCCATGGGCGTCGCGCCAGATTCACCGTGCCCATGCCTCGTGCATCGCGACTGTTGAACATGGCCCGCAGCGTGCCATCCGCATCCACGCTGCCGGAGATGGTTTGCCCCCACAGACCATGGCTTTCGTTCTCCACATCTTCGCTGTGCCAGAGCGAACCGTGCCGCGCAATTCGCCACGCGTCTGGTTCGGTGGCGTGTTCCAGCGGAACTTGGAACAGCAAATTGAAATTGCGATTCAACGCAACAGAGGTTGCCGGCACATACAGGAATCCCTTGTGCGCGAAAGATGGATAGAACTCCATCAGCGGTGGATGAAATTCATCGCGCTCCACATGGCGCACCAATTGTCGCTCGGACCACGGCCCTTCCGGTCGCAGTGCGGTCATTGTGAACAAAGCCCAGGCATTCGGCGCTGAATCCATCATCGCCACAATCAGCCAGTCGTGCGAACGCTTGATCAAAGTCGCGGCATAGGTCCGTTGATAACGACCTAGAAGTTTGGGTAGAGTTGTGTTCCGCGTGATGGGTTGCGTTGCTCGATGCCACGGGCCTTCCGGCTTCTCAGCCCACGCGTAGGCCAGACCGCCTTCTGCATTGAAGTTCAGTTCACCCCAGTCATAGACCATGTGATAACGCCCGTCATCATAGACAACACTCACATCCGGCGTGTGGCCGTCCTTGTCGAAGAGCACCGGATCACCCTTCAACACAACGCCGAGATTTGTCCACGTCTGCGCACCATCAGTCGAGCGGTAGAGAATGCAGCGACTCGGCTTTCCTCCGTAACCCAGGGTGTAATCGCCAACGTAAATGTATTGATTGCCACTGACAGGATCGTGAAAGAGAAATCCATTCACCGGCCACTCGAACGGAGGAGCGCCTCGATGGATTGGATTGCCCGGCACACGCTCGAACGCATCGAACGACGGATCGCCATAAACCGGATGACGCAGCCAGGTGTCAACGTAGCGGGGCAGGGCGAAGTCGGCGGCGCTGGCCAATTGAAAGGCAAACTCCAAAGCTGCAATACAAAGAATTCTCATCAGACTACGCATGTTCTGCTCGCGGATGTTTACTTGGTCGCGAGTTCGATCGCCATCTTGCGGATGAACTCGTCAAAATAGTCAGGCACGTTCGGCCCAAAGAACGACATCGTCCGAGGCTCGTAGCCATCCATGTGATAATATTTCGGGCATATCACATAGCCGATATAGTCGCCGTTGAAGCTGGTGACAACTGCGTGGCGGCCACGAACCTGAAGAAGATCCTTGATACCCAGCGCCAGCTCACCGCTGAAGTCGCACGGAGTGGAAATCCAAACCGAATCGTCGAGCCGGAACGCCTGGATGAATGTTTGCTTTTTCACCGGCATCAGTTTCTGAGCCAGCCACGGTCGCAGTCTTAGCCCGTCAGTGACCCGCACGCTTAGGGGTGGCATGGACAAATCCAGACCCAGCATCCCAAAGCTGATTGCGTTCGTGAGCGAAGTTTTTGGCAGTTGTTCAAGTAATGCCTGCGCAAGGGCCTGGCCCATGCGCTCGGCACCGGCAAAACCTTTTCCGCCCGAGACTGGCCCATGACTCCCGATTCCTCCCGCAAGAAATACCGCCGTGCCACCAGTGGCTTGCTCGACCGCACGTTCCCAACAACCCGGGTAATCGGCGCTGAAATGCATTATGTCGCCTCCAAGGACGGTCGCGTGCGCTGAAAAACTGCCGAGCACAGCAACCTTGCCGTCATTTTGTTTTACCAGAAGGAAACTGAACTCCGGGTCCACCTTGCCCAACTCACCCACCAGGCGATTTCTAACGAATTCCTGCGCGGCAAATGAACCACGGCCAAACGTCGCTGGCTTGAGATCAGCGATCGCGTCGCGAACCGCGCTGACGATTCGATCAGCAAAC